>JAGWGX010000002.1 GCA_028867145.1 Microcaldota archaeon | reverse complement strand
TTTTCTCAAGGTCTAATAATACAGGGTGCGTCGAATATTTTCCGTCTTTATGATTACTAAATGCATATGAAAGCTCTATGGGTTGAATGTCCACTGGGAAATATGCCTTGATTCGTTTTTCACCCATCTTATTTATGAATATTTTTGCCTTCAAACCGTCACCGCTTCCTAAATCCACAAGATAATATATTGAATTTGAGTTTTCTTTATTGAAAAATGCAACAACTTTATCATAAAGATCAATTTCATTTTTTCCCATCGCTTCCATATATTCCTTGTCTTTGTAAATTTCTAGATATGATTGAGCACCTTCATGATCTAGATACCATAATTTGGAAGTTCTAAGATCTACAATCTTTCCATTTTGTTTCAAAACCGCATCTTGTATCTCTTTTAAATTGGCAACCTTTCCTAAAGGATATAGATTTGTGTAAATGTGTTTAAGTTCACCGAACTTATAATCTGAAAAATTTCTAAGAAATTCTTTCTTCAGAGTTTGCTCATTCTTCAAAATTATCTCAAATTCAATATCATATTTTCCATTTGCTCTTTCGAAATATATACATCTCTTATCTGCCCAAAGGTCCTCTATAAACTCGTTCAAATTTGCATTCTGCTTTTTGCTTGCAGAGTCAACAAAGACTTTGAAATATTTATCTGAATAATTTACGCGCTCTTGGTATCCTACAATAATTCCTGAATTTATTAAATTTGTTGATATTTTCTCAATTGTCTTTGTGTTTGTACCTAAAATATTTGCATATTCTTTTTTAGACAAAGAGCTGTCCAACGTCATAATTTTTAAGTAGTCGATTGATATCGGATCCAATTCTAACGGCTTTACTACCGAATCTATAATTCGCATTTCCTTGCTTTTGCCTGTTATAGGTCTTGAAGTCCCAAATCCATAGAGTGAAATCAGTTCTGATTGATATACAATTTTATCTTTTGGCAAAAGGAGCCTTCTTATTGAAGAGCTGATATTATTAATTTCATCGTTATCATTTGCCCATATCCCAACTCCTAAGTTATACCATCCTTTAGATGAAAAAATCCATCCCACATTTGGATGATTTGAGAGTTCATTTATTAAATTAGTTTTAGATGCTGGGGTTGCCTTGATTAGCAGTCGAAAATATCTGAGACCTATCTTTGATAAGTTAACAACTGCGTAAGGTGGTCCAGATTCTGTATACTCTGCTTTTTTCATGACTGGAAGTAGGAATTAAAATATATAAAGGAAATACTTTCCAGACCTAGAAAAAATATTACACTCTTCTTCCACGCCTGCCTCCTGGTCTCTTGGTCGTGTCTGTGGGAATTGGGGTTACGTCCTCGATGCTTCCGATTCTAAAGCCCGATCTTGCAAGCGCCCTGACTACTGCCTGCGCTCCAGATCCCGGGGTCTTTGTTCCGTGGCCTCCTGGAGCTCTAATCTTGATGTTAATGTGGGTTACTCCCTTCTCGATTGCCTTTGCCGCAACCTTGTAGGATGCTTGCATTGCTGCATATGGCATTCCCTCTTCGTGGTCATTGTCCACCACCATTCCTCCGCTTCCAATCGCAAGCGTCTCCGCCCCCGAAAGGTCAGTGAGCGTTATGATTGTGTCATTCTTTGAAGCGTAAATATGAGCAACTCCCCATCTTGTGCCCTTTGGCTTGAACTTCTGCGCTGCAACCTGTACTTCTGCCTCTAGCGAGACCTCGCTCTTCTTTGAGGCCTTCTGCTGCTCCTGCTTCTTTGCTTCTACCTTTGCTGGTGCTTTCTTTGGCATAATATCACTGGGCTACTGCTGTCTCCTCCTTTGCCTCCTCGGCCTTCTCTGTTGCAGGTGCTGCTGGCGCAACAACCGCTGTGGTGAGGTCAATTGGTTTGTAGTATGCAATCTTCTCCTCATCTCCTGCTGCGACCATGTATCCTGGAGCAGTGACTCTCTTTCCGTCAACTGCGATGAATCCGTGGGTAATTAGCTGCCTTGCCTGCCTTGCCGTCTTTGCAAGCCCCTTGTTTGTGACAATTGACTGAAGCCTCCTGTTTAGGATTGAGTCAATGTTGATGACCAGAAGGTCGTCAAGTGCTGCGGTTGATGCAACTATGTTGTATTTTGCAAGCCTTGCTATAATGTCCTTGCCCACTGCTGCGTCAGCCTTTCCGGAGAGAACCTCTCGAACGTTCCTGCGGATCCTTCTGAGCTCTGATGCCGCAATCCAGACCTCCTTGAGGTTTCGAAGCCCGAATCTCTCCTTGAGCTTGTGCTCCTCGTCGATTCTCTGCTTCTCCCACATAAAGGATGGCTTTTCGTAAGTCTTTCTAAATTTCTTTGGAGCGCCCATTCAATCACTTTTTCTTCTCGTCTGTCTTTGGCGCAGCGGCTGGGACTGCCTTGCTCTTCATGACACCGATCGTGTCTCCGGTCCTTCCGGTCGACCTTGTGCGCTGTCCCCTAACCTTCTGCTTGTACTGGTGCCTGTATCCTCTCCATGACTGCTTCTTGATCTCAGACTCGATCTCCTGCCTTACCTTTACGATAAGGTCAGAGCCGACAAGGTGCATGTCCTGGTTTGTCTCAGGCTCCCTTTGCCTGTTAAGTAGAAATGATGGAATCCCGTTCTTTGCTGGCTCCTTAATAATAGCCTCAAGCTTCTCGATTGTGGCGTCGTCTAGAGTTCCTATCTGCGTGGTGTGCTTTATGCCGTGCTTTCTCTCCGCGACAAGCGAGATCGCCCTTGCCATGTTTATCCCGATTCCCTTGACCTGGTTGAGCGCCTTTGGAATGTTGTAACTACCCGCGATGTCCTTTCCCGCGATTCTAATGATGCTCGTTTCCTCCTTCTTCATCATCTGCGGTTTTCCTTGTTTCTCTTCAGCCATTACAACACTTTCTTTTTCAACATGCTACGCCAGGGTAGGGATTTTCAGCATGATGCATTTGAACCCTAAAGGCCTTGCGGCCATGCGCTTCCCGGAAGGATTTCCAGGCGCACGCGTTACCGGATTCTGCCACCCTGGCATGCTACCAATTATACTTAATCACTCTTAAAAAGCTTGTCAAAACTTCTTTCAGATTTAGCAATATATATTGGTGCAATAGGTATTTAAATTATCCATAACTTCCGCTATTTTGGCGTTAGCAAAACAAAGCAGTGACCAAAGTTTATAAAGAGCCCAAAGGAAAGCGAGTAGGGAGCTTGTAATCGACTCGCACTGCCAAAATCAAGTAATAAGAGTGAAATTATGAAGGGAGAATTTTCAGAACTTGTCCGCCACGATGAGAGTTCGTGCCCCGAGTGCAAGGGCAGCTTGATGGAGGACATCGAGCGAGGGGAGAGCGTTTGCATCAAGTGCGGATACATAAGCGCTGAAAAGCTCCCGGAGCAGCATATTGATCTCTCTCCCGACTATGACAGCCGGAAAGACCAAAACAAGGGACGCAGCCCTGCAATAGCCCCATTTGGCAAGTCTGGAATGATAGGTTCGGAGAACAAGGATTTTTCTGGAAAATCAATTTCCCCTGAAGTAAAACAGCTCATTAACAGGATGCGCATTTGGGACAACAGGTTCGGTACGAGCACTACAATCGAGAAAAACCTAAGGGACGCTGCCCCTCTAATCACCTCATGGTGCGAGGAGCTAGGGCTTCCAGAGCAAGCAAAGGCTCGGGCGCTAACAATATACATCAAGGCCACAAAGGAGAAGCTTGCGCGCGGCAGGTCGATAAATAACCTGGCTGCAGGGGCAATACTCGCCTCCTGCAGGATAGACCAGATACCAAGGACCGCAAAGCAAATCTCTAAGGTCACCGGAATTCCAGGTAAGGCAATCCTGCGTGCGTCTGTCCTGATAAGGACAAGACTTGACCTCACGAACACCGCTCAAGCGCCAATCAACTACCTTCCCCTTATCTCAAGCCGACTAGGCCTTCCTGAAACTGTTTCAAGAGAGACCTGCAGGATAATCGAGCAGGCAGACTCAAAGAGTCTCTGGGATGGCAAGGATCCTCTGTCGCTTGTGAGTGCTGCCATCTACATAAGCGCCACGCGCGCTGGGATAAACCTGACCCAAAAGCAGATAAGGCAGGCTGGCGGAAAGGGTGAGTTTACAACGCGGCGCTGCGCAAGGGAGCTTTCGGAGAAGCTCGGGCTGGATTACAAGGTTCCTGGCAGGGTGAAAGTGAGGGGCTGAATCTTTCGCGTAAATAAACAAACATTAAACCGCATTTATAAAACGGGCAAGGGCAATAGCTACGTTGGAAATGGAGCAGGATTCTCATACTAATTACCACACAATATTTCTTGGAGAATCTGAGGAATTCATCCATGCAAATGAGGGATGCAAGGGCAGCCTTGTGGATAGCGAGGTTGAGGGCGAGCTGCTTTGCAGCGCCTGCGGCGCAGTGCAGAGCGGGGTCCACCAAATTATCCCTCTCTTGGAGGTCCACCAAAGGTCTTTTGGCAAGGAAAGGCGCCTAAACTTGCTAAACGGAAACGATTTCAACGGGAAGAGGCCAAAGGCGCAGTTTGAGAAGCTGCTTCGCACCCAAAATCTTGTCAACCAGGACGCTCACACCCCGCCAAGCTCCCTCAAGGGCCTGCCGCTAATTGACCACGTCGGGGCAAAGCTCGGGCTTAATGAACAGATTATTTTGGAGGCAAGGCAGCTGTTCAATATTGTGATAGAAAAAAAGCTTTCCCTCTATCGGCCGATAAAGGTGATGGCTGCTGCCGCAATCTTCCTTGCCGCAAGAAATAGCGATGTGCCAAGAAGCATGAAGGAGGTCGTGGCTGTTGCCGACCTTAAGAAGAAAGAGCTCTCCCATGCGATCAGGGTGCTAGACAAGGCGCTGGGATATGCGGTGAAAGTGGCTGATCCGACAAAGATGATCTCAAAGATAGCTGAGAACTGCAAGATCAGCGAGCTAACAAAGAGGAAGGCACTTGAGATCACGGAAAGGTATCTTGCCACAGGAGAGCCTGTGGGCAATCCAAGCACCTTTTCCGCAACCGTGCTCCACCTTGCCTTTGAGGCAACCGGCGAAAGTTGCAAGGGTCTAGATATCCTAAAGGCTGCGAGGGTGGACTATGTTACGGTAAGATACAGGAAGGAGAAGATTGGGAAGATTTTAACTAGAGGCTAGAAATAGGTGGAACGAATGTCGCAAAAATTCACTCAAAATCACACTCTTGAGCTGCACATAGAGTCAGTAAAAAAAGGCGTTTTACTCCCTCTCATTCGCGATTCCACAAGAGGGGAGGAGTTCTGCGGGACGTGCGGATACGTCTCTCCTGAGAAAGTGGAGGATAAGCAGGCCACTATCTTTCCAGACGAGAATGGAAAAGTCTACCTTGGCGGCGACAACGTCCTTTTTGGAAAGACCTCTACCATAGACAAGTCAAACAAGGATGCATTTGGTAAGCCCTTATCGATCTCAGTCTCACAGACCATGTTTAGGCTAAAGCGCTGGGACAACAGGATAACCTTTGACAGGCACGAGGTTGCAGTAAAGAGGGCATACGACAGGCTCTCAAGCCTAAAGACCAAGGCCAATTTCTCAAACCTGATCATGGAGGAGAGCGTCGGTCTCTACGCCACTTTGCTCACCAACAAGATGCTAAAGGGCAAGCCAGCAAACCTGATTGTGGCCGCGTGCGCGTACCATGTGTGCAAGGTTCACAATGTGAACACCAACCTAACCTCTTTTGCAAAAAGCGCAAATGTGCGTCCAAAGCACCTATTTGGCGCCTATCGTACTGTCTTGGAAGGAATGGAAGAGCTAAAGCTCACCACCGCCACTGCAAAGCAAAACCCAAATGAAAACTTCCTTCCTCCGAAGGCATTTCTTCCTGCGATTGCGGCAAAGGCGGGCGTTCCTCCTATAGTTGAGCGAGAGGCTCTAAACATCCTGCTTGTGCTAGAGAAATTCCAGGATTTCGTGGAGGGGAAAGATCGAAATGCTCTTGTAGGCTCAGCGCTGTACATCGCCTGCATTAGGCATAACTATATTTGCACACAAGAAGAGCTTTCGGCTGCCTCTTCCACCAGCGCAGTAACCTTAAGGAAGAGATATAAACAGGTTAGGGCCCTTGTCGAACAGGAGGAAAACACAAAAGAAGGGTAGAAGCTGCAATCACTTTTTCTCTGGCTTTACGGTAGGGAAGAGGATCACTTCCTTTAGCGACGGCACGTTTGAGAGTATCATCACTATCCTGTCAATTCCAAGTCCTATCCCCGCAAGCGGAGGCATTCCATGCTCAACTGCCTCTAGGAAGTCCTCGTCAATTGGAGGCGCCTCATCATCTCCCTTTTTCCTCTCCTTTTCCTGCTCCGCAAACTTTGCTCTTTGCTCCACTGGGTCGGTGAGCTCCGAGTAGCAGTTGCCTACCTCCTTGCCTGCGATGAACATCTCAAACCTCTCGCTGAGCTTTGGATTGCCCCTCTTGTCCTTTGTGAGCGGGCACATGTAGGCCGGGAAATCGACAACGAATGTAGGATCAATTAACTCTGGCTGAACATACTTGTCAAAGAGTGCGTCAGCCACATGGTATGCATTCTTCACCGGGATTTCAAGCTTCTCGTCCTTTGCAATTTTCAGGGCAGACTTGTCATCCATTGTTGAAATGTCAATTCCCGACTTCTTTTTAATTTCATCAACAAGCAAGATCCTCTTGAAAGGAGGCTTGAAGTTGATTTTTTTGCCCTGGTACTCTATTTCATGGGAGCCGTTTATCTCCTTCACTAGGCCACTGAGCATCTCCTCAACCATCTTCATGAAGTCATTGTAGTCGGCGTAAGCCTGATAGAACTCGAGCTGCGTGAACTCTGGATTGTGGTTCGAGTCAACTGCTTCGTTCCTGAAGTCCTTTGCAAATTCGTAGACCCTCTCCACTCCGCCGATGATTATCCTCTTCAGGTAAAGCTCGTTCGCAATCCTAAGATAAAGGTCGCTGTCAAGGTAGTTGTGGTGCGTGACAAACGGCTTTGCAGCTGCTCCTCCGTAGATTGCCTGGAGGATCGGCGTGTCAACCTCAAGATAGTTCCTTTCATCAAGGAAGTCCCTCAGGTATTTTATCACCCTTGCGCGGTTTTTGAATATCGTTCTCACTTCAGGATTCGTAATTAAGTCCAGATATCTCTTCCTGTATCTTGTCTCAACATCAGTTAGTCCATGGAACTTCTCCGGAAGGAACCTGAGCGACTTTGCAAGAATCTGCATGGTTGCAACCTCAATGCTTGTTGCACCTCTTTTGCTTTTCGCAACTTTTCCCTCAACCCCCACAATGTCTCCTGTGTCGGTTAGCTTTAGGGTCTCCTGCGACTTTGAATCAATATCATCGCTCTTCACAATCAGCTGTATCTTTCCGCTACCATCTAGCAGGTCGATGAAGTAGAGCTTCCCCATCTCCCTCATTCCGACTATCCTTCCCGCGACGCTCACCTTCTTTCCCTCAAGCTTTGCAAAGTGCTCCTCTATCTCCTGCGCGTGGTGGGTCTGATTGAAAGAATAAGGGTAAGGCTCGAGCTTTAGCGCACGCAGCTTCTTCATCTTTTCGAGCTTGATTTCGTCCATGTTAAGCACTAATCCTTTGGAATTAAGCAATAAAAACGTGAGCATGTGGGCCTGGAGGGATTTGAACCCCCGACTTAGAGGTTAAAAGCCTCCCACTCTGGCCAAGCTGAGTTACAGACCCACGGATGAATAATATGCGGGACAATATTTAAATCCCCATAAGAGAAGTTTGTGAGACTAGCTCAGATACTTGTTTTCAAGGTACTCGATGTAATTTGAAGGGTTGTATCCCTTCCTGAAAACCTTTTGGAGTAGATCCTTTGGATCATAGAGCGATCCGTGCTGGTGTATGTTTTTTCCAAGCCATTCCCTTATCAAGTCAAATCTTTTTTCCTCAATCCACTCATCAAGGCTCTCCATTTTCTTCCAGACCATTCCGGAGATTATGTTTCCAAGTGTGTATGTTGGGAAATACCCCATTGCCGCATCCGCCCAGTGCGAATCCTGCAGCACCCCCTCCCTATCGTTACTGGGCTTTACTCCAATGTACTTAATCATGTGTTCCTCCCAGATCTGCGGGAGCTCTGACACCTGCAATTTTCCCGAGATAAGACCTTTCTCTATCTCATACCTCATCGCTATGTGGAAATCGTAATCGAGCTCATTTGCGGCAACCCTCACCACCGCGCCTTTCTTTAGCATGTTGAAATATCTGTAAGTCTCCTCAGGCGGTTCAATCACGCCAAGGTGCTCCTTTAGCAAAGGTGCAATTACCTTCGCAAAGCTCATGCTGTGCCCCAATATATTCTCGAAGAAGCGCGATTGCGACTCATCAACCCCAAATGAAGCTGACCCATCCGCCGGGGTGTACCTTATCCTTGGGCTTATCTGGAACCCGTATATCGCATGGCCTAGCTCGTGGGTGTTATTGTCTATCGCAATCCTAAAGTCTGTGGGCGGGAAGTTGGTGGTTATCCTTATGTCCCTTGAATCGATCGGGACCATCATCGGATGCGCCGACTTGTCCGTTCTTATCGCATTCTTTGAAACTCCAAACAGGTTTTGTATGGCCAGGTTTACCTTTTTCATCTGTGCCTTTTTGTACCTCATTTTTTCAAGCGGATGCTCCGAAGGCATGTCCGTCTTTTCCCGAATTCTCTTTAGCTCCGGAAGCAGCCTTTGGAAAATTCCATCCATTTCTCTGGTGGTCATCCCGTACTCGAAATAGTCAATGAGCGCATCATACCTGTTTGACTTGTATCCGTATGCTTCTGCATACTCCATTTGGATGTCTACCAATCTTTTCAGATGCGGGGCAAAACTTTTGAAATCGTTCTTCTTCTTTGCAGTCTCCCATATGACAGTTGCTCTTGAGCTAAGCGTCCCTTTTTGCTTGACCAATTCTATTGGGACGTTTTTCACAAATGCAAGCTGCGCCCTAAACTCCTTTAGTATCCCCTTCTCTAGCCTGTTGTGCCCCTTTAGGTACTTTATGTCAGGAGCAAGGCGAAGCATCTCCCTGTGCCAGAGCGCATCCATGTATCCTGTCATCTCGGACCTTGGGGTTATTGCGTCCTTGTGCATGTAGGTTCTTTGGTCCCAGTAGTCTACGTTCTCTGCTTCCTCTATCGCATTGACGTATCTGTATTCCTGAAGAACTCGGTGGAGCTTTCCCCCTTCTACTACCTTAGTGAGCGACATTTTATTCAGAGTAGGTTTCTCGAGGCTCTTTATAGCTGTGCCTACGTTTTTGTTTGAATTAGAAATCGTTACGCCTCAATATACTTGAGCGTGTCCGTGCTTCCTGGCTTATTTGGGGACCCAGAGACGATTATGTACTTCTTTACGCCGTTCTTTGCGGCGACCTCCTTGACGATTTTTAGCATCTCCTCCATGTTTTTGTATCGCTTTATTGTTGAGGTCCTTATCCCATAGTGTATTGCAAGCTCCCTGCCCACCTTGTGGTCCGCCACAAGCGCAATTGCCTGCGTATTTGGTCTGAGCATTGAAATTATCTTCGCTGTTGTTCCTGCCTTGGTTGGTATGAATATGCAATCTGCCTTGTATGAGTCCGCAAGGCCTACCGCAGCAAGCGCAATTCCGCCTCTAAGTGTTGTCACATCCGAGTTTCTTTCGTCCCTGCTGTATATCATCGCGCTTTCTGCCGCCCTTATTGTTCTTACTAGAAACTTCACCGCCTCCTCTGGATATCTGCCCACCGTTGTCTCATCGCTAAGCATCAGGCAGTCGACTCCGGATCCAACTGCGCTTGCAATGTCATTCACCTCAGCCCTTGTAGGGGTTGGGTTGTTCATCATGCTTGTCAGGAGCTGCGTTGCAACAATAACCGGCTTGCCAGCTCTTCTTGTAACCTCAATTATCTTTCTTTGAACCTCCGGAATTCTCTCAATGCTGACCTCCTCTGCAAGGTCTCCCCTTGCAACCATCACAACATCAGCTGCGTTTGTTATCTCCTCAATTTTTCTGATTGCCTCCTGCCTTTCAATCTTTGCGATTATCTTGATCTCCTTGTTTGAGCCCCTCAGCGTCCTGATTCCCTTTGCGGAGTTGACAAAAGACATCCCCACAAAGTCAAATCCATTCTTTGAGGCAAACTTTGCAAGCTCCATGTCTGTTGGAGTTGGTGACTGAAGCCTCATGCTCACTCCAAGCATGCTAACTCCCTTCTTGCTCGAGATCTTTCCATCCTCAAGCGCCCTTGCGATTACCTTCTTTCCCTTTATCTGCTTGATGTGAAGCCTTGCGTCCCCATCGCCTATCTCGATCACCGCGCCTTTCTTTGCGTCAAGGTGGAATCCCTTGTATGAAACAGCAATCGTGTCCTTCCCTCCATCGCAGCAAAATGTGATCATCTGTCCCTTCTTGAGAATTATTGGCGCAGCCATCTTCTCCACCCTCACCTTTGGTCCCGGAAGGTCGGCGAAGAGCGCTATCCCCTTCTTTATCTGCTTTGCGCAGCTTCTAACCTTCTTCACCGCGCTAAGCCACTCCTTCTTGTCTCCGTGAGAGAAGTTTATCCTCATTATGTCCGCATAGCCAAGGACCCGCTTCAAAACCAGCTCGCTGCTTATGCTCGGACCATAAGTGACGATTATCTTTGTGTTGATCACTGTTGTCTACCTTGTTAAAAACGCCCTAAGCAGGGATCGAACCTGCGACCTACTGGTTAACAGCCAGTCGCTCTACCACTGAGCTATTAGGGCACATTATTCCTTGAAGAATGCAAACGGCTTTGCAAGATTAATTATTTTCACATACATATAAGAGTGCTCCCCGAAATCGTTTGAGAAGTCAACTGTGTTTGTACTGAACTTGTATCTTGCAAAGTTTGCCTTAAGTTTAGTATTCGCAACTGAATAATAAAAAGTTTTCTTTTCATCCGTTAACTCGTCAATTATGTCAAATGCGCCAAGATAGGTCTTTCCCTTGTGGGTGAACCCGTAGAGCATCTCTATGCTCTCGCGCATCACGGACCTTTTTATTGCGCTCTTGACTAGGTCATCGAGTTTGTTTAGCCTCACGCAGGCAATCCCCTTGACGCCCTCAGGCTTTGCGACCTTGAACTTCGACATATCCATGTCGATTAGGTTGATGTAGCAGCTTCCCGACTGCCTTTGCTGGTCGATCGAGCTTGCGACCTCCATGCTCTCCTTGTGGTCCTCCGAGACGTAAACATACCTTAGGGTGTCTGCATCAATCTCAGAGTCCTTGTAGAGTGCGATGACCTTGCCTTCTATTTGCTCTGCAAGCCCCACTATCCTGTGCTTGCCACCCACCTTGTAAATTAGCATCTCCTTTGCGGTGGAATCAAATCTTGAGGAGAACCTTGCAAGGTCCTCGATGGTCTCGGTCTCGATGTAGAGAAGCTCCTTTCCCCCCTTCTTTGGCTTCTTCTCCTTCGCCCTCCTCTTTTGCTTCTTTTCCTTTGCCATTGGTTTCACGCCAGGTTAAAATGAGACAGTATGTAGTTGACTAGAAGCATGACTGCATATGTTGGCTCGTAGATTATCGGGGAAAGAACGACTCCCTGCCCTACTGCCCCATAGTCGTTTAGCAAACTTGCCTGAGCCGTCATTGTGATTGGAAATGATTTTGAGATAAGTGTGCTTGTTCCAGAGTTAACCGTGATATTGTAGTTGTAGACCCCAGGCACATTGACAAACACTGGATAAACAAACGAGCTTGTGGTTGAGTGGAGCGCAATTACCGGATCGGTTACGTTCCAGCCCGCAAGCCCCTTGGCATTTATCACAAACGGGTCGTCCGAGATTCCGGTGTTGTTTATGTTGATTTGAAGATTGTATGGCTGTCCTGTTCCAACATTGAACTTTGTAGGAGTTACGCTAGGAGTGAAGACATTTGTTGTGACATTCACAAGCGCCGTGAATGTGAGGTTTCCAATTCCCGAGTAGTTGCCCACGTTAACTGCGCGAAGGGTCATGCTGTACGTCCCGTTTCGCGTGTTAGGTGCGGTTGTGATCTTGAGCTTCATCGGATTCTCGTAAAGTGGTGAGGCCTGAGCAGACCATCCAGCAGGCAGGCTGATTGCAGCAAACCTGTTCCATCCTATATTGATCACCTTGCCGCTAGAGTTTGCGGTCGTTGCTGATGCAAGCAAATAGAAGCTCTCTCCAGGGCCCACCTTCCCAAGGTAGATGCTGCCGTTGTTGTATAGCGTTCCCGTGATTGGGCCGGTGATTTGAAGATATGCTGCGCTGACAAAGCCTAGCATTAGAAGCATTGTGAATAATCCTGCAAAAAGCGTAATTCCCTTCATTTAACCGCTATTGATAGAGCGTTTAAACTTAAAAATTAATACGTTGGGGCCCTTCACTCTAGGTGCCTGAGCTTTGCGGTGAGGATGTTCATGTCCTTTGAAAGCCTGACAAAGTTCTCAGTGTTGCAGATAAGGTAGTCGGCGTTGTCCACAAGGCTTAGCACCCCTTCTGTTTTCTTTCCGTGCTTTGCGTAGCCCGCCCTCTCCTGCCTCTCGCGTTCCTCAAACTTTGCGAAGTTCTTTGGGTCGTTTGCCCAGCTTCGCTTCACGAGCCTCTCGTATCTTTGCTTTGTGGGGGCGACCACCGCGATTATCCTTATTCCCTTGAACTTTTTCTTGAATGCGGCAAACTCCTGCATGCTTCTTATCCCGATTATCGCAACGTTCTTCTTCTGGCTTATCTCCTTTATCTTTAGCATCGCGTACTTTGCCACGATTCCCTTGCCGTACTTTGTCCTTATCGAGATCGCGTACTTCTTGATGCTCTCGGGGGTTATTGCAATCTTCTTCTCTTTCATCTTCTCCCTCACAAGGTCGCCCATCTCTACTAATTCAAAGCCCCTCTTCTTTAGCAGCTTTGCAACAGTCGTTTTTCCAGATCCGGGCAAGCCCGCAACGCATACTATCATACAATCACTTTAGTGAACAGAACTTCCTGGCTTTATCTCTTTATCCAAAGTCAGAAGCGCAACATTCGAATCGTCTTCCGCTGCAAGCAGCATTCCATGCGAGAGCACTCCTGCAATCTCTTTTGGCTCAAGGTTTGCGACGCAAATCACCGATTTGCCCACAAGCTCCTCCTTTGAGTAGAAAATTTTAATTCCCGCAACAACCGTCCTTGCACCAAGCTCTGGCCCAAGGTCAAGCGTTAGCTTGTACATCGGCTTTCTTGCGCCCTCGTGGTCCTCGACGCTGGTTATCTTTGCGACACGAAGGTCAATCTCCTTGAGGATCTCTATACCTACCATAATCAAACAGCATAAATATGCTACAAGCTAATTTTTAATGGTATTCAATGCGCACTTTCATAGCAATAGACATCCCGCAAAATGTAAGGGAGGAGATCTCGTTTGTCTCAAGGGAGTTCACCGGCGAGGGGATTACGCTTGTCAAAAAGGAGGCGCTCCATCTCTCGATACACTTCCTCGGCGATCTGACCGACCAGGGAATAGGTAAGGTGAAGGAATCAATTGATGAGATAGATGCAAAGCGATTCGAGCTTGGGCTGCGCGGCCTTGATTTTTTCACCCCAACTTTTCTCAAGGTGATCTTCGCAAAGGTTTCAGTTGGCGAAGCGGAGTGCTCAAACATATATTCACAGCTTGCTAACTCTCTTGCCTCAAGGAGCTTTGAGATGGAGCATGAAAAGTATACGCCTCATGTCACGGTTGCAAGGGTTCGAAACACAAAAAATCCCGCAAGCATCGTCGCTCAAATCAGAAGCCACTCTGAAACAAATTTTGGAAGCTTTGAGGTAAGCTCAATAAAATTAAAGGCAAGCGAGCTAACTCCAGACGGGCCGGTCTACAGCGATTTATACAAACTTGATCTTTGAGTCTGCGACCTTCGCAGTTTCCACAGGAACGTCATTCACAAGCTCTCCAGCACGATATGTCCTATCAAGCAAAAGCAGGTCGTAGCAAACTCCAGTCTTTAGGTCGAATGCAAGATGCCTCTTCATGTTTCCAAATATGTCAACCTCCACAAGGCTTGCCTTGGAGAGCTTGTGCAGTTGGTCAAAAATCTTTGAGAGGTTCTGCGAGCCGTTTTGCATTCCTATTATTCGCATCTCGATATTTGAATTTTTCCATCCTACCAAGGTCTGCCTGATTTTGGCAAGGTCCGCGCTTTGCAGCGGGGCAGAGAGCCTAAGTATAAGCGAGCTGGCAGAATTCACGTCGTGAAATGTAGCAACTAAATCCGAGCTCATCTCCTTTGCAAGCACGTATCTGAAATCCAATTTTTTAAATAGATAAGCGCCTGCCTCCCCAAGATGTATCTCCGCCGCGTTGTCTGCGACCATCGAGATCGAGGTATGAGGCCTGTTTAGCGCCCAGATTGATCCCTTCGCGCTCATTACAATGCGCCTGGTTGCAAAGCCGTCTGCGGCAATTTCCTTTGCAATGGCCCCAAAGAAGTCCATAAAAGCATCTTGGAAGTATAAGCTTAAAAATAAAGCGAGGGCTCATTTGCCCAAGCAAATAACATCTGTTTATATAGATTTAGAATAAAGAAGTAGATGAATAATTAATAGGTGTTACATTTGGGAAGTATTCCTAGGAAATGGAAAAAGAAGGGCAGGATGCGCTGGAAATGGGTAAAGAAAAGAAGGAAAAGGATCAAGAGAGCGCAGAAGAGAAGAGTCGGAGAGCTCTGATGCTAGCCAAGTGTTCGCACCTGGTAGCGTCCTCGCTTCTCGATCTCCTCAAGCCTCTCAAGGATCTCCTTTGAGTTTTTTGAACTCTTAGCGTAGCCCTTGAGAAGGCCTGCGTATCTTTTGGAGTCAATGGATCGCTTGATCAGCAGGAGGTCTATTGCCTTCTCCTCCTGGCTGTTTGAGATCTCGGAGAGCCCGAAGTCGATGATGAAGTACTCCTTGCCGCACTTCATTATGTTTGCGGGAGTGAAGTCGCCATGCGATATATTCGCATTGTGCATCAAGGCAAGCTGCTCTCCCATCTTTACAAACTCCTTTGCCTCTAGTTCTATGTCTTTGAGCAGCTTTCCCTCCAGCTTGCTTGTGTATAGTGTGTATTTTCCGAGGGCAACTAGCCTTGGGGCATTCACGCCAAACTTTGCAAGAGTGTGAAGGACCTTCGCCTCCTTTCTTGTCCTGCTCTCCCTAAGCTCGCTGTCTATTTGTTCTATCCTGTACTCTTTTTTTATCCTCACCTTTGCAATCAAATCCGTGTTGAAAATATTCAGTGAGTAGATCTTTGCCTCCGCCCCCTCGCCAAGTAGTTTCATACAATAACCGCCCTGTCAATTCTGTACCTTTGCTCTATCCCGCACTCCCCTATCTTTGATCCAAGCCCCTTTCCAAGCATTCTCTCCGCTACAAATGCAATCATTGCGCCGTTATCCGCGTTGAATGAGTCCGCCGCATATCCAAATTTCATCGCATGCGACTTTGCGATCTCGCCTAGCATCTGCCTTAGCCTCTTGCTCTGCGCAACGCCGCCGCAAACGCACAGTTCCGTGCTGTTTGTGAGAAAGATCGCCCTCTCTGTCGCCTCGCAGAGCATCGAAAATGCTGTCTCCTGAATCGAGTAGCAAAGATCCTCAATTTTTTCGCTCTTTGCTCTCTTGATTGAATTCGTGAGCAGACCCGTGAATGCAAAATCCATTCCCTTGACTGTGTATGGGAGCTTGATGTACTTTCCACTTTCTCCGACCTTTGCAACCGTCGAACCCCACGCAGGATTCAATCCTACTTCTCTTGCAAATGTGTCCATCATGTTTCCAACGCCGATGTCGAATGTCTCTCCAAGAATTGCATAGTGGCTAAACGGACTTTTTGAGAGCTTGAGTATCTGCGAGTTTCCGCCGCTAACGTAGAGTATTAGCGGGTCTTTCATCCCCGCAAGCTCCCTTGAGATCTCCGCGTGCGCTGCGCCGTGGTTCACCTGCGCAATCTTCACACCTAATTTGTTTGCAATTGTCTTTGCTGTCATCTCCCCGACTTGCAAACAAGGTCCAAGTCCTGGTCCGCGAGTATATCCCACTCCGTCTATCTCTCCAATCCTCACTCCTGCACTTTTTAGCGCGAGTGAAACAACCTTCGCTGCATTTTTCACATGCGTCTCCGCAACCTTTCCCGGAATCATTCCCTTGTTTGTCACCTTGAACATCATCTTCTCGTTTGCAATTACCTTTCCGTCTTCAACTATCCCTACCCCAAAGGTGTGCGCGCTGCTTTCTATTCCGAGTACTTTCATAAAAATTCCCAGCTATGCCATGTTGAATAGCGCATTCACCGTCTTCCAGTTCCTCGTGGTCGCCTCCACTTTCAATTTTTTCTCAAAGAAGTTGTTTGAGAGCTTTGTCCTCCCGTAGCCGTCAGGATAGTAAAGATAAATTTCCCTGTCATCGATGTAGTATCTCTCATTTTCCCCTCTTACCTTTTCTATCTCGGCGATTGAGACCTCCTTGAGCTTATTTGAGAGGAACGTGACATAGGTTGCTCCAGCGTCCTTTCCTGCGAATGGGTTGTTTCTAATCAGCTTTTGCAACTCGACTCTGGTCCTTATGAAAACGGGCACCTCAAATCCGAACTCCTTTGCTATCTTGTCCTCGATTTTTAGGATCAGCTTTGTGAGGTTCTTCTCGGGCGACTCAAAGAGCACGTTCCCACTCTGTATGAATGTCTCCACCCTCTTGAAGCCAAGGTCCTCGTAGACTTCCTTGAGCCTTAACATGTTCACCTTGTTGTGGCTGCCAAGGTTCACCCCTCGCAAAAGCGAGATGTAGCGGTCCATAAAGCAAATTTGCAGCCGAATCTTATTAATCTTGTGATGCCATTCTCCCTTGTAGAAAAGGTGCGTCTATGACCTTTAGGGCTTACATGGAAAATGTCGAGAAGCTCACCGGAAAATCCGCGGAGGAGCTCTACAAGATGGCAATCAAGAAGGGGTTTGTAAAAAGGGGCAAGATTGTCGCCACCCACGCGCAGCTTCTTGGGTGGCTAAAAGAGGAGGTAGGGCTTGGCCATGTCAGGGCAAATTTTTTCATCCTCTACCTTAGGCTTCGCACAAACGACCCAAAGCTTACCGCCCAGTCAAAGGCCTGGGCATATGACACTGGATACGCGGACTAATTTTCTAGTTATTGTCCTCCTGCAATTCCCGTCTTGAGTTCCCCTGCTGGCTCATAGGTTGCTATTATGACCCCCGTGCTGTAAGCCCTTGATTCAACAAGCCTGAATCCCCCTGGCCTTGCACCTTCACCAAAAAGTCTTTTTCCAGAGCCGACAGTCACCGGATATATCCAGATGTGCATGCGGTCAATTAAATGATTCTTGAGCAGCGTCTGGATCAAGTTGGAGCTTCCGTGCACCCAAAGATCGGGGCCGTCCATCTCCTTCAACTTTTTAATCTCGGAGACCACGTCTCCCGTTACGCAAAACGAGTTCTTCCATTTTGGCTCAAAGCGCTGGTGGGAAACAACGTATTTTTTGGTCGTGTTGAAAGGGTTTGCGACAACCGCGTCTGTTGTTGCAGTTGGCCAGTACGCAGCAAAGATATCATACGTTTTTCTCCCAAGCAAAAGCTCAAACGGCATGCTCATGAATCCAGTCATCACCTCGCCCATTTTTTCGTCCCAGTAGTTGGCCACCCATCCGCCGGAAGAAAAGCCGCCGCTGGTGTCCTCCTGCGGCCCGCCGGGAGCCTGGACGACGCCGTCTAGTGTCATGAACGTGGTTGTTATGATCTTTCTCATGCCCAAACCCTATGATATAGCTCCGATAGTTAAATTTAAATACATATTATGACATAATCTTTGTGTAAGATTCAGGCTCAGGCCTAATTTTTGATTGGTTTTTATGAAGGTTAATTTTATTGAGAATACTCCGTCGGCAATCAGGTTCAAGGTGAGCGGAGTTAGCAGCACCTTTGTCAACTCCCTTAGGAGGGCGGCCTCAAACTCCGTCCCAACGATGGCGGTTGACGTTGTCACATTCTACGAGAACACAACCTCAATGTTTGACGAGTATATTTCACACAGGATCGGCCTGATTCCTCTCATAACCCCTGAAGGGTACGACGAGAAGGACGAGGTGCTCTTCACCCTTGAGGCGGAGGGACCAAAGACGATCTACTCAAAGGACCTTGTAGAGACGGACAAGAAGGTGAAGGTCGCAAACGAGAACATTCCGATCATGAAGCTAGGCCCAGAGCAGAGGCTCAAGGTCGACTGCAAGGCAGTCATGGGAAACGGAATGAAGAGCGCAAAGTTCACCCCAGGGCTCGTCACATTCACAGCAAACGAGGACAACTCCGAGTTTGAGTTTTACATCGAGAGCTTCGGGCAGATGAGCGCGAAGGAAATCTTAAATAGGTCACTTGACATAATAAATGAAGGACTTAAGGCTACTCACAAGGAGCTCAAGAAGTGATGCTGCACAGTGCTGGGGTGGCAGAGCTTGGTCAAATGCGCTAGCTTGAGGGGTTAGTAGCTTTAGTGCTTGCTAGGGTTCAAATCCCTACCCCAGCATAAAGTCAAAGAAGGTAATCAAATGAGAAGAATAATCGAGAAGGATTCAATTAACGCCTGGAGGGAGGCAATAGCCACTGTAAAGTCCGACGCAAAGAACGCGGATTTCTGGAAGAAGATCAACAAGTGGGTCTCAATGCCAAGAAGGCAGAGGGCAATCGTCAATTTAAGCAAGCTAGACAAGATGGCAAAGGAGGGCGAGTTCGTAGTAGTTCCAGGAAAGGTTCTAAGCTTTGGAAATGTCAGCCACAAGTTCAAGATTGCGGCGGTTGAGTACTCGGAAAGCGCGCAGGAGAAGCTCAAGGAGCACGGCGTCGAGATAGTCCACGTTGACAAGATGCTAAAGACGGAGAACCCAAGGATAATTGTTTGATGATTAATATGGCAACAGCAACGGAGAAAATAGAAACAGGAAAGGAAATAATGCTAGTTGACGCGACCGACAAGGTGCTTGGAAGGATGGCAACGCAGGTTGCAAAGATGATCCTAAACGGGCATGAGGTCGCAGTCGTCAACGCGGAGAACGCATTCATCAGCGGTCACAAGAGGGACATAATTTCCAATTACAAGGAGAAACTAGAGTGGCAGGACAAGGCAAACCCAGAGCACTCGCCATACGTCTCAAGAAGGGCGGACCTTTTTGTGAAGAGAGTGATTAGGGGAATGCTTCCGTTCAAGAAGCCAAAGGGCAAGGCCGCATTCAAGCTGCTTAAGGTCTACATCGGCTTCCCGGAGGAGTTCAAGAAACTCAAGCCAGTTGACGTTCAGACAAAGCCTGCAAAGCAGATATTTGAGAGCACGATGAAGATAAAGGATTTGGTCTCAAAGCTAGGATACAACAAGGAGTGATATTTATGGCAGAAGCAAACGCACTAGAAAACTTAAACAAGGAACTAACAGCAATCATTCAGGTGAAGGAGGACAAGAAGGCGCCTGTGGTCGCAAAGCAGAGAAAGAGGACCGCGCCAAAGCAGAAGATCATCCTTGTCAAGGCAAGGAGAAAGATGGCAATCGCAAGGGCGAGGCTCACAAAGGGAAGCGGAAGGGTAACGATCAACAACGTAAACATCAACCTATTCAAGCCAAAGGAAGTTCGAGAGCTCATGCTTGAGCCAATCAACTTCTCATCTGCAACAAGGGATATTGTAAACAGCTCAGACATCAAGGTGAATGTTCAGGGAGGAGGACTCTCGGGACAGACTCAGGCAAGCAGGACTGCGATCGCAAAGGCGATAACAGCGGCTGCGAATTCAGAGATTGTAAAGAGCGCATACTTAAAGTACGACAGGACCCTTCTGGTCGACGACGTAAGGCAGGTCGAGCCAAAGAAGTTCCTTGGAACAAAGGCAAGGGCAAGGTTCCAGAAGTCGTACCGTTAGAACGATGATACTATGATGATCCCAGTAAGATGTTTCTCATGCGGACAGGTAATCTCCGACAAGTGGGAGGAGTATGACAAGAGAGTCAACAAGAACCACGAGGAGGCCGCAAAGGTGCTAGACGACCTCAAGATCAAGAGGTACTGCTGCAGGAGAATGCTGATTAGCAATGTCGACCTAATTGACGACATAATCAGCTATGGGAGAAAGTAGGTATAAAATAACAATATGACAATAAACTATGTTGGGGTCGTCTGCTAGCTTGGTTAGGCTCTGTGCTTAGGGAGCATAAGACCCGAGTTCAAAAGGAAACTGAAAATCTCGGCGACCCCACATTCATGGTGCAGAAAATGGCAAACGAAAATGAATTACTCACGGAAAATGCAGAGTACCTAGAGGTAGGAATACACATCGGCACAAAGACAAAGTCCCCAGGGATGAAGCAGTTCATCTACAAGATAAGAGAGGACGGGCTCTACCTTCTAAACCTCGACACGATCAACCAGAGGATACTAATCTCCGCAAAGATGCTTTCAAGATACGAGCCAAAGGAGATAGTGGTCACAGCATCTAGAATCTACGCAATCTCCGCCGCATCAAAATTTGCGGAGATCGTGGGCGCAAAGTTCATGCCGGGAAGGGTTATGCCTGGAATATTCACAAACTCAAACAGGGCTGATTACACGGAGCCTGGAATCATACTCATGAGCGACACAAGGAACGAGAGGCAGGCAATAAGGGAGGCGAGCAAGACAAGCATCCCTGTGATTGCGCTCTCGGACACGGACAACTGGATCAAGTTCGTTGACCTGATAATTCCATGCAACAACAAGGGAAGAAGGTCTCTTGCGCTCGTCTACTTCCTACTCGCAAGGGAGTACATGAAAGAGAAAGGCTTAATAAAATCAAACGACGACTTCAAATACAAGGTCTCGGACTTCGAAGCAAAAGTCGAGATGAAGGCGAAGTAAGAGATGCATCGTGTAACAAACCGCGCGCAGGCCGCAGTCGATTTCATGCTTTCCTACGGGATAGCGTTCATGGTAATACTCATAGCGATAGCCGTGATCTTCAAGACCGGGCTGCTAAATCCTCTAATTATCCCGCCATCTTGCTCTGCGCTTCCTGGATTTTCCTGCAGCCAGTACTCAATCAACGCCACCACGGGGATTCTCACGTTTACTTTTGCGCAGGCAACGGGCGGAACAATAACAATCCAGGGGCTCTCATGCTCATCGCAAAAGAATAGCACCGGTGACAAGCCAAGGTACGGAAACATCTACACCAAGTCAAACACGATCTTCTATCCGGCTAACTACGACCCAGCAAACATAATAACGAACCTGCCGACCACAACTTCTGAGACCGTTAAGATGTACTGCTACAATGGGGGAGGAAAGGCAACAGGCGCACTTGGCAACGCATTCTTTGGTTATATCTGGCTAAACTACACAATCTCGGGATACGGCGCGGTGACGCAGGAAATTGCCTCAATAACTGGAAAGTACTCCTGATTAGAATTTGACCTTTGAGCTCTTGTACTTGCGAGGGTCCTCTTTTGCCTTTATCCTGACAATTTTTGCCCCCAACTTATTTGCTACAAGCCACTCTTCAAGATGGGGCACGTTTACCTTCTGGTCATAACCGAAAACTATGATCGACGGCCTGTATTTTTTTATTATATTGTATCTGTCTGAAGGTTTTTTCAGTTTGTTCCCGACTACCGCCTTGTCGACTATCTTTAGCGAGCCGATCATGCGTGCCCTATCTGCTTGATTGAAGAAAGGTGCCTTTCCCTTGAACATCTTTATGCTCTCATCGCGCGCAATCACGACAACAAGCTTGTCGCCCAGCCTCTTTGCCTTTTCAAGATATAAGAGGTGTCCTGGGTGAAGTATGTCAAATGATCCAAATGCAAGCACGACCTTTGCCATCAAACGACCTATATCTTATCAAAGACGATGTGCGGCTCGTTTATTTTCGCCGCCTTGATCCCAAGCAGCCTTGCAAAATCCATCGGCTTCTCATTTTGTAATGCGAGCAGCTTTTCTGAGGACTCTGGAAGGAATGGATAGAGCAGTCCGCTAACTATCCTGCAAACATTCGTGCAAACAAACATAATCCTCTCAGCTTTCTCCTTGTCCGTCTTTATTATTTCCCATGGCGCATTTGCCTGAAAGTACCTGTTTGCATCATTCCCAATCTCAAGTATCTTGAGCATTCCCTCCCTGAGCTTGTTTTCAAGGAGCAGCACATCGACCTCCTGCGCCTTTGAAGATATATTTTTTATGAAGACCATCTCTTCGGGAGTCAACTCAAATTTTTTAATCGATCCGGCGTATTTGGTCCATACAAACGTGAGCGTTCTGTGTATGAAGTTCCCAAGGTTGCCAACAAGTTCGTTGTTTATGCACTCCTCAAGGTTCTTTTCAGCGAAGTTTCCATCCTCAAAGGTCGGTATCTCTTTGAGAAGGTAGTACCTGAGCTTGTCAGTTCCATATTTTTCTATCAGCGGGATTGGGTCAACTATGTTTCCGATACTCTTGCTCATCTTCTGCCCCTCTGCAGTTACGTATCCATGCACAAGTATGGATTCGGGTAGCGCAATCCCTGCGGAAAGCAAGATTCCCGGCCAGTAGAGTGCATGAAACTTGATTATTCCCTTTCCGATGACGTGAACATTTGCCGGCCACCACTTCTTGAACCGCACCTCGTCCTTGCCGTACCCAATTGCGGTAAGATAAAGTCCGAGAGCGTCAAACCAGACGTAAACTATCTGCGACGAATCTCCAGGCACTGGAACCCCCCATCCCCTTGCCCTCTTCACCGACCTTGAGATGCTAAAGTCCTCAAGCCCCTCCCTAATAAATGTCAAGACCTCGTTCTTCCTGTTGTCTGGAATTATCTTGAGCTTGCCACTTGATATAAGCTCCTCGATTTGCTTTTGGTACTTTGAGAGTCTAAAGAAGTAGTTCTCCTCCTCAACTAGCTCCGGCCTTGTCTTGTGCTCCGGGCACAGCCCATTTTCAAGCTCCTTTTCCGTGTAGAAGAGCTCGCATCCGACGCAGTAGAGCCCGCTGTACGACTTTTTGTAAATGTCCCCCGACTTGTTACACAGCTCCCAGATCTTCTCGACCCCCGGCCAGTGCTCCTCCCTAATTGATGAACGCACAAACGCATCGTAGTGAAGATTCACCTTGTCTGCCATCTGCGAAAAAGCCTGTGCGTTCCTTTTGGTCAGCTCCTCCGGAGTGATCTTAAGTTTCTCTGCAGCCTGCACATTCTTGAGACTGTTCTCATCAGCTCCCGTTGTCAGGAAGACATCGTATCCGTTCACCTTCCTGTGTCTTGCAATTGCGTCCGCTTGTATGAACTCAAGGGCGTGTCCTATATGCGGTGCCGCATTCACGTACGGAATTGCGGTTGTAATGTAAAATTTGCGAGAATTCATTTCAATCATCAACACCTAAAATGCCTTTTTACGCCCTCAAAATCAGCATGTTTTGTGTATAACACTATTGGGATACCATTATTTTTATTACTTGGTGAGATTAGGCCTCATTTAGCCCCAAAATTAGCCTTTTAGTGGAAGTTTCGGTCAGCCGTTTTATTCCTTTTAAACCCTAATGTGGTAACATAACTCTACGACTTCTCTGGGGGTATAGGCATGGACGCAATCGAGAGCGCTGATCTAAAGAACAAGTTTGTCGAGTTCTACAACGCCTACTACTTGGACCATGTAAACAGCATGTACATTAGCTACCCAAAGAAGAGAAGCATCCTAGTTGACATCAAGGACCTGCAGAAGTTCGACTCGGATCTTGTGACCGAGCTCATAAACAAACCCGATACAATTCTTCCTACAGCAAACCAGGCGCTTGCCTCAATGAACCCAAACTCCGATGCGACAGACCCGGTCTATGCAAGGTTCCTCGGGCTTGACAGCGACGGGATAATGATTCAGGATGTCGGCTCTCAAAATATAGGGAAACTTTTGATCCTAGACTCGCTCGTAGTAAAGAGATCCGAGATAACGCCTAAGGTAAATCTTGGAGTCTTCAGGTGCTCGTTTTGCAACTCTGTCGTAAAGATACTTATCGAAAAGGATAATGTGCCGGAGATCTGCCCACAGTGCAGAAGAAGGGCAATGAGGCAGGTCAACGAGGAATCGGAGTTCATAAACCTGCAGCGAATCGCGGTGCAGGACCCACTTGAGAGGCTCAAGGGAAGCACCCCTACTTGGCAGCTTGAGGTCTGGCTCGCAGACGACCTTGTCAATACGATAATTCCTGGAGACAGGGTTGACATAACCGGAATACTTAGAATCAGGCCAAGAAAGACCTCAAGGGGAAAGGAGGACAAGACCCTATTCACGATGTTCTTTGATTGCGTATCACTCAAGCCAAAGCAGAAGGAGTTTGCGGATATAGACATCTCACAAGAGGAAGAGCAGTCGATACAGGAGATGGCAAAGGACCCGAGGATCTTTGAGAAGATATCGACCTCAATTGCCCCATCTATCTATGGCCACGACCAGATAAAGCAGTCACTTGCGCTTCAGCTCTTTAGCGGAACTCCCGACAAGAGATTAATTGATGGAGCGCCGATTAGAAGCGACATACACATTCTGCTAATCGGAGACCCGGGTTCGGCTAAGACCAGGCTCTTGCAGGCAGTCACCAGCCTTGTGCCAAAAGGAATTTACGTTTCAGGAAAGTCAACCAGCGGCGCGGGACTCACCGCATCGGCGGAGCGAGACGAGTTTGCAGAGGGGGGATGGACTCTCAAGGCAGGAGCACTCGTCCTTGGTTCTGGCGGAGAGGTCTCAATCGACGAGTTCGACAAGATCGGAGATGAGGACAAGTCCTCGCTTCTCGAGGCCCTTGAATCCCAGACGATCAGCGTCGCAAAGGCAGGAATAGTCGCAAGGTTCCAGGCAAAGACCTCCGTGCTCGCCGCGGCAAACCCGAAGTTTGGAAGGTTTGACCCAAACACATACCCTGCGGAGCAGTTTGATATTCCACCAGCACTGCTTTCAAGATTTGACCTGATTTTCCCAATCAAGGACGTTCTCGATGAGGAGCAGGACAGAAAGATTGCAAAGCACATCCTCACCCAGCACGAGGCTGCGGGTGCATCGCTTGCGGACATGAAAGATTACCTGCAGGTCGAGGCACCACCGATTGCATCTGAGATACTTCGAAAGTACGTTGCATACGCAAAGAAGAATGTGAGGCCAAGGCTCACTCCTGAGGCGACAAGCAGGATCGAGGCTTACTACCTTGACCTCAGAAAGCTCGGCATGAAATCAGGAGCAACCCCGATTACCCCAAGGCAAATTGAGGGACTAATTCGTATGGCGGAGGCGAGCGCAAAGACGAGGCTCTCTGGCGTAATTGACCTAAAGGACGCGGAGCTTGCGATCAGCCTCTTTGAGTTCATGTTAAGGACGCTTGCGGTCGACAGGGGAGGCAGAAGGGACATCGACACGATACTCACCGGAATGCCAAGGGAGAAAGTGACCAAGATCAACTCGATAATCACGATAATAAAGAGGCTTGAGGCCCAGGATGGCTACGCCAAGCTGACAAGCATCCTTGAGGAGGCTGAGAAAGAGGGGGTCGACAGGGCGAGCACCACCAAGTACATAAACGAGCTCGAGCGAATAGGCGACGTGTACAGCCCTAAGCCTGGCATCTTAAAAATAGTAAAGCACGATGAAGAGTAGGTGTTAGCGTGCTGATGCGAATCGAGAACAGGCAGCTTGTGCACATACTAGCCCTATTTTTGCTGACGCAGTTCGGCGGGCTTCTGCTTGCCTCGCTTGTCTTCTCATCCGCCCTGCCCGCGCTTGCGGCAAGCGGCGGAGCGCCGATAAGCTCAACAGGGCAGGCGATCACCTACTTTGCCGCAATACTTTTCTTTGCAATCCTGCTCTTGCTTGTGATACGCTTCTACAAAGGGGAGCTTGTCTTCAAGCTCCTTGAGGCGTTCACAGTAGTCTCGACCTCATTTTTCTTCTTCACGATACTTTTAGGCTCCCTTTTCCCAGCGCTTGACTTCACGACACTTGGAATAATCTGCCTTGCACTTGGAATTGGGGTGATCTTGACAAAGAACTACAGGCCTTCCATCAAAAATATCGTTGTGGTAATCTCTAGCATCGGCCTTGGAGTAGTGCTGGGGCTTAGCTTTGGATTTGGCGCTGCGTTCCTCTTCATGTTGCTTATCGCTGCATACGACTATGTCGCGGTCTTCGTGACAAAGCACATGGTCGTCTTTGCAAAGGCGCTCTCCAGCCGCAACCTTGCATTCCTGGTGACTGCCTCCGACATTGAGGTCGAGTCAAAGGAGGCGCTAAAGAGAAGCGAGGGAAAGAACTTCCAAAAGCATTATGATGAGATCCGCAAGATTGAGAATCCTACCATCCAGAAAATTCTAAAGGACGGATACGTTCCCGTAATTGCGCAAATTCAGCTTGGCGCGGGCGACCTTGGACTCCCGCTCATGTTTGCGGTCAGCGCCTACCCTGTGCTCTCAAGCTACTTCCTTAGCGTTGCGATTGCAACAGGGGGAGCATTCGGGCTTGTCGCCACAATGCTATTTCTACGAAGATACCAAAGGCCACTTCCAGCGATTCCTCCGATCTTCGCGTTCATCTGCATAGCCCTTGGCCTAGCACTCCCATTCACAAGGCTATCTAGCGCTTATCTCTCCCTTTTGCTTCTAGCGCTTGGGGTATTCATAATATACGTGGTGATGTTCCTGACGCTCAAAAGCGGTGAGGCAAAGGACAAGGCAGCAAAATTAGTTAAAGCAAAGCGTTGAATAATCAGCCTGACTTCTCGAGACTTTCGACTATCTTCTCGAACTTCTCAACATTCTTTATGACGTCCTTTAGCTTTGGGTTTATGCTATAACCAAGGCCGTATCCCCGGTCCGTCCTTATGTGGGTCGGCTGAAGGACATTTAGCTGCATTGAGAGATCGCGCAGCGTTATGATCAGCGTCTTTCTTGTGAAGTGGTCGCCGAGCTTCTGGTATAGCTCGCGGGTTGTCCTCGGCGACTTCTCCATAAGTAGCTTGAGAACGGCGTAGTTTGGCCTGCTCATTAGCTTTCGAACCTTCCAAATCTCATCCTTCTCCTTTTCCTTCCCTGACATAGTTTATACATTGCTCGTCAATCTTTATAAAGATATATTTGCTGTATGTGGCTAAACAAAATTTATTTTTTTGAGGATAATTTACGAAGGTATAAATATCTTATTTTGTATATTCTAGTATAAGAAAAGATATTTTAGTATCCAAATGATATTATGCTAAACATAAATTTTTGGCAAAAACCTATTTCAATACGGACAAGAACACTAATACCCCTAAGTTTCACAATAGAATCGGTTAACTTCGACAAAATTGAAGAGGAACTAGATTTTAAAATCAAAAGGAAAATAGTAAGGGCCGGAAAGCAAACTTTTTACCTCTTTTTTCCAGATTTTTCTCAGATTAAGCAAAATGAGCTCAATTTGATAGGGACTGCCAAGGCAATAGTGATTGACCTCCTAAGCGAACTCCCTAACCCAAACTACACAGAGCTGGGAAATGCAGAAAAAATTGCCGTCTCAGAGCTAGCTAAAACACTTCCCTTTGAAAAAGCTAGCGTCTTAAGCGCGCTTGTCGCATGCGATACGATCGGCTATGGCCCCATTACGCTGCTTCTCGAGGATTCATCAAATTTAGAAGAAATCGAGATAAATTCCCCAAATACTCCCATCTATGTCTACCATTCCAGATATGGTCGATGCCAAACCAATCTCAAATTTAACAGCGAAGAAAGCTTCCGCCTGACAATAAATAGGTTTGTCTTGGAATCAGAAAGGGAGCTAAGCGATTCAAGCCCGATAATAGATGTCCAGGTCGACAGGGCAAGAGTTCATGCGCAGCTAAGACCCTATGCCCTAAATGGTGCCTGTGCAACAATAAGGTTAAGCGGCAGAAAGGAAAAAAACATCAGCTCCCTAATCTCAAACCAGACTACCACCTTTGAGACGCTCGCATATCTTTGGATTGCGCTTGAAAACAGGGCAAATATTGTAATCTCAGGGCCTCCCGCAAGCGGAAAAACAACGCTTCTCACCTCACTGCTCTCAATGGTTCCTAGATACAAGAGGGTAATAACGATAGAGGAAGATGTGAACGAGTTCCAGTTCTACTCAAATGTCCAAAACATCGTCTCGCTATATGGCTCGAAACAGAAAAACCAGGTGAATACAAAGGAGCAGGCAATAAATGCACTTAGGATGAGGCCAGATCTGCTAGTTATAGGCGAGATAAGAGGCGAAGAGGCCCGGGAGCTTTTCAGCGGCTCAAATTTTGGTGTACCCTTTCTAACCACGATGCATGCAAATGAGGGCGGAATTTCCGTGATTAAAAGACTAATCGTAAGGCCGATGAGCGTTGAAACACAATCAATTAGCTCGCTCGACCTAGCAATTCAGATGGGCCAAGGAGGAATAGATCACCGCACAATCAGCGAGATTAGCGAGTATAGCTGGCTTAGCAGGGCCGAAATATTGGGTGACGGGGTACAGGTCGGCGATGACATGGTAAAAATCTCCCCGATTGTTCAAAACTCCACACTCAATCCAAAGCCTCTGCGCGATTCTAAGATCCTGACACTTTTCGCAAGGAGGAATCAGATCAAGATCGAGCAGGCATTTAGCGAGCTCAAGAAGCGCTCAAATTTCCTGGCCGAAACGTGCAAAAACTCAAGATCCACCCTTGAGATTGCGGAAAGATTAAACTCGTATGGTGTTTTATGATGAGAGAAATACCCACAATCGCCCTCTTCGCAGTTCTACTTTTTGCACTATTCCATCAGGTTAATCCTGGCATCTCCATTCTTACTAGCCTCCTGATTTATTTAGTATCACTCCTATTTGTTGCCCTCCTCTTCCTCTCAAAAACAAGGCTTGAGGAATTTTACTTTACTCGGAAAAGTTCCCACGACCTTCTTGCTAGCCTAAACCACATCCTATATTTCAATACCCTCGGCTCTTCTCTGCTTGGGAACCTGAAGGTAGTTGGGCAGACCTCGCTTTCAGAAAATATCAGGGTCGGATTCAGGAAGGTCGCTAATAGGATACGCCTTGGCGAGGAGTTTTCCGCTGCACTTGCCTCTGCTTTTGCAAACGAGCTCAACTATCTTACGATAAAGCTTCTTCCCGCAAAATCTGGGCCAATTTCGCAACTCTCAAGGGCGGTTTTTGAGTACGACCAACTTCAAAAGGAAAATAGCTCAACCTCTTTGGACGCGCTTCAAAGATCCTCCACCATAAGCATGTTTCTCTCCACGCTTCTGCCTTCGTTCATCCTTTTCCTCTTTATTGGCTCCTCAATACTTTCCCAGGCCGCTCCTAACCTAATCATATTTTCGCTTGTCTTGCTTTTTGCGGTACCTCTTGTTTATGCGATAAACAGCCTTTCATTTGCGAGGAGATTGATTGCAGAGACTATCTAAAATTTTAAGAGAAATTCATCTTCCTGCGGAAAAACTTAGTGAAAACGAGATTGCCTCGCTTGCAAAAGAAGTCCTCCATAACTATCGCGGTAACAGGGCACTTCTAAGATCCGTTGAGAAATCTCTTGTTCCCGGCAAAAAATACAAGAGCTTCCTAAAGTTCATAAATTCTGCCAAGTTGGGACTTATCCATGAATTTGGCAGTTTAATTAACAAGAATCCGGAGAGCTCTAGCATACTTCTTGGCATCCTGACACTTGGCCTCCAAAGCGGCGCCAATATCGAGAGAAATCTTGAAAGTTTCCATTCAACCCTGATGAAAAGAATCGAGCTTCGCAACAAGGTAAAGTCAAAGGTAAACGGGATGCAGGTAATCACTCTTTTGGGCCTGATCTTCTTTTTCCCGCTCTTTAGCGGCATAGCCGCAAGCATTGCCTCATATTCGATCGCCTCCCAAAGCGCGAAGAGCTACGTTTCAGCTGCGATAAGGACGCTGTGCATCGCATATGTCTCCATAATTTTGGTGATAACAAACTCTTTCATCGAGCCCTGGAAGGGAGTGCGCAGCGCGCTCTTCAAAGCTCTCCCCTTTGCGCTTTTTGCGGCTATCTTGCAGTACGGGTCTTACTACTTCGCCTTAAATGCGATATGAATTGGTGAAAAAATGAGCGGAATACGAATAAATTTTGGGACAGAGGCTCAGGCTTTGCTCATCTTGGCAAAGTCCATGAAGGGGCAGGGCTCGCTAGAGTACATAATGATGCTCGCCGCGGCAAGCCTTGTGATAGCGGTTGCCCTTGCGATGGTGGTGAAGCTCAAGGGAGCGGCGGTTGCAAATGTGCTGGTTAACGGCACAAGCACCAGCATCTCCGATGCAATCTCCAGGCAGCTCTCCATTCTTGCAGCAAACAGCGTGTGAAGATGAGCAGGGCCCAGCTATCACTGGAATTCATGGTCTACCTCTCCCTAGCCGGGCTCTCTCTTCTGTCGAGCCTCTCGCTGCTTGGCACATTTTCTGGTCACTTTTTAGGCTTCACCTCAAAGTATGAGGTGCTGGAGCTGGTCAACAATATAAATTTGCATGCGATGCTTGGAATCACGGGAAACACAACCGAGCTGGTTCCAAAGGGCCTTTGCGGCGCGGCCGTTATAGGGAGTAGTCTGATTTCCCCCTACGGCAATTTTCCGCTTGTCGGCAAGATCAGCGCCTCAAACGGCACGTTTTGCCCAAGCAGCCCTGACGGGTCACTTTTGCTGCGTCTTGGCACAAACCAGACTTTTTTGGAAAAGGTTGTTTGATGAATGGTCAAATCGGTCTAGAGCAAATGATCTCGCTGTCCCTCTCCCTCCTATTTCTGCTCGGGGTGCTCACTTTTACATCCATCTCCCACCAGTCGTCCCCCGCCCAGGAGAGGCTTTCGTATCTAGATGCATGCAACTCAAGCAACTACATACTTTCGCTATCAAAGCTCTGCCCCTCCTGCCTGAAAACAGCCCAAGGTGTTTACAAATGCTAAGGCTCAAAGCTGTTTTAGGCTCCCTTGAGATGATGATCTCCTTGCCGCTAATCTCTGCCGGCGTTATCTTCCTAATTTTTTCATACCAACATAGCCTAAATGGGCTAAGCTCTCTTAGCGGCGCGCAGGCGCTTGAACTAAAACAGTACGCAACTTCTCAAGAGCTCATAACAGTGCTTAAGAATTTTAATTTGAGCCGCGCAAACTCAGTCCTGCTCGCCCAAAACTACTCAGCTCTCTACCACCTTAATTATTCTATCCAAAACCTCTCAAGCCTCCTACTTTTTTCCTGCATCCCTCCCCAGGCCTGCAGGATTATTGAGGTAAGAGGAGACTCCTTGCTCCTGGTGATAAGAAATGCAAGCCCAATCTAGCCTCGAGTTCCTTTTGGTGCTCTGCATTGTTAGCGCTCTCGCCTTGGGCATGGTTTCCTACTATCACTCAATTATCCCCTCAAAGAGCAGTCTCATGAACCTGGTTTCTCCCCAAAGCTACTCCAATTTGACCAATATTGAAATCAACAGTACTGTTCTTCCCCGCGTACTGCTATACGTTCCATCAAACTCCACGGTAAATTCAAGCAATCTGCTCCAAGTTGCCTCACTGGGTTGCCAAAACGGCAGCATAACTTTGAGTTTCAGCTCTCCTGGCACGCTTTTTTCTAGGAACCGCACCAGCTTTGCCTTGAACGGAACAAGTTTTGGCTCCATTTACTTCACGCCCACAAGCACCGGATATACCCAAATTCTTACAAATTACACCTACCTTTGCGGAAGCAGGAAGATCTCAAACCTCTCCACACTGTCTACCTTTTCTTCAAGGCCCCTTCCAGCACCAAGTATTAGCACCCCATATGTCTTGATTACTAATCGCGTCGAGCTGCTCTCCTACAATCTTACCTCAAATGGCCCCATATTGAATCTAAATACTTTCAACCACTGCACATATTCGGGGCCCTTTGGAGTTGTAGGAATAGGCGGGGAGTGCGGCACATCAAATGCCTGGGAATATTCTGTGTTCTCCAATTATTGCTACACCCAAGGGCATTACTACACAATCACCTACTGCGTAATCCCCAGCCCAATGAACTCCACTCTCAGCTCTTTGAATCCAAGTAACCCTCTCCTTAGCTATTCATTTAATTTATCCCTCTCTTTGTCCGGAAAAATCTTAAATTCTAAAGTGGTTTTAAATAAGAGTTCCCCGCTGTATCAAAATGGGAAGCAGGTCGGCACAGTTAAGGTTACAAACGCGAGCTCCGCAAGCTCCCCGCCTAACCTTAATCTTCTCACAGTGAATGGCTCATCAACACAACTGGATCTATCTCTTTACCAAAGCTATCTCCAGGCTAGAAATAATCTTTTCGGTTCGCTAAGCTTTTACAATAAATCCGAGGTCTCGCCTGATATACAATCTTCCCTTGAATCCTCCATATCTAGCTACGTTAAGGTATCTGGCAACCTGCTAAATGCGCCAGCAAACTCTCCTCCTTGCAAGCTGTCTGCCTCAAAATACGTTTGCGACTCCCCTTCTCCCTTTTATTACAGCATAATCGTCAACATTACAGGGCCCCACTCAATAACCCAAAATTTTACCTATCAAGGCTCAACAATTAAGGTCTTAAGTTAGTGATTTCATGAAATTGCAATTCACCTTCCTCGAGGTCCTGCTTTCCCTTCAGATAATCCTATTTTTGGTTTTTTTATTTGCTATGCAAATGAATAGCGCGATAATTAACTCTAGCGATGCCTCCGTATCGCTCAGAGAGAATTTGGCTATCTATGATCTAGCAAGCCAGCTCCAAGAAAATTCGAGCCTAAGTGCCTGCGTCTTTCAAAATGATGAGGCCTGCATACTAAAGGTTATTTCAGTTTACGAAAAGGCCTTTCGACTCAAATCAATTCGCCTAAGGACCGATAACCTCTCACTTGGAAGTTCTGCCCCTGCCAAAATACTAAACTGCCTAATTTTGAGGAGCGCAAATTCTTCCAAACTACTTTGTATCTCAATAGGTGCATAGATGACATCTTTTGGAATATTTCTATTATCAACTCTTATCCTCTCAACATTAATGTTGGCTCACTTTTACTCGCAACTTAAAGATCTACAACTTATTGGGCAAAGCTATCTCCTTTCCTCTTCAGAAATTAATGCGCAGTATCTCACAATAGAATTAACTTCAGCCCAGGACCAAAACTATCTTGCCTATTTTTCAAACTTAAATGGCTACCCCTATGGCTCAAATATTTTAAGAGTAAACAAGTATCAGTATCTCCATATAACCTAAAATTTGTAAGCTTATAAACGGCTACAGCTAAAAATAGCCCTAAGTAAATCTAATCTTTACTTGAAAAATGGACTCCGCGGGATTCGAACCCGCAACCTCCTGCATGCCATGCAGGCGCGCTACCGTTGCGCCAGGAGCCCACGAAGGAAAATAAGCTAACCTTACTTATTTAGTTCTAACTTAAAACGAGCATTACCTCTTCGCTTGGCTTAAAGAATTATTATCAATGTCGATTCTTATTGCATATAAATGTCTTACATCTGTTTTTATCAAGAGTTTATTAATTGCCTCTTTCATTTTAACCTCGTTTGCCTCTCTTCCAGAATATTTCTTTTCAATTTCTCTAAGCTCTGGAACCCATTTATAAATTATCTCCGAAAATTTACCTCCCTCCATTTTGTTCTGCTTCCTTGCCGTCATTTGGCATATCTCAGCTATAAAGCTAAGTTCTTTGCTATAAACTACATCTAATATCCGACAGCATCCATGAAACGTTTTTTCTTCCATTCCTCCGCTAATTTCTAGTACTGTTTTAATCATGCCCACAAAAAAGTCTACATGTTCTTCATCTTGCACTTTGGAGATTTTCTCAAGGGCAAAGTTCGATAAGCAAATATACTCTTCCTTTTGCATTGGTCCACTTACTGGTAGGGTTTTTCCATCAATCTTCCTATCAAGTAATGATTTTTGAATAAGATAGCTAACGCACTCTTGGTATAAAGCACCTGTGTTTTTAGAATCAGCAAAATGTGCTTTTACGTAAATAGGATTTTCTCCCTCATTTTTCCTTTCTCTTATTCTTGCCACGTAAGCTTCTTGCTTTGGTGCTTTAAAAGGTTGACTAACTAAGCGTTTAAATCCTACCCGAGTTTATGCCGGCGCAACCCAGAGAATGTTTCCTCCCCTGAGCAAGATTGTGCCTATTTTCGTCTTCAGGTTTCCATCCTCGTGCTCTTCGGCAGAGTCGAGGACTATGTTCATGTGTATGTCAAAGGCGGTCATCTTTCCGCGTATGTCCGTGCCGTTCTTTAGCCTGATTAGCACCTGCTGTCCTATTGCCTTGTTTAGAAGGTCAAATGGTCGTTCTTGCATTTTTTCACCAAAATAAAAACAAAAGTATTATCCCGTCCAGTTTATTATTTCTTTGCCTTCTTCTCGCTGATCTTTGAGAGATCCTCTTTCTTTATCGCAAGTGTGACCGTTCCTGTTCCAAGTCCTATCTGCTTGCCGATCAGGACGTTCTCTGTCACTCCGAGCATATCATCCTTCTCACCGAAGGCAGCCGCATTGATGAGGTGCTTAACAGTTTCCTCGTATGCAGCTCTTGCGAAGATTGACTCCTTCTCGCCGCTAAGTCCCCTCCTTCCGACGTTCTTTATCGCGCCGCTTGAGGTCATCGCGTCGGCTAGTATGAATAGGTGCCTTTGGTCAACGTTGATTCCCTGCTCCCTGAGCACAGTGTCTAGCTCCTTTGCCACAGTGTTTCTTGCAGCCTCCACCCCAAACACCCTGTACATCTCAAAGATGTCGTTTGTGTAGATCCTGCCTGTGTCAACTCCATCAATTGTCATTATTCCAAGGATGTTGCTGTTGTTTGTGACGATGTAGAACTCCTCGGTTGCCTTGTCCTGCTTGATGACCGCCCTTCCCGCATTCTCGATTCCGTTGATTGTGAGCTTGCCGATCTGCACCGCAAGCGCCCTGATCTGCTTTGCGCTCTTTGTGTGAGTCTTGATTATCACCGTGTGCTCTGAGGTTCCTGCCTCTATCTTAATTAGCTTCTCGATCTTTGAGGCGACAGCCTTTGTGGTCAGCTCATTTGCCTCAAGCTTTTGGTCATCAAGCCTGATTAGTATTGTTCCCTTTGAGAAGTTCTCAAGCACCCTCTTTGCGATGTCATTAACCTTCACCTCGTTGATCTTCTTCACTATCTGCTCCGCGGTCTCAAAGTCCTTTGCCGCCTTGCCCTTCAGGTAAACATATGAGAATGGTGTTGCTGGCTTCTTTCTCGTGTCAACTATCTCAACCAGCCTTGGAAGACCAGAGGTAGCAATTGATGATGCGACTCCTGCGTAGTGGAAGGATCTAAGGACCATCTGCGTTCCCGGCTCTCCTATTGACTGGGCAGCAATTACTCCAACTGGTTCCCCAGGTATTACAAAAAAGTTTCTTTTTGCCATAATAATCACTCTTCGGACACCTTTGCAAGGTCGATCATCGTCGGGTCCACAGAGTCTCCTCCGTAGCTTGTCTGGATGATGTTTCCATGCACGTCTCTAACGGTGAAGTCCTTCTCCACCTGGTAGTCTTGAAGCGCGTTGATGAGCCTTCTTTGCAGGTAACCTGACTTTGCGGTAAGCATTGCCTTGTAAACTACCGAGGTCCTAGATCCGATAGCATGCATGTACATGTCAATTGGCTCAAAGCCCATGTAGTAGCTCGAGGTGACAAATCCCTTTGAGACTGGGCTGATGTCGCCTGGAATTATGTGCGGAAGCACTCTGTTGCCATAGTATCCTCGCTTGATTCTCCCTCCAGATGAGGTGGCCTGCTGTCCTAGCAACATCGACATCTGCACTAGGTTTAGGATGCTACCTCTTGATCCAGCATTTACCATGGTGATTGCGTGGTTGTCCGGAGAGGTTGCGGCGACTATCTCGATTCCCGCCTTCTCCCTTGCCTTGTCAAGCTCTGCCATAATCATCTGCTCTAGCGACTGCTTTGCCGTGTAGCCGATAAGCGCCTCAAGCTTTCTTGCCTTGTACTGCGTGATTAGCTCGGAGACCTTTCCGAACGTGTCCTTTACTATCTTGTCCCTTGCGTCCGCAATCTTTGGCGTGATAAGGTATTCCTTAATTCCGACGGTGATTCCGTGCGTTGTCGCAAATGAGTAGCTCATCCTGCTAGATATTGAGATGAAGTCCCTTAGCGCATCGTTTCCAAAGTCCGCTGAGATCTTTGCAAAGAGCTTGCTTCCGACCCCGAATGAGGCCTTTGTAAGAACCCCCTCGACTAGCTTTCCGTTCTTGATCTTGATCACTCCCCTCTTTGTCTTCTGCTCAAAGTTCATTCCCTTTGGAAGAAGTATAGAGAAGATCTCCTTTCCAGAGTACATTCCGCTCTTGTCTGGCTCTGGGAGCTCGTGATGGCCTGCAATGCTAAGCAGGTGGATTGCCTCCTCCTTGTCTAGCTTTGTTGAATCGTTAGTTAGATAGTAGACCCCTGTTATTCCGTCCTCGTTGTTTGCGATGATCGCCTCCCCGTTTCTTGGAGAGAAAATCTGGTCCTTGACAGACATTAGGTATTCTGCCTCTGCCTGCGCCTCAAGCGTCTGAGGTATGTGCAGGTTCATTTCGTCCCCGTCGAAGTCGGCGTTGTATGGGTGGGTTGTGCAGTAGTTTAGCCTAAACGTCCTTCCTGGAAGAACCTTTATTCGGTGCATCATGATTGATGCCCTGTGAAGCGATGGCTGCCTGTTGAATAGCGCAATGTCGCCGTTTCCTACCTGCCTTTCAAGTATGTCTCCGACCTGGATGCTCTTTAGGACCTCTTCTCTGTTTGTCTCTGTGATTCTCTTTCTCTTTCCATCCTTTGCGGTAACGCCTAGTATTAGTGGGTACTCTGTTCTTGCCGCAAGCTCCTTTGCTATCTCAATGTTCCATGCTGTGACGAAGAATGGAACGGTTAGCCTTGTTGCAATCTCAAATGGAACTCCTACCTCATCGATGTTGATGTATGGGTCCACCGAGATTACGGTTCTTGCGGAGTAGTTTACCCTCTTTCCGCTGAGGTTGTATCTGAAACGTCCCTCTTTTCCCTTGAGCCTTTGCGCAAGAGTCTTAAGTGCCCTTCCGCTCCTGTGCCTTGCCGGCGGGATTCCTGGTGTCTCGTTGTTGAAGTATGTTGTTACATTGTACTGCAAAAGCTCCCACAAATCGTCGATGATTATCTGAGGCGCTCCTGCATTTATGTTCTGCTCAAGCCTCTGGTTAATTCTCATTATGTCGACTAGCTTGTGCGTGAGGTCGTCCTCGCTTCTCTCTCCTGATTCAAGTGTGATCGATGGCCTCACATTAACTGGAGGGACAAGCAATGCTGAAATTATTAGCCACTCTGGCCTGCTGGTGAGCGGGTCTATTCCGATTACCTTAAGGTCGTCGTTTGTGACCTTTGCGAGCATGTCCCTTATCTCATCTGGCTTGAGTCTGACTTCTCCGAAGTAGAAGTATGTCGGAGCCTCGAACTTCACCTTTTGCTGTGTTGCATCGCAGTATGGGCACTTCTTGATGTTCTTTAGCTTCTTGAAAAGGGTTGTCCTGCTGTCCATCCTCTCGCTTTCAGTTCCTATGTTGACCTCAGTAATCTCTGTGTCAACGATGCTCTTTATCTTGCCCCTTACATCTCCGATTTGATCCTCATTTAAGAGAATCCTGTGGCACTGTTGGCAGGTTGACTGAAGCAGAAGGTAAACTATCTTTGAGAACTCTGAGTGAACAACCGGCCTGATTAGGTCAATGTGTCCAAAGTGTCCTGGACAGACCTTTGCCCTAGCCCCGCACGTCTTGCAGATAAGCCCCGGGTCGATGACTCCAAGCCTTTGGTCGAGTAGTCCGCCGTCAATTGGGTATCCGTCCTCGTTGTAAGTGTCTGGGACCGTGAGCTTTGCTACGCTTAGCCTTCTTATCTGCTCAGGCGAAAGGATCCCAAATTTTACAAAATCTATTATTTCGGCTTGCATAATTATCACTCCTTCATCTTTATCGATGGGAAGATGTGCATCGACTTTATTTCATCAAGCAGTAGCTTGAACGCATAGCTGATTTCAACTTCTGACATTGAGCTTCCACCGCAGATCGGGCAGACCACAGTCCTCTTAATGTAGTCGTAGTAGCCGATGTTTCCGCAGTCCTTGCAGATGAGCACCGAGGCCTTGTCCGACTGGTCAAGAAGCCTTTCCTTGAGCAAGAGGCTCGCTCCGTATCCGACGAGTACATCTCGTTCCATCTCTCCGAACCTAAGTCCTCCCTGCCTTGCCTTTCCTTCTGTTGGCTGGTGTGTGAGTATCTGGACTGGTCCCCTGCTTCTTACCTGCAGCTTGTTTGAGACCATGTGGTATAGCCTGTTGTAGTAGACAATCCCGTTGAATATCTTCGCGGTGAACCTCTTTCCGGTTAGCCCATCGTAGAGTGTCTCATCACCGAACTTGTCAAATCCATACTTCTCAAGCTCCTCCCCGAACTGCTGGATTCTAGCTGAACCTTTTTCGGCAAATGCGGTTCCGTCAACCATCTTTCCTGCGACTGCGCCCGCCTTTCCTGCAAGCTCCTCGAGAAGGTGCCCGAATGTGAGTCTGTTTGGAACCGAGTGTGGATTTAGCAAAAGATCTGGGACTATTCCCTGCTCGTTAAATGGCATGTCTTCAGGCGGAACAATGTACGCCGCAACTCCCTTTTGTCCCTGCCTTGATGCAAACTTGTCTCCCTTCTCTGGAATCTTGAGGCTCTTGATCCTAACCTTTACGACCTTTGTTGCGCCTGTTGACTCTGTGAAGACGACGCTGTCAATTACTCCTTTCTCCCCCGCTTTTAGGGTTGTTGAATCATCTCTTATCTTCTCCTCAAGTCCTGATGCGCTGATGCTCTCCTCAAGGAACCTTGGCGGCGCAACCTTCCCAATTAGCACATCTCCCTCGTCAACCATCGTTTCTGGCTCGATTATTCCGTCCTCGCTGAGCTTTGAGTATGCATGCTCTCCCAGATACCCTTCAGCCGTTGGTGGCGGAACCTTGAAGACGTCCTTTTGTCCTCCTGGGTATCTTCTTTCCTCATCGCTGTAAGTCTTGTAGAACATGCTCCTTCCAAGTCCTCTGTCTACTGCTCCCTTGTTTATCACTACTGCGTCTGCCATGTTGTATCCGTAGTAAGTACTAAGAGCTACGATGAAGTTCTGCCCGCTTGGGTGCTTCTCCATCTTCGCGGACCTGTAAACCGAGGTTGATACAATCGGGTTTTGCGGGTAGAACAGAAGGTATGACCTTGAATCAAACCTCAAGTTGAAGTTTGTCGCATAAAGTCCCTGGCTTTGCTTGATGAAGTTTGAAAGCATTGCGTGTCTTGCCGCGTTGTTGTGCTCCGGGAACGGTGACGTGTTTAGTGTGAATCCAAACAGGGAAGTCATGTCTACCTCAAGGTGGGTTGTCTCCGGCGTTATATCACTCTCTTTGAAGACGACAAGCGTGTTCTCCTCTTCCTCCGCGTCTAAGTACTCGACGATTCCGTGCCTTAGCAAGTATGAAAACTCTATCTCCTTCTTCCTTAGCTTTTCAAGAATGTCTGCAGTGAGCTTTGACTTTCCGCCCTCTACCACAACGTAAGGCTTTCTTATTCTTCCATTGTCTGTGTTGATGTGGACTGCATTGAGCTTCTTCATGTACGAGACGTTTATCTCTCCGGAGAGGACTCCCGTCCTCCTTGCCGTCCTAATCTCCTTTGAGTAAGCAAGTCCGTCCTTTACGAATCCAAGTATCCTTCCGTTTATGTAAACGTAGCACTTTTCGTTGATAGATTTTTTAGCCATAAAACAACCCCTAGATAGTCTCGATGCTTCCCATCTCCTTTAGCTTTGCCTCAGCATTCTTCTCGTCCGCGCCCACTGTCACCTTTGCCATTACCGCAAGGTACTTTGTGAGCCCTACTTCCTGACCCTCTGGGGTCTCGGACGGGCAGATCTTTCCCCACTGCGTTCCGTGCACGTCTCTTGCCCTGAAGTGTGGGTGCTTCTTCGCGAGAGGCGACTTTATTCTCCTCAAATGCGTGTAAGTGCTAATTAGATTTGTCCTGTCAAGAACCTGCGAGACTCCCGTCTGACCTGCAACCCATGTTCCTGTTCCCATCGCGTAGTTTATCTTTTCCGTTAGCGTGTCTGGACTGATTATTGTCTGGATCGTCATCTTTCTTCCCCTTGCGCTTGTCCTCTCAATCTGGTACTTGACGTCCTTTACAAAGAACCTGAAGGCGTATGCAAAGAGCTCCTCCATTAGCTCCCCTGCGAACTTAACCCTCTTGTTTGCGTAGTGGTCTTTGTCGTCTTGCTTTACGTACTTGTTTGAGACGAGTGAGGCCTTCTTTGCCATCTCGATCAGGTATCTTGCCTTCTCCTTTCTTGCGGCAGGATCTGTTCCAAGGTGCGGAAGCAAATAAGTGTCAATCTGGGTCTCTGCCCTCTTTTGCTGGTACTCCTTCGCTTGGCCTGGCGCCGCGAGCTTTCCGATTTCAAGCGCTGCATCGGTTGGTCCGATGTCTGTTGCTTCATTTACCTCGATGTTGAGGAGGATGTCATTCTTCACCGCCTGTATGTCGGATGCAGTCTCAAGCATCTCCTTTGGCTGAAGGCCAAGTGCCCTTAGCATTAGTATGAAATTGATTGCCTTTGGAGCGGTTGGGAAGTTTACGCTTAGGTTTCCATGCTGGTCCCTTGTTACGACGCATCTTGCCCTAAATCCGGCGGCTGTTGAGAACACCTTGGAGACAACCTCTGCTCCTCCCTTTTCCCTTGTGGTCATTATCCTGTTTGGCGCAAGGTCCTCAAGTCCGATTAGGACTCTCTCGGTTCCCTTGATTATGAAATATCCTCCTGGGTCTTCTGGATCCTCTCCGTTTTCCTGAAGCTGGCTTCTTGTCATTGTCTTGATGTGGCAGATGCTTGACCTGAGCATGACCGGCAACTCTCCGACGAAAACCTCGCCGTATGATGCTGGCTTTTCAATTCCCCTGACTACTGGAACGAACTCAAGGAACATAGGGGCTGCGTAAGTCAGATTTCTTAGCCTTGCCTCGTTTGGAAGAACGTTCCTCCTTGAGCTGTCAGCCTCGATTATCGACGGCTTGTCGAGCCTTATCTTTCCAAGCTTGAGCGAGAACCCTTCGACGTTAGGCTCGATTGAGCTCTGCTTGTCGACTATCTTTTGGAGCCCGAAGTCCAGGAACCTGTTGAAGCTCTCGATCTGGTGCTGCAGCAGGGAGGTCGAGTTAACGTAAGAATCTACTAGTTCATTGCTCATTTAAACACCTTAAAAATTAACCTTCTATCACGGTCCTGTAGTAGAGGTACTTCTTTCCGTGGGAGTCCTCTCTGTGTATCCTTACTACGTCTCCGACCTTTGCCTTGCCTGCAAGCGCCGGGTCGTCAGTGAAAAGTCGTGGGAGTTTTTCTGCGGTGGTTTTTAGTTCGTGAAGGACCTTTCTTGCCTCTGCATCGCTTAGAATTTCGTGCTTTGGGACAAGCAGATTTTCATAAGAAATTTTAGATTGGTCTTTCTCGCTTGCCAAGTATTCACCTTTAGAACAAAACAACACTAACGCTAACATGTAACATTAGTATTAAACTCTTTATATATGAAAAGGCTTATATAAGTTGAGCCTTGGGCTATCACCATAACTCCAATCCTTTTTGGCAATTTCCTCCAAAAACCTCGTGCCTTTGCAGGCCAGAATCGCGAGAAATTTTTGGTCATCGCAAAACTTTGCCCCGAAAGGGTTAAATAATTCCCATCTCAACTCATGGTAACTGTGGTTCAATGCAAAAGGCAATCATCGCTTACATAGCAATCTTCATAGTGCTGCTCATCTTTGTCTTTTACACCTACTCTGCCCCTAAGCAAAAAGCGCCAACCACAACCACAGTTGTGGTCACAACGGTTAATGGGGTGGTCTCTTCTACCACAATCCCGCAGACCATTTCAACTACAACCACAATACCTCAGGGCAGCTGTCTCTCCTCCCAAAGCTCGATTCCGGTTTACAATGGGGACTTTGCAACGGGAACTTATGTCGGGTGGAACCAGACCACCGGCGCATTCGGATCGGTCCCTGTCAATATCACATATGCAAACAGCGCAAATGTGATGGGATACTACAACCACACCTGGGTGAACTATCTTGGCAACTTCTTTGCAAGCACCTTCCACGGAGGACTGGGGGTGCAGCCTGGAAACCTGACCTCGCTTCCGCTTAAGGTTGTGGAGCCCTACATTAATTTCAGGATAATCTCGCCGCTAAACAACCTTCTCTACGTTGAGGTGCTCCAGGGCGGCAACGTGATGGTCTCAACCCACTACAATACATACGTGCAGGGAAACCCTTACCCTACAAGCCAGTTCCTAAACGCGAGTCTTCCTGTCTCATCCCTACTTTGCCAAAATGTGACTATCAGGGTGGTCGCGCAGGTTGTGGGCAGCTACACGGCAAGCAGGACGTACATTGCAGTTGGCGACTTCTACCAGAGCAAAACGCCCGTGGTCAATCCCGGAATCTCGAACCCTAGCCAGATAGTCGTGAACCAGACGATAAAGGGCGTGAACGGTTAGGTGTAGTGCTTGCTTTTTCTATACAATACATTGGCGCATAAAAAGCAGAAGTTCGAGCCGATAAAGGCCAAGGCGGTCTCAATGTATGCATGCGGCCCCACTGTTTATAGCGCCCCGCACATTGGAAACTTCAGGGCGTATCTTGAGCAGGACATTTTGAGGAGAACGCTGCAGCATGAAGGCTACAAGGTCACCCATGTGGTTAACATAACGGACGTAGGCCATCTCGTCGGGGATGCGAACTTAGGGGAGGACAAAGTTAAGCTTGCAGCGGAGCGCGAGCACAAGAGTGCAAGGGCGGTTGCGGATTTTTACACTGGCGAGTTCACAAAAGATCTCGAGCAGCTAAACATCCTAACTCCGAGCGTAATGCCCAAGGCAACGGATCACATAAAGGAGATGCTCTCGCTCATTGAGGCGCTTGACAAAAAGGGATACCTCTACAAGGTCCCAACCGGAATCTACTTTGACACCTCAAAGTTCAAGGAGTACGGAAAGCTTGCGAAGATGACATTCGAGAAGCTAAATAAATACCTCAAGGCAGGCGCAAGGGTCGAGCGCGCCGCCGGGCTCAAGAACATAACCGACTTTGCCGTATGGAGATTTAGGAAAAGGGAGTCTGCTGATGATATGGTCTGGGACTCAAAGTGGGGTGAGGGCTTCCCTGGCTGGCACATTGAGTGCAGTGCGATGAGCATGAAGTATCTGGGCGAGACCTTTGACATTCACTGCGGCGGAATAGACCATATCCCAATCCACCACACCAACGAGATAGCCCAGTCAGAGGCGGCGACAGGAAAGAAGTTCGTGAACTACTGGGTGCACAACAATTTCCTCACGGTGGACGGGGGGAAGATGGCAAAATCTGTCGGAAACATTTACACTATAAGCCAGCTTGTAGAGAAGGGCTACTCCCCGATTGCGGTGCGCTACCTTCTGATCTCCGCTCACTACCGCAAAAAGATAAACTTCACGCTTGAAGCCCTCTCAAACTCAGCAAATACGCTAAACGGAATCTACTCATTCCTTCAAAGGCTCTCATCGCTTGAAAGCTCAGCGCCTTTGGACAAGGAGTTCAAGATGCTGGCAGAAGAGGCGCATTCAAAGTTCTTCAAGGACCTAAACAACGACCTAAATCTGCCTGCCGCGCTCTCTGCAATGCACAATTTGATAACCGAGACAAACCGCAAGATGGGCCATGACCTTCTCTCAAAGGCGGATGCAAAGCTTGTGCTTGAGATGATGCTAGAGCTAGATTCGATACTTGGCCTACAGTTTGAGAAGAACTCAAAGCAGGACAAGAAGGAAATAAAGGGAAAAATCGAGAAGCTAATTGAGGAGAGGGAAAATGCCAGAAAGGCAAAGGATTTCAAAAAATCTGACGAGATAAGGGAGCTCCTAAAAAATAAGTACAAAATAGTAATCGAAGACACAAAGGATGGAATACGCTGGCACAAAGAGGTTTGATCAGGCGGCCACGTTTTCCTTGTCTTCCTTCTTTTGCTCTTCCTCTAAGATCGGCTCGCTTGCAACCTGCGTCCCATCAGGCATGTTCCCCGAGGGCTTCCTTCCTCCGCGCTTTTGCTGCTTCGCGGTCTTTGCGTTCGCAAAGAGTATCTCCATCTTCTCCTCCGCTGTCGTGTCAATCCAGCTCTTTATGTAAACCGAGATGTTCCTTAGCGGCTTGGAGTACCTGTCGGTGAACGAGTAGGCGTTGCTCTCGTGCTTTAATATCCCGACGTTAACCCCAAAGTCAAGGTACCTCTTCCATGTCGCGAGCGGAAGCTCCTTGCTGCAGTCCTTTAGCCTAAGCTCCCCTCTCTTCTTAACTTCGGATAGCGCCTTGGCAAAACGATATGCCTTGGTCTCGTTCTCAAAATAGATCTTCGCAACCTCCTTCACGTTCGGGTTCTTGAGTTTCTCCTTTAGCGGAGCGTCCTCGTATTCCCAGTACTTTATTCCCACTTTAATCGCCAATACTATGGAATATTATAAGTTAATAAGCATTTTGTAAAAAACCCAAATTTTTATCGCACTCGAAAATCTAGTTTTGGTAGACCATTGTGAGTATGTCCTCATCCGCAAGAATGTGCTCCTTTCCCACTTTTTGGTTCCTAAACTTCACGCTCCTTCCAGAGACATACCCGTACTTTAGGCTCTTCACTAGGTCCGAGTGGAGCTTTTTTGCGACGTCAACAATCGTGGAGTCATTTGGCATAATTATCGGATTCTCGTAGTCCGGGTTTCCGTCCTTTGGCTTTAGGTAGATTCTGCTTATCTTTAGCGCCGCGAAGATTCCTTTCCTCAGCTCGTCCATGTTCAAATTCCTCAGCGCGCTTATCGGTATCACCTTGAGCTTTGTCTTTGCCTCGATCTCCGCCTTCACATTCATGTAGTTCTCGTTCACGTCTATCTTGTTTATCGCGACTATCGCGTCGATGTACAAGTCCGTCCCCGCGAGGAAATCTATTATGTCGTCCTCCGTTGAGTCGTTCCTGAAGTGTATTGTGCAGTTGAAGATTCCAAACTCGTTTATTATCTTTATTATGCTCTCCTTGTCCGGAATCTTGTATCCCTGGTTCTCAATCCGAATCCCGCCTGAATTGAGCTTCTCCATGCTAACATCGGGCCTCTTTCTGCCTGCGTGTATTCCAAGGTCGCGAAGCTCCTTGAGTAGCGTGTAGAGATTTTGCGGGTTTGCCGAGTCGATCACAAAGAGCAAAAGGTCCGAGACCCTGATCGCGCTTGCAATCATTGCGCCTCCTCCCTTTCCAATGTGCGCCCCCTCAATTAGCCCCGGAAGGTCAAAAATCTGTATTGTCGCTCCATTGTACCTTAGGATTCCGGGTATCGCATCAAGCGTCGTGAATGCGTAGTCTGCAACTTTCGAATCCACGTTAGTGAGTATTTTTTGCAGAGATGATTTTCCCGCATTCGGGAAGCCAACAAGCGCAACTGTTGCGTCCCCGGTTTTTTTTACGGAGAATCCCTTCCCCTTTTTCTTCTTTCTCTCCGTCATCTTCTTTTTTGTGTTTGAGATCTTGGCGCGAAGTATCCCTAGGTGCGTGTTGGTCGCCTTGTTGTGCTTTGTCTTTGCGTACTCCTTTTGGAGCTCGTCCAATTTTTTCTGCAACACTTCTTTATCCGCCATAAAAATTTCCCAATCGTTTATATCACTGCACGTTTATTTTACAATACTCTAAATATCTTTTTACAGCATCTTTTTAAATATTACCAAAAAGGTAACTAATATGGCAACAAAGAAAAAAGCTAAGGGAAAGGCAAAGGGTAAGGCAAAGGGCAAAAAGGGAAAGAAGGCAAAAAGATAAGTAACTAAGTTTGTTTTTTTGTTTTCTTTTTTCTTTTCCTTCCTTTATTCTCTCTTTTTTCTCTTCACATTTTTGGCATGAACCTCGAAAGCTTCCTCTTTACGTCTCTGTCGTTTTGGAACGCGTTCATCATCTTTTTCATGTTCGCAAAGTCCTTCAGCAAATCCTTCACATCCTTCTCTGTCGTTCCGCTGCCCATCGCAACTCTCTTCATCCTCTTTTGATCGTGCATCAATTTCTCGTCTTGCCTCTCCTCTTTTGTCATTGATCCAATAATTGTCTTGTACCTCTTGAGCTTTAGCTCGCTCTCCTCGACCGCCCCCTTTGGCATATCGACCATTCCGAGCATTCCAAGCATGTTTTTTAGCGGCCCCATCTTTGACATCGCCTTTAGCTGCGTGTAGAAGGTGTCGAAGTTGAGCTCCTGCATGCTTGCCTCCTCTGGGTTTATGTTTGCCTCCTTTACCGCCTCGTTCACATGGGTGATTAGCGCCTCAATGTCGGGGATGCCTAGCAGCCTGCCAACAAACTTCTTGGAGTCGTAGAGTTCGATCGAGCCAAGCTTCTCCCCGGTTCCTATGAAGGTTATGTTCACATTCGCCGCATTCACAGCGCTAAGCGCGCCTCCTCCCTTCCCCGAGCCGTCGAGCTTTGTGACGAGCACTCCTGTTAGCTTCACCGCCTCGTCAAACTGCCTTGCCTGCTTGCCCGCGATCTGCCCGATGTCCGCGCTTATCACCAGGATTTTCTCATCTGGTTTTGCCTCGTGGTTGATTTCTTTTAACTCCTCGATCAGCTCAGAATCAAGCGCGTTCCTTCCGCTCGAGTCGAAGATTATAACTTTTTTGTCCTTTAGCGCAAGTAGTCCCTCCTTTACAATCTTGCGAACATCCTTCTCCCCCTTGATCCCGAAAAATCCGACGCCCGCCTGCTTTGCAAGCGTCTCGAGCTGCTCATATGCGGCGGGACGCGCGACGTCGCAGCACACAACGCCGCTGCTAAGCCTCCTGTCCTGGTAGAACTTCGCGAGCTTTGCCGAACTCGTTGTCTTTCCCGATCCGTAGAGTCCGAGCATCAAAATCCTTTTTGGCTCAAGGGTCGGCTCGAACTTCTTTCCCATCAGAGCCACGAGCTCCTCATAGACTAGGTTTGTAATGTAATCCTTTGGGCTAACCCCCTCCGGGAGCTTCGATTTTAGTGCAGCGTCCTCAATCTTTCTGGTCAAAGCAAGAACAAGGCTCACCTCAACGTCAGAACCGAGCAGCGCCTTTTGGAGCTCCTTATTGAACTCCTTTATCGTCTTTGCATCGATAACAATCGCTCCGCTCAGCCTCGCCAGCGCTTTCCTTAATCCCTCTCCCAAATCCATTGCAAAGGCCCCAGAGCAAAATAAGTAATATAATAAAAACTTTAACAATTATATGATTATGCTTGGGGGTTCATAGCTCAGCCTGGTTAGAGCGCTGGTCTTATATCTTTCGTAAGAAAGCCAGATGTCAGGGGTTCAAATCCCCTTGGACCCAAGCCTGATTAAAATCCAATTACCTGCAGGCCGTACTTTTCCATCTGCTCCTTTGAATAAGTGGAAAGATTGTTTATTTTGGAAACATACTTTACCATCTTCTCAATCTTCCTTCCCGTATACTCTTTTGTTTCTGGGTTCCATTCCCTGAGAACCAGAACATCCCCTGAATTAACCTCAAAATCGGCAAGCCTTATTTCAAACTTCTTTTCACCGCTTAAAATCTTCTCGAAGTACTGCGGCCAGATTTTCTTCTCAATCTCCATGCTCTGCTTTGGACGATAAGCAATATAATATCAGTTCTACAAACTCTTAATGTGCAAAAGAAGGATCCGATAGTCAAAGAGATTGCGCAGGAGCGCATAAACAGACTGTTCTTGCTTGCAGGGGACAGGACAAGGATGAAAGACAAAAGGTCAATAGAGCTTGCAAGGCGCTACGTCAAGATTGCAAAGAATATCAGCACCCACTACAAGGTAAGACTTCCGGAGAAGATAAAGAACGGGGTCTGCAAAAAGTGTGGCAACGTCCTGGTTCCGGGGCTAAACTGCAAGGTCAGGCTCGCTAGCTCAAAGGGATACGCTGCGTACATCTGCGAGTGCGGAGAGGAGAAGCACATCTTCTACAAGTAGATTATTTTACTCCCATCTTCTCGAGCATCAGGTTTAGGAATGCGTCAAGCTTTTGGTTGCTCTTTGCGGTGAGGAGGTACTTGTCGTATTCCATCTCGCTTTCCGATTCCTTCCCATGGTAAATGCGAATCATCCTTGAGATCTCATCGCTCTTTGGCGCAGAGATTCTCCTGTCCGTTATAACATTGGCCCTTGCTACCACTTTCACTGCGTTTCCAAGAGCAGCGACAATCTTCTTGTTGTCCACAAAATCCTTCACAAGCTGCGTGAGGGGATGGAAATCATCGAGCTTGTAGATATCAACCCCCGGGCCATCGACAATAAACATCGCATCATAGCCCTCAGAGCTGAGCTTTGTCGCATTCACATCCGGCCTAAAAGTTGCGCCATGCGCGCCAACACACTCCTTCCCTTCCTTTGTGTAGCTTGCCATCACCGGTGCTATCCCCCACTTCCCCAAAATCAGCCTTGCCATCGCAACCGTCTCGTCGCGAAACTCCCTTGGCGGTACAAGTATTAGGCACTTCATTGAAACGATATCCTATTCCAAACTAGAAATTATAAATTTATCTTAAGTGGCCTGGCTCATCTCTCCTTCCAGGCGATTGCCTCCGTATCTGCGCTTTGCAAGGAAGTACGCGATTGCGATAACTAGCGCAACCCCCGCGAAGACCCCAAAGTCAAAGAGCGAGACAAATGTTATCCCGCTGCCAGCCCCGCTTCTAACATTTATCCCCTGCGAAATCCCCAGGTAGCTTGCAGTTCCGCTTGCGTATCCGTATGGCACGTTATTGAAGGCGATTGCGCCGCTAGATCCGGTGTACTGCTCAACGCGAGAGCTGTTTGAGAAGCTAAGCGTCACAAGCGAGTTTACCGGCATCCCAAAGATGTCCCTTGAGGCGATATTCACCTGATACACCGGCAGCGTAACTGCAACTGTGCCAGCAGAGCTGACCGTGAAGTTGGAGCTTATTGCCATCTTCACTCCCTTGTAGTAAGCAAATGAAATCTGGTAGGGAACCGCGGAGTAAAAGTATGAGTTGTTTGTGATTGTCTGATTGCCTATGTACAATGTGACGTTTGAGAGCTGCGCGCCGTTTGAGTTCTGCGCCGCAAATCCTGTCAGGTACAGGTTCCTAAACTGCGCGCTAAGCAGCAAAGGCCCGCCAACTGTGATTGAGAAGCTCTTGTTCTTGTTGCCGTTGCTCCACTGGTAAAACCCGAGCTTTGTCGAAACGTTTGTCACCATAGTGTTTGAGCTTATGGAGATCTGCGCGACGCTGTTGTTGTTATACCATCCGCTCCCCGCCACGCTGCCGTACTGCGACTGCACGCTCACAAGGTACTGCACATTCCAGCTCGCGCTCGCGGCCCCTGGCTTTGTGAGCACAAGCGTCCCGTTTACCGCCCCATTCCCGTTGCTCCAGCCCGCAAACACCTGCCTGCTCGTGGCGCTTGTCTGCGTCACGTTGCTTTTCAGCCCGTAGCTAACCGCGCTCCCGTTGTAGTACCATCCGCTCCCAAAAGTTGTCCCATACGCCGAGGAGGCGTTGAAGTAGTACTGCTTTTGCCAAAGCGCGGTCTCCGTCACATTTCCGCTCATTGTCACAAGGACGCTGTTTGCCGCTCCCGTGTATGACCCAAGGCCTACGCCCTGCCATCCGGTGAACATCATCCTTGCCGTCGCATTTAGCTGAACCGTCTGCGGGGCGCTGAGCTTCACGCTAGAGTACGCGACATAGTTTGTCCTCCCGCTTAGGTTCGCGTAGTTTGAGTTTATGCTAAGCGTGTACCCAAGGTTCCAGAGGATCGTGTTGTTGATGGGCTGGGCTAGCCCGGAGCCGATTGCAAAATAGTTTATCCTGTTCCCAAGCTCCTGCACCCCGTACGGATTTCTCATGTCTGTCTTGCTCCCCACCCCATATCCGATGTAAGCAAGCCCCTGCTGGACCGCCTTGAAAACCCCCGACCTGTAAAACGAGAAGTTGCTAAATATTATCTGTGGAACGGGCGAGCTCACTCCGGTGGTGTTTGCCACCTCCCCAAATGCCACCGGCATGCTGGGGCCTGATGTGCTCGAGCCCAGGCTCACATTGCCAAGTATTTTCCCGTCAAGCGTGAAGTACCATTTTCCAGATGAAGCATAGAATGCGTATGTGTGCGAGGTGCCGTTTGCCCCCACCGAGTTGTCCGGTCCCAATGCCCCAAGGAATCCGCCGTTGTAGCCGGACGGGAAATACTCGTAGAACCACTGCGTGTCGCCTGCGCTAAGCTGCTCATAGTTCCTGCAGCTTGCAAGGTCGCAAAGCGCGGGATACATACCGCTTACATTCTCAACCACATATCCCACCTGCAAAAAGGCGCCGTTGTCGAGATTCTCTCCAACCCAGTACCCAAGCGATCCCGATTTGCTCTTCTGCGGTGTGATGGTCTGTATAGTAATTGCTGCCCCACTGTTTTGCGCCGAGGTCACGCCCGCCCTTGCACCGTACTGGTACCAGTACTGGGCGCTAGCCGAATTTGAGACCATAACAAAAATTAGCAATGAGACAAAAAGCAGGCTAAGATTGTTCCTTCCCATCTCCGGTCCCTTTAGCAACTATTCTTTAGCTCTGCATTTATACTTTTCCTAGGCGCTAAGCTAAGCAAATTTGATTTTGAAAAATAGCGCCTACTTGTAGATTGACTGGTACTTGACAGCGTTGTCGTCAATTATTGTTATGCACTCTCCCTCGCACTCGATTAGGCACGCCTGGCAGAGTATGCATGCGCTTCCGTTTACCGCAACCGACTTTTGGGTGTAGTGGGTGTGCCCGTCCTGCGCGTTTGCAAACTTCTCATGGACCACAGGGTCATTCACTCCCTTCCAGTGCATCTCCTCAGGCGCAGTGTCTCTGTTGACATCCCCTGTTATAGGGATCATCTCAAAGACTGCCACTGGACAGACGTCCTTGCAGTGGTCGCATCCGGTGCACTTTGGCTTGTCAACGTAAACTTGCATGGTATCGCTCTCCTATCTTACTTCTCAATTCGTTCTTTTAAAGGTTTCTTAAAACAAAAGAAAAAACAAATAATGGAAAACCTAGCGCGTAGCTAGGGCTGTTTCCCAAACGTAAAGGTGGCGATTAGCCGAATAGGGATGCAAGTCCGCTTGCCGCTTCCTCTTCGCTCTTCTTCTCCTCTTCCTTTGGCTTTTCCTTCTTTGCCTCGTGTGCTGCTCCTGCTGGCGCTGCTGCCGAGACATTCTGGGCGTTCTTGATGATGTCCTTTATGTTGACATTCTTCAATGACTCGACGATCGCCTTTGCTCTCGCCTCATCCGGGGACATCCCCGCTGCCTTCACAATGCTCTTCAAGCTTTCTTCGCTGATTTCCTTTCCGGCCGCATCAAGCAAGAGTGCAGCATATATGTATTCCATTATTTTCACCTAAGTATCATGCAGCATTTTCTGGCGCTGGCTCAACAGCAGGTGCCTCAGCCTCTGCTGGGACCTCAACTGCGATTCCAATCGCCTGCGAGACTGCGCTCGCAAGTAGCTTCTCCACAACTCCTGGCTCGTAGCTCTTTGTAGCAAGGCCTAGGCCCATTGCGCTTATGTATCCCTGCTTTACGAGCTTGTCAATGTTGTATGGGGTTACGTAGCCGATGTTTGTCGTGAGCGTGTTTGCCACCGCGAATCCTTGCGCAATCTGCGTTGTCACAAGTTCTGGCGTGATGTTTAGCACATCCTTTGTGATGAATAGCCCGTTGTCAACTATGACCTGAAGCGATGCGCCTATCTCAAATGGCTTGATGTCAAGCATCTTGAGCGCCTTTGCGACAGCAAGCGAGATCTTCGCGTCCTTTGCGACGAGCACCTTGCTCTTTCCGATCACCACCTTGCCCTTCTCGATCTTGACGTCAATTCCGGCAGCCTTTAGGTCCGTAACCGCCTGTCCTGGCGCGATTGTCGTCTCCCCCGACTCTATGTTTATGTCCTCTGGGGAAATCTGGTTTGGCTTTGCTGAAAGCTTCAATCTGTTTGAGCTAATTAGTGTGTGAATTTCAAAAGCATTTTTGTTTGTGAGCACAAGCGCGACGTTCTTCTCGATGAATGGCTTGAGCTTGTCTAGCCTCTCGTCGCCCTCCATCGCCTTCATTACAAGGCTCTTCCTTGCGATAACCACCTTCGTGTCCGGCTTTAGCTGGTTCTTGACCTTCTGGAGAAGCCTGTCTGGGAGCGAGGCGAGCGGAAGAACTCCGACCACCTTGTACTTTTTAATCTCAGCCTTGAGCTTCTTTGCATATTCAACCTTTTGGGCCTTGAGCATCATAAAATCACATTACCTTTATCGGCTTGCTCATCGAGAGCTTTATGTAGACCGATTTAATCCTATTCTGTCCTATCTTCTTGTTGATGACCGAGAGTACCTCGTTCATGTTCTCGTAGAGCTTCTTTGGCTCGATGTCCTCCGAGCCGACCACGCAGTGCACGGTCGGGAGGTTCTTGCCCTTTGTCTTTATCGCGATTCTCTTTGTCATCTCGTTTGAGATCGCCTGAAGCGTCATGTTTCCGATCAGCGGCTTTGGCATCCTGTTTCTAGGTCCAAGGAACTGTCCGAGGAACTTTGCGATGTTTGGCATAAGGTTTTGCTGAGCCACAAGATCGTAGTTAAGCAGTGAGGTCATAGTTGCAGGCTCCTTTGAGATTGAGTCAAGCTTTGCGCCGTCAAAGACTGCGATTCCTAGTTTCTCCGCGGTCTCGATTAGGTTTCTTTCAGTTGCAAACACCGCAAGCTTCTTCACCTTTCCCTTTCCGTGCGGAAGCATTACCTCAAGGTTTAGCTTGTTGTCCTGCTTGTTGAAGTCGATGCCCTTGAAGTTCACAGCAAGCTCAACGCTCTGCTTGAACTTTCTAGTGCCCTTGTTCTCTTCGATGAACTTCGTAAACTCCTCTAACTTTATCTGTTCCATTTCAAACCCTCCTGCAATATGCAGTGATAGCGGGAAAATAAGCTATCTTTTACGATAATCTATTGCTCCAAATATATATAAAAAGATTGCTGTAAGAAGAGAAAAAATAAATAAAAGAAAAAAAGAAAAGGGAAGAAGGAATTACTTCCTTCCCTTCTTCATAGGCATGTAGGATGTGTAGATGATCACCAAGCCGATGATTGCAACTATTAGTCCTACATACTGGCTAACGTTAGCGTTGTAGCATGCCGACGCCGCTCCGCCTCCTAGTATTGTGGAGATGAAGGTGTAGACCTGTCCTGTTACTGAGTTGCAGCTCTGCAATGCAGAGTATCCCTGCCATCCGACAACCAATCCAATCAAGAAGATTATAACTCCTGATATTGTTTTCCAAGTTTCCATTAAATTCACTTAATTCAATTGCCAATTTAAGCTATTTAAAGATATCACTTCTCTCAAATTTATGGAGTGTGCGGGTTCAGTTTAAATCAAATTCCTGCTTTAAAATTGGCACCTGGACCTTGTATTTGTCCTCGAGAGTGTCATGCAGTTCCTTTCCCTTTACCTCCTCTCCGTGGACCACAAAAATGTTCTTTAGCCCGTGGATCTTTGAGATGAACCTTAGAAGCTGCGGCCTGTCCGCATGTCCTGAAAGCCTGTACATCTCAACTGCCATTTTGACCGCGACCTTGTGGCCGTTTAGCTCAATCTCCTTTGCGCCCTCAAGAATCTGCCTTCCAAGAGTCCCCTCTGCTTGGTACCCGACGAACATCAATTTGTTGTTGTGGTTACCCGCAAGGCTCTCAAGGTACTTGATTATCGGCCCTCCGCTTATCATTCCGCTTGTTGTGACAACTATGCAAGCCTCATGCTCGTGCATGATCTTTCCTCGCATCTGCTTTGTCATCACATTGTGGAAGTTCGCGCTCTTGAACGGGTCATCCTCGCTCATTAGTATTCGCTGCTGCAGCTCTTTTCTGCAGTAGATAACATTGTGCCTGTAGATTCGCATCGCCTTTCCGATCATTCCATCAATGTAGATTGGGACCTTCGGAATAACTCCAGATCTCATGTAATCGTCAAGTATGAAGAGCACCTCCTGCGCCCTTCCAACCGCAAAGCTAGGTATCACAACCTTGCCTCCCTTGTTGATCGTCTCCTTGATGCTTGTTAGCATTGTGTTGATGAGCTTTTGCTCATCCGGGAACTCGTCCTTTTCGCCTCCGTATGTGCTCTCAATGATTAGCGTGTCCGCCTTGAGGTCCTCCGTGTAGGCTGGCTCAAGCATCCTTGTCTTCTTGAGGCTCATGTCCCCGGTGTAGAGGAGCCTGTGCTTTCCATCGCTCACTTCTACCAGCGAGCTGCCCAGCACGTGCCCGGCTGGAAGCATCCTGAAGGTGAGGTTCTTTATCTTGAACTCCTTGAGGTACTCCACTATCTTGAAGTGGGTGTTTACCTTGTTGAAGCCCTCCTTGCTCACGTTCTTTGGCTCCGATATTTTCATATAGTCGCTAAGCAAGACGTTGACCAGCTCAAATGTTGGCTTGGTCGTATAGATGTAGCCATTGTAGCCCGCTGTGAATACGTGTGGTAGGTATCCGCAGTGGTCTAGGTGCGCGTGCGACAAAACTATCGCATCGATTCCCTTGAGTTCGCTATCCTCTATTAGAGGATACTGCTCCTGTTTTCCAAGCTTAATTCCGCAATCAAGCAAAACCTTGGTGTTACCGCTTTCAATTAGTATGCAGCTTCTTCCCACTTCTCCGGCTGCCCCGTAAAATCTTATTTTCATTTAATTCATCTGTTCTGTACTTTAGTTGGTGATGTCGTCACCGTATCCAACGTCATTGTTGTTTTTCTTGTCCGTTGTGTTTATGGCAATGTCAGCAAGAGATATCTCCTGCTGCTTTTGAGGCTTGCCCTGCCTTCTCTCTCCATTTCTCCTATCGCCACCGCCGTTCCCGCTTCTCTCCCCCCTGAAACCCGTGAGCGCCCTGAGCTTTGTGTAAAGCTCGTCTAGCGCCTTGTTTGATTCGAAAATAAGCTTCTCGTGCTCTTCTATTTGCTTTGTGGCGTCTTCGATGTCCCCCTTTATTAGGTCCACCTTCTTTCTTGCCTTGTATGTCTTTATTGCTCCATCAAGCTCTGCGTCGACCTCGTTGATCTTTCGAATCAAGTCTTTCTCTGCAGAAAGCGATGATGCCTCTGTCGCAATCTTAAATTCGAGTCTCTCCTTGAGCCTCTTTAAGTATCCGATGCTCTTTGTCTTCTCGACCTTCACCGTGCTGTTTAGCGTTGAGAGCGCCGCGAACTCAGCCTGCTTGTACGCCATCTTGTGCCTTAGCCTCTTGACATTGTCAATTAGCCCGAGCCTCTTCTTCCTCTCCTCATCTATCAACTTGTTGAGGTCGAAGATCTGCTGCTCCTTTGGCGAGAGCGGCTTCGCAGGTGCTGCTGCAGGAATAGCTTCAACTTTCTCTGTCCTTACTTCCTGTTCTGTTTTTGTTTCTCCTTCCAGTGAATCGCCTTACCTTGTGTTGTTACTTTGAATGATTAGCTGATAAACTTCAAGCAGTTTGTCTGTCGCTTTGTCGATTGAAAAAGACTTAGCGGTCTCTACAGCCCTGTTTCTATATTTGGCGGAATTATTTAAAACCCTTTCTATCTTTTTGGCGCAGCCCGCATAATCGCCAGGTTTGAATTTTTCCCCGTTCTTTCCGTCTTTGATGAGTTCCTTTAATGCAAGGTAGTTTGCACCGACGACAGGCTTGCCCGTTGCCATTGCCTCAAGCGCTACGATGCCCTGCGTCTCAAAAGTTGAGGGCATGCAGAAAAGGTCGCATGCCGCATATAGCTGTGGCAAATCCTCTTGCTGAACAAAACCTATGAACTTCACAAAGTTTGAGAGACCGAGCTTGTTTGACATATTCTTGTAGTACTCAAATGCCGGCCCTCTTCCTCCAATTACAAACTTCACATCGCCTCTTTTCCTAACTATGATTGATGCCGCCTTGAGAAGCACCTCAATTCTCTTCTCCTTGCTTGTCCTTCCAAGGTACAAAACGAGCTTCTCATTCTTTTTTATCTTTAGCTTCTTTCGAATTGAGCTTCCGTTCACATTCGGGTTGAACACCTTTGTGTCCACGCTGTTTGGCACTATGTGCACATTTTGCACATCGCTCTTTTTTATGAACTTCTCAATTGCTTCGGTCGGCACTATTGTCGCGTCGCACCTTCTGTAGAAGAACTCTATGTACTGCCAAAGGTACTTGCTTGTGAACTTCTTGAGCATCTCGTTCTTTGGATAGTAGCTCTCTATTATCCTCTTGTCGTTTAGCATCGTGTGGAACGTGCCAACAAGCGGATACTTACCCAGCTTTGCAATAGTCATTGCCGCAAGCCCCATGCTAAACGGGGTCTGCACGTGGATCACATCAATCTTGAGCTCCCTTAGGTTCATCACTGACTTGTAGGGGAAGAGCGCGATCTTGTATTGCGGATACGGCTTGAACTTTATTCCGGTCGTTATGAAGACCCTTTTTCCAGAGTATTTCTTCTTTGACTGCCCATCGCCGCTTGTGAAGATGTACACCCTATGGCCGCGCCGCTCAAGCTCTTTTTTGAAGTTGAGCATCGAGTTTACGACGCCGTCCATTGCTGGCAGATAAGTGTCCGAGTAAAAGGCTATGTTTATCTTTTCCATGAATTACACTTTAGAACTGGGGGCAGAGATTTATATCTTGACCGCTTCTCCTCCAGCTTTCTTTATTTTTTCCTGCGCCTGCTTTGAGAAATTGCTTGCCTTGACCGTGACTGCCTTGCTTAGCATTCCGTCGCTTAGCACCTTGTAGCCCGATAGCTCGATGGTCGGCTTTGCGTCCTTTGATTTTCGTGCCATGTCTGAAATCATTGCAATATCAATTGTTTCGAGCTTTTCAGTCGCGTTCTTGTTGAAGAATCCCTTTCTCCTTATCTGCTCCTTTGCGTACTTGACTATGTATGTCCACTTGTGCTTTGCGCCGCTCTTTCCTGTTCCTCCTCTGTCTCCCGATCCTCTTGCATTCTTGATGTTACCCTTTCCCCATCTCCTCTGCCCGAGGTGCTTTCTGCTTGTTTTCTTAATCCTAACTACCATGAATTTCACATCATTCTCTTTATGAGATCGTTTATCTTCTCTCCCCTGTATCCGAGCGCTCCCTTTACAACGAAGGCCCTCTTTATTCCCTCGTATCCCCTCTTTGGCGGGTGCATCCTGATTGGCGAGATTCCATTAACATCTTTTCCCGTTATCTTTCCCTTCATTAGCTCTTCTTGGGCCTCTGCCTTGATTGGCAGCTCCTTGCTCTTGATGAGCTTTGCAAGTATGTCCCCCTGGATCTCTCCGAAGGTTACAAAGTCGTTGCACTTGTGAATCATTCCTATGTTTGACTTTGTTCCAAAGACAAGAACAAGATTGTTTACTCTCCTTAGGTTGAGTCTGTTGAGTGTCTCCGTGACGCTTTGCCTTGTCCCGGCCCTTCCTCTGACTCTTACTACTGCGAGTAGTTTATTCTCAAGGTTCTTCTTTGCCATAGAAAACACGAATGTTAACTTTACTTACATACCTATTAGGTTGAAAAGGTTTTTATTGGTTGCTAAAGAATGGGGCCTCCTAAAACTCCGCCCAAAAATCCTCTGAATTTTTCTCTCTCACATCCGCAATGTCTCTTGGATCCTTCTTAGAATCTCAGTGAAGTACTCTTGCGTCTCCTTCTTGAAATCATTTAACATTATTGGGCCCGTCTGCTTTAGGTATGCCATATCGGTGTAAATTGTTCCGGGAGTCTGTCTGAATACCACTTCCAAAAATATTACTCCGCTGCTTTCCTGAACGGGAGGTTTTGACTTCAGAATCTGCATCAATATCAACTAAGACCTGTTTAATCTCCCTGACTTTAAATCTTCCTACGCTTTTGTATAAAACGATTAGGCGAGGCCTATTTTTATGAAGTTAAATTTGCCCTTCTTGCTCTGCTTTGTATATTCCTTTAAAACCCTTTTTATCAACGGGTGCTTCGCGTATTTTATCGCATCTTTTATCTCAAACCATCTGTAGTTTATCGCCTCTCTCCCGTCCATTTTGACCTTTTTGCTCGTTGCCGAGCAGATAATTTCGAGATAGATAAAATGCTTTTTTCTTGTGAATGTTTTAGGCAGCGCCTCCTCCCCGATCGCCAAAATGCCAAGCGGCTTCACTTTAAGCCCGACTTCCTCCATTGCCTCCCTTTTTGCCGCATCAAAGGCGCTCTCCCCAAACTCAATGTGGCCTCCGGGTATCATCCACTGGTCTCCCCACTTTGGGTTTTTGACAAGAAGCAACTTCTTGTCCCTGCCTATTATGAAAGTTCCCACCACCACCGAGGGTTTTTGTTCAGTTTCCATTTTAACCAACCAAAATGTCCAAAACAATCTCAACCTCCTTTGCGGAGTACTGCCTGACTACTCGTTTGTCCAAAATTTTAACCTTTCTGCCCTTTTTCTCAAAGAAGTTCCTCACTTTCTTAATCTCGTCTTCAAATCCTGTTTCTCTGTCTCCGAATGCGTAGTAGTGAACAATGCATTTCCTCTTTGCAACCTTCAATACTGCACCAAGAAACTCAAAAGCCGTCTTTGGCAGCGGCATTACTATCCTGTCAGCAAAACCTTTGTATTTGTCCGCGACCCTCTTCACATTGCCGAGCTCGGCAACGACGTTCCCTGTTTTATTGAGCGCAATGTTTTGTTTCATGTACCTGCACGCATCCTTGTTGAGCTCTATCCCCACAACATTTGCCTGCCTTTGCATCTTTCCTATCTCTATCGCAAATGGGCCCATTCCCGCAAACATCACCACAACATTCTCCTTTGGCCTGACAAGCTTTGCGATTCTCAGCCTCTCAAATGCGAGCCTTGATGAGAAAAAGGTTTTTCTTATGTCAAACTTTAGCTCAATCCCGTTTTCCCTGTAGTCTGCAATGAAGTTTTTCTTTCCAAGGATGTGCGCGTACTTTCTTACCCTATATTTTCCTGATACTGCCCCTCCCTTGCTTATCACGGTGAGAACATTCTTGTTTGTCTGCATTATCGCCTTTGCCATTTGGGTCGCAGGCCTACCCTTTGCATCAATGAGCGCAATGTTTCCGACTATGTCGTAGCTTTTTGTCACATCATCGTATGATTTGCCAAGCCTTTTTTGCAAAAGCTCCCTGTATTTCCCCTTGACTCCCGATTTTTCAAACTTTGAGCTGACGAGTTTGCCCCCTGTTGCCTTCTCGACCCCTTGCTTCTTTTTTGGGGAAATCTCGCCCTTTATCGGTAAATATATAAATGAATTGCTGCCAAATACAATTAGCTGATTGTCTAGCAGAGCGTTCTTTACCAAGTACCGCTTTGCTGTCTCGGCGCCTTTCTTGTGAACCTTGAGTCCAAGCATAGGAAAGAGTAGAGTGTTCAAAATATTTAAGCTTAAAGAGGAGTGATGAATTGTATTTCGTTGTAAGAGTAACGTCAAGCCAGGAGAAGATAACCGCGGACATACTTGAGTACAAGGTGTCCAAGTCAAGCCTTCCGATCAGCTCGATCGTTTTGGTCGAGGGGATGCGGGGCTATCTTATAATCGAGGCCGAGAACGAGGTCGCAACAAGAGAGCTCATAATGAACGAGCCTCACGTGAAGGGAATGCTTCCAAAGCCTCTCTCCGAGCAGGAGCTCGACAAGATGCTTGAGGTAAAGCGCAACGTGATTGAGGTCGGAATAAACGACACGGTTGAGTTCCTTTCGGGCCCATTCAAGGGATACAAGGCAAAGGTAATAAAGGTTGACTCGACAAAAGATGAAATTACAGTAGAGCTAATGGACGTTGCGGTGCCAATACCTGTAACAACAAAGTCCAGCATAGCAAGAGTGATTCAAAAAGCAGAAAAGGTGTAGAAAATGGCAGATGTAGTAATAAACGGTTTGATAGAAGGCGGAAAGGCGACGGGAGGGCCACCGTTTGGTCCAGCGCTAGGTCCGCTCGGAGTTAACGTCTCGGGCATAATCGCGGAGATCAATGCGAAGACAAAGGCATTTGAGGGAATGAAGATTGCGGTTAAGGTCACCGTAAACCCATCCACAAAGGCATTCACCGTAGATGTTGGTTCGCCATCAACAAGCGCTCTCATCCTAAAGGAGCTTGGAATACCAAAGGGTGCCAAGAACAAGGAGGAGGTCGTGGGCAACATAACAATCGAGCAGGTGAAGAACGTCGCAAAGGCAAAAGACGCCCAGCTATACGGCAACACAATGGCCGACAAGGTCAAGCAGGTGCTTGGGACATGCAAGAGCATGAACATAACCTGCGAAGGAGTGGGCGCAATGGAGATGATCGCAAAGATCAACTCCGGAGAGATAAAGGTTTAACTTATTCTAAACTCTCTTTTGAATCTTCGAACTAGCTCTGCCTTTGCAGCATCCTTGACAACAGGGCTCTCGTTTTGAATTCCCTTTTCAAGCAGCCGCACGGGCGAGTGCTTAGTCATAACTGCGCTCTGGATGTGATAGTGCTTCTCCCCCAAAACCACTTCATCGTATAGCTTTTCTAGAATTGAGGGCCTTTTTATCTTCGCCACAAGCTCGCCAACCGACCAGATCCTGTCCTTTCCGAGCTCAATTATCTGGCTCTTCACCAATTCATACTCCTGTGCCACCTTCATAATAAAAAAGTCAGCTTCCGCCTATTTATTGTTTCTGTGCACAATCGTTCTCTTCAAAAAGCAGGCTTGACGAATACATAAAAAGGCTTTTAAACATAGAATCTAAACTAAACTGACGCGTTTTTGCGCAACTGCGATTCAATGAAAAACAACGGCAAGCCAAATGGAATAGAGGAGTACCTGGAAAGCAGGGCGGATGAGATCAACAAGATAATCTACGAGTCGCTAACGATGGTTTCCTCAAACAGGAGCATTGAGAAGCTGCTTGGAAGGAGCGGATACAAGTACGACCAGGAAACGATAAAGAAGGGAATCCTTGAGCCTTCAATATACCTATTCAACGCGGGCGGAAAAAGATGGAGGCCCGTAATGCTTTTGCTCATGGTCGAGGCGTTTGGGAAGGACCCAAAGGAGTACATGGAGTTCTCGCTTATCCCGGAGGTCATACACAACGGGACCCTGGTTCACGATGACATTGAGGACAACTCGCCAATGCGAAGGAATCAGCCTGCGGTGCACGTAAAGTACGGGGTTGACGTCGCAACAAACCTAGGAGATTTCATGTACTTTTTCCCGCTTGCCGCCCTGACCGACAGCCCAAAGCTCTCAAAAGAGGAGAAGAACCAGATCCTCTCAATTTTCGTAAAGGAGATGACAAGGCTGAGCATCGGGCAGGCAACGGACATCACATGGCACAAGCACATGGTTGACCCAAGGAGCATAAGCGAGGAGAACTATTTGCAGATGGTCTTTGACAAGACGGGAGTTCTTGCAAGGATGGCAAGCAAGATTGGCGCGGTGCTCGGGGGCGCAGACGAAGAGACGGTTGAGGAGATGGGCAGATTCGGTGCAGCAATCGGGGTTGCATTCCAGATTCAGGACGATCTTCTAAACATAACTGAGAACTCTGTCTCAGTGAGCAAGGGAGGAATCGGGGAGGACATCACTGAGGGAAAGAGGACAATAATGGTAATCAACTCGATAAAGAAGGGAAACAAAAAGGACAGCGATAGGCTAATTGAGATACTTGACATGCACACCCCTGACCAAAAACTAATCCGAGAGGCAATTGCGATAATCGACAAGACAAATTCTAAGGAGTACGCAAAGGATGTCGCTGAGAAAATAGTGAAGGATGCGTGGGCTGCGGTCGACAAGAAGATTCCTCAGTCGGCTGCAAAGGATAGGCTCAAGCAGCTTGCGGAGTTCCTCATACAAAGGTCGGTGTAGCGCTCAAGCTAAGGAGTAAATTTAGTGCCAGACGGCAACATGCGTTCCCACCCGAAGGCAGTATTTCATGTCGTGAACAGGCTTAGCTTCCGAGTTCGGAATGGGTTCGGGCGTTTCCCTGTCCCTATGGCCGTTTGACACTATTATATGTCTGGAAAAGCTTAAATAGATATACAATCAGCAATATCACGGGCAGTTTAATGGACAAGATAATCTGCGTTTCCTTGGGAGGAAGCGGCGTGACTAATTCTTCCGGAATTGACAAAAAGAGCGTAAAAAAGTTCATCAAGGTGCTTGAAAGAAACAAAAAATACCGATTTGTCGTCGTAGTTGGCGGCGGAAAGCCCGCAAGGATGTACATCGATTCACTTAGGCATAGCGGCTTAAGCAATCAATTTCTAGACTCTGTGGGGATACTTGTCACAAGGCTCAATGCGTTTGCGGTAAAGGAGTTCGCGCCAAAATCACTTAAGGTTTACCCAAAGATTGTTGAGACCTTAAAGGAGGCCAAGGTTGCAAGAAAGAAGAGCCGGGTTGTTTTCATGGGGGGTCTTCATCCTGGAATCACCACAGATGGAGTTACGGCGCTTGTGTGCGAAGCGGTGGGCTCAAAACTCCTGATAAATCTGAGCTCTGAGGCGTACGTTTACGACAGGAATCCTACTTTGCCAGGCGCAAAGAGATTCGAGAAGCTCTCATACGACCAGCTTCTTGCCCTCGCCAGGAAATATGGAAGGCCGCAGCCTGGGCTTAACTTCATCTTCGATATAACCGCAAGCAAGATTGTAAAGAAGTCAAAGATTGAGGTGCGCTTCGCAGGATACTCTCCCGAGAGCTTTGCAAAGGCAATCACGGGCGATCATAAGGGTACCACGGTTAGGTAATCCTTGCTAAGCTAACACAAAATTAAATAAAAAAGAACAAATTAGTTGCTCATCTTGAGCTTGTCGATGTTCTTTAGCCTGCTAATCTCCCTTAGGGCGATGTATGTTGCAAGCGCAACGTTGTAAATATCCCTTGTCCTTCCCCTTGAGAAACTCCAGACATCCGTAACTCCTGCGACGTCAAGAACCTGCTTTGCGACCTCTCCTGCCACCACTCCGACTCCCCTTGGGGCTGGAATTAGCTTGACCTCGACAGATCCGCACTTGCCCTTCACCTGAAGCGGAAGGCTGTGCTTTGTCCCGCAGCTGCACTCCCATGATCCGCAGCCGAAATTAACAGAAATCATCTTCTTCTTTGCGTCCTTTATCGCAGAGTCAATCGCAGGCTTTACCTCAACGTCCTTTCCGGATCCGATTCCAATGTGCCCGTGCCTGTCTCCGACCACTACGGTTGCCCTGTACTTTCCCTTCCTGTTGTTCTTGGTCATCCTCTGGACCGATGCGACCTCCAGGACCTTTGTCTCAAGCTCCGGGAAGAGCATGTCGATTATCTCAACTTCCTTGATTGGCTTTCCGCCCTCGAAAATCTGCTCTATGTTGACAATTATCTTGTTCTTCACCATCTCTCCGATCTTCGTCCTAGGTGTCCAGCTCTCTGGATTGAACTTGATGACTTCCCTTTCTCTTCTTTCGTATCTCATTGCCAAAATATCACTTCTTTACTGCCTTTATCTTCTCCTTTGCATCAACAAAGAGCTTTGGAATAGATTCAACGTTAACTTTCTCCTTTATGTACTCGCCAAACTGCCTCTCGTAGAGCTTGTGCTCCTTTTCCTTGAGCGTCTTTGCGTACTCTGCGAGCATTGAGCCGTTGTAAACCTTCTCCTCTATCTCGAAGTTGCCCCTAAGCTTTAGCCCGCCATCTATGCATCCCTTTGCAAAGACGAATGGTATTGAGTTCAGGACCGGTGAGCTTAGCCCAATGTCAAGTATGTACTCCTTCTTCCTGTCAGCCTCGCTTATCTTTGAGACTAGAAGCATTCCTGTAAGGTATGAAGTCGACCTGTTGCCCCTGCTTGGCCACCCTAGCGCCTTTAGCTCATTTGAGTCCGCGCTGTAGAGAACCACGTCTCCCTTTTCTGCGTATCTGACAATTTGTCCCATGACCCTTCTGTTGCTCTTTCTTACGACGACCCTCTCGATGTTTCCCTTAACTAGCGCGAGCCTCTTTGCGTAGTTGGTCTTTGACTCCTGCCTTCTTCTGAATTTTAATTCCTGTATGTTGTGCCTTACCATAAGTATCACTCGTATGTCTTCCTGATCCTCTCGTTGATCTTGCTAACCTCAGCCTCGCTTACGATAATCCCCTCTTCCTTCATGTGGAGGACCATCGAGGCCTTGCTCACGAAAGCATTTCCCTTCACCAGAAGGTAGAACTTCCTGAAAGCCTTGCTGTCGACCTTCTTGTCGTTTCTAAGCTCCCTTAAGAATAATCTCTGTGACCTGACCTTCTTTTCCCATACTGCGGTTCCCCCTCTTGCCTTTAGGGTTCCCTTTCTCCTTCCAGCTCCTCTCTTTCTTCCCTCCTTCCTCTTTTGCCTAAGAACCTTTGATCTCTCGCTGAGGTTGTGCTTTGCTGGAAGCGCAAGTATGCTTCCTTTCTTGATTAGCTGCTTTATGTCCTCCCTTGTGAGTGCCTTTGCAATCTCTGCGGTTGCTCCAGGGGCGAACCTAATCGCGCTCTCCCCCCTCTTGAGCACCTGAGCCGCTATTCTTTTTGCAAATATCAACGTCATTTCTTCACCGATTCCTTAGCCTTTACTTCCTTCACCTTGTTTGCAACCCTTATCTTTGCCTTGTCGGCGATTGCCTGAAGCATTATTCTCTTTCTCTTTGAAAGATCATGAGCGAAAATCACAACTGTGTTCTCCGGCTTTTGCGAGACGATGCCCTGCATCTCCTTCTCGTTGTGGACTAGGACCTGCTTTTTTCCATCTGCCCTCATGTACCTAACTCCTTCCATGTTCTTGTATCCAACATGGGGTGTTGCTCCATATCCGCTGAGCGCAACTCTCTTCTTGTTGTCAGTGCCCCTCTGCTTTCTCCATCGATCCGGTATCCTGGACCTGTTCCTTGTCCCGAACCCTGGTACTACAAACTTTGGATGCCACTTTTTCTTTTGCATAAATATCACTCGTCCTTTAGAAGGTAAAGTCCGTCCTGGAACACCCTTGTGTCGTGCCCGCACGCATAGCAGCCCTTCTTTATGTTCGCGATTGTCTGGGTGACGTCATAGATGTCAACTCCCTTCACGCTAACCTCCTGTCCCTTAACCTCAAGCTTTGTGTCCCCGTGAAGCTTTACCTCCCTTGGTATTCTCTCTCCGAAGATGTTCTTGATGAATATCGTCTTTCCCTTGACCTCAAGCGAGATTGGGAAGTGAGCGGAAATGATCTGAAGCCTCTTTGTGATTCCCTTGTCAACTCCGGTTACCGCGTTCTTGATCTCTGTCGCAAACGCCTGTGCTGCAAGCTTTCCCTTCCTTGCAAGCTTCTTCTCCTTTGTTGCCTCTACTGTGACCTTTCCGGAGTGAACCTTCACCGTGACGAACTTGTCGTTGAAGTACTTCGTGGTTCCTCCGCTCTTCCCCTTCACGGTGATCATGTTCGTGTCGTGAACATGAGCTTCTACGCCGCTTGGAATTTCTATTTCGAACATAATCTTACCTAATAAACATATGCGAGCAACCTTCCTCCAATCTTGTGCTCCTTTGCCTCTCTGTTTGTCATTATTCCCTTTGAGGTCGAGAGGATCAAGATCCCAAAGTCCTTGCTCGGGATGAACCTTGTCTCGTACTTCTGGAAGTCAGCCAGATTCACCGCGAACCTTGGCTTGATTATCCCGACGTCGTTGATCCTTCTTGCAAGCGTGATCTTGAGCTTTAGCGCCCTTCCCTCCTTGAGCGGCTCAAAGCCCTCGATGTATCCGTTCTTCTTCATGACCTCCACCACTGCCCGAATGAGCTTTGTGGAGTTGATGGTGCATGAGCCAAGCCCTGCGTTCTCATTCACCTTTATCGTGTTTATTGTGTCTGCGAGTAAGTCCATGTCAATACCATTATGAAAGTTTTTCAAATCCTAGGTTCTTTGCCGTCTCCCTAAAGCATCTCCTGCAGATGTAGAGCCTATATGACCTAATCACCGCCCTTGATCCTCCGCAGATTCTGCACTTTCTCAGGCCCCTGCCCCTTTGCTTTAGTTCGTTTCGCATTTTCATTTGATCGCCAAATTTACTCCGTTGTTACCTTTGCGCCAAAGTGCTTTGTAATGTACGCAATTATCTCCTCCTTCTTCACCTGCTTGTGGTCTACATCCTCTACGCTCCTGAGTCTCCTTCTCCTCTCGACCCTCCTTCCCACTCTTGAGAAGTTTGCGTTGATGTTCATCCCGAGCATTCCGATCTTTGGGTCGTACTTGACTCCTGAAAAGTCGATGTACTCCTTTATTCCAAAGGAAAGTGAGTTGTCATTGATTGATCTTTCTTTTATCGTGTTGTTGTTTGCGTCAAGCGCTCTTTTGAGCATGTCCGCAGCCTCTGCCTTCCTTAGCGTCACCATTGCGCCGATCACCTGTCCCTTTCTGATATTGAGGGATGGGTCCCTCTTCTTTGCGGTTGTCTGGACCGCATTTCGGCCCGTGAGCTTTGTGATCAGCAGCTTTGTGTTTGTTAGCAGCTGGTCGTTTGATCCAATACCTATGTTGATGACTAGCTTCTCAAGCCTTATCTCTCTCATAGGATTATCTGCCATAATTATGCACCGATTACGAGTATGTTGTCGACTATTGTCTCAAACGAACCCTCTTTGCTCTCAATTTTTATTGTCGTGTCCCTTAGCGCCGTTCCCTGCTTTATCTCGGAGATCTTTCCCACCTCTGGGGCGTGAACTCCCTTCATCACCATGCAGTGTGCCCCCTTCTCAAGCCTAAGCACCTTTGAGATCTTTCTGTTCTCAATTATGACCGAGTCATTTACGCTAACCTCCTTGTCGAAGTGAACTATGTTTCCGTTGTTGAGCCTGATCATCTGCTTCTTTCCCTTCATGATGTACTTGCCAAGCACCTTGAGCGTCCTCTTTCCCTCTCCCTTGCCGAGCTTCTTGCCCTCAAAGGTTCCGTACTTTCCTACGGTTATTAGGTAGCTCTCGTCGCTTGGGATTAGCTTTACGACGTCTCCAAGCCCGATTGGGTACTTCTGGTTCTTCCTGACTCTTCCGTTTATCTCTACCTTCCCGTTGATTATCGCATTTCTTGCCTCTGCAGCTGTCTTTGCGACTCCCAATTTCTCGATTAGGAATGTGGCGAGCGCAACGCTCGAGTCGAGCGTGTGCCTTCCCGGCATTGGCTTTAGTATGAACTTTGACTGCTTTCGCTCAAGCTTCATGTAGTTTGGCGATGCTAGCCTCTTCATGTGCTTGCTTCCTCCTTTTGAACCCATATCATCACTTCGTTGTTGCCTTTGCCGTCTTGAACTCCTCTATCTTTGCCTGCCTTAATTTGTCGCTTGTGTCAAGTTCCACAAGATACACGTTTGCCGTATTGATTGGAATAAATCTCTCCTTTCCCTTCATGTTCTTTCTCACGACGCCCTCAATCTGGATCCTTCCCTTCATGATGTCGACGTTTGTCACCTTTCCGCTCTTTCCCTTCTGGGCTCCGGCCATGACCTTTACCGTGTCTCCCTTTCTCACCGCAAGGGTCCTCTTCTTAATTCCGAGAGTCTTTGCGAGATCCTTGGAGATGTGAGCGTGAACGAACCTCTGCCTGAAGTGGTGAGGCGCAGTGAACCTGAACTTCCTCTGCTTCCTTGGTTTGCTGCTTTGAACGAACATAATAATCACACAATCCTTGAGGCGATTCCCGCGACCTTCACAAATCGCTCCACTACCTCTCTTGCCATCGCGCCCTTGACCTCTGTGCCGATTGGCAAGTTTTCATCATTAATCATAATTCCTGCATTGTCCTCAAATCGAACACGCATGTTTCCGCTCCTTCTGATCTCGTCCCTCTGCCTAATAACAACAACTCGAACAGGCTTCTTTAGGTAAGTAGCATTTCCCCTTCGAACGCTCGCCGAGATTATGTCGCCGACTCCAGCGCTTGCCATCCTTCCGTGCTTTCCGCCCTTGCCGATGATGTGAATCATCCTGAACTCAAGCGCGCCGCTGTTGTCCGCGCAGACAAGCACTGCCCCTGGAACGAGCGTCTTTGATACTCTTGATGATAATCCCTTCATAAAATCACTTACTCTTCCTTCTTTACTACCGCGGTTATTACAAAGTTCTTGGTCTTGCTAAGCTTTCTGCTCTCAGCGATCTTCACCATGTCCCCCTCCTTTGCGCCAATGCACTCTGGGTTGTGGGCCGGTATCCTTGATCTCTTTCTGAGGTACCTTTCGTACTTGTAAATATACCTTGTGTAATCCCTCTCCACAATTGCTGTCTTCTTTGCCTTTGCGCTCACTATCTTGCCTGTGAACTCAGCTCCTCTAGTCTTAAGTCCCCCGTGAATAGCGCACTTTGGATCTTCGCAAGTCAATACATCACTTTTGTTGCCTCTTTCTGTAGTACTTCAGGCCCTTTTCTATGCGATCCTCGGGGCGGAAGCTTATTTCATCCCCCTTGACCACATACGACTTCTTATCGGCGTAAAACCGAAATGTTGCCGTTGCCTTCACAACCTTCTTGGTTCCATGTTTTGTCTCGAAGAAAAACATGTTTTTTGTTTCATCCACGATTAAGCCTTCCAGCCCAGCCTGTTTTTTGTCCAGGCACTTTATCACTTTGGCTTTCAGACCGATGAGTTCACCAAGAACGATGTTCCTGTTGTTGTACTCCATGAGAGTCTTTCTGTGTAGACATTTTTATATCCAATCAAGTATTTAAAGCTTGTCCCAATTCCAGAAAGCGGATGGCCAAAGTCCGCCCAAATGCCAGGAAACGAATCCTAAATCAAGGTATAAATAGCAAAAATGAGCACTATTTATTGAGGAATATGGCATATCGTTTGGATGAAATGAGAAAGGCTCCGTCAAGGCCGTCCGAGCTTACTGCAGAGCATTATCAGGCTCTCTTCGAGTCGGGACAGAAGGATTATTATCCTAAAGTGCTTTGGCACAAGACTGAGGCGATTGGCTATAGAACTCCACCTTACATAAATCGAGACTTATTGGAGAAAAAGCTCATAAAAGAACATCCAGAAATCCCAGGATATTTTGAACAGACAGAGTTGGGTAAAGTTGTAGTGGATCTGTTCCCTACCTATCAGTCGCTTATTAGAAAAGCAGAGACAAAGTGGGCCAAAATGAGCTTTGAGGATATTGGAAAGTTGAAGGTTATAAAGAGAGATTAATCCCTTACTTTATCACTACCCTGTTTGAGACGTCAACTATCCTGTCGACGCTGTACCTTATCGGGTTCCCAAAGCTAGTGTTGATTATAATAGAGCCTCGCTTCATGTCAATTCCCGAGACCTTTCCGATCAGGGTGCCAAGCTCGTTCACCACCACCTTGTCCTTCATTCTCTTTGTCCTAAGCGCCTGGAGCCTTAGGAAGTTCGTCGCGGTCGTTATAACTATTCCAATCAGTATCGCCCCGAACGCGTACCAGAGCAGGTCGCCAAAGTAAATCTGCCCTATCACCCATGCGACGAACGCGTATGTGAGCACCCAGAGAATTATAGTCGAGCCTATGTAAGTCCCATACTTGAAGTTCCTGAACAGGTACCTGCTGTTCTTCGCGTCAAAGATTCTGCCCAGAAGGTACAGTATTAGCATCACCGGGAAGAGTAGCAAAAATCCCTCGACCGTGTATGCTATGTTGATTAGGACGTTGCTTGAGCCAAGCGAGAGCTGGTTTGAGTAGTTCCCGTAGGCGATTAGTATGCTTGCAAGGAAGAAGATTATCGCGCTAAGGTAAAAGACAAAGCTGATTCTCTCAACGCTAAACCCAAAGCCCTTGAACGACTCTATTAGCACATCCTCCAGCCCAAATGCCTTCATAATGAGGTAGATTCCAATCAAGGCCGCGGGCAATTGCCATCCGACACCGATTGAGTAGCTTATCGCAAAAAGTATGAGCAGCATAGCGGGTATCCCAAAGACAATCCTTGCGTAGTGGGGCTCCTTGAGCTTTTCAAGTATCACAAAGTAGGTGTTCTCAAGCTCCTTTGCCTGCTTGACCGTGACTATCTTCACGCTGTTTATCTTAGTCCTTGATTCGACGAGCGGGAGGACCCTGTTGTCGCTTGCCCCGTCGGTTATGAAGACGCACGCATCCACCTTGTAGCTAGACAAGACGAGGTCTAGCTGGCGCGATATCTCCCTGTCCGCATCGTACCCTTCCGTCTCTGTGCCGGTTATTGTGGCAATATTAACCGAGTAGCCCTGCTTTTTGAGGTCATCGTAGGTCTTGACCGCCTGGAACATCGTGTTTCCGTCCGTGTCCTCCGGGTCTGCAAGTATTAGCTGGTTTGCGGCGTTTAGGTTCTGCACCCTTCCCATAACAGGGCCGCTAATTCCCGTCTTTCTGTAAAGGTCGTTGTCGATGTCAATGGCTAGCACTAGAAGCCTCTCGCTCTTGTCCTTTGGTGTTGCCTTTCCCCTTGCCATTTTATCTCATATTTTATCCAAAAGGGAATATTTAAAACTATTCATGCAATTTCGGCGTCTGCGGCCAATTTCCCCATTGTATATAAACATTTAGTGAGCAAGCATCTTGTTAGGGATATCATGAAGTTCATGGATGGACTAAGGTTCGGATACGAGGTAATGACCAGGCCGGCAACTGCCGCAAAGCGAAGCCTTTCGGCAGGAGAGGCGATAAAAATCTACTACAAGCTGAGCGTAATCCCGTTTTTGCTCTACGTTGCGATAAGCATAATCATCATAGAGGTTGGCCTATCGCCGGTCTCCTCCGTTCTCTCCTCTTTTAGCACCTTCTTCTCGTCAGCAATCTCGATTCCGCTCATCTTGATTACCGCAATCTTCACCCTTTGGGTGGCAATTCCACTTGGGATTGCGATAAACTCGTTCTTCTATCAGGTAGTTGGGAAGGTTTTCCTCAACGTATGGAAGGGGAGCTACGATAAGACTTTCACCGCAGTCATGATGGCAGAGTTGCCAGCCCTCATGCTCTACTGGCTGCTTGCGGTCCCAGGCTTAAATTTCCTCTACATTGTGCTTGTGGGGATTTGGCAGTATGTAGTGCTGGTAATTGCGCTTTCAGTCCAGCAGAAGACCACAAGGCTCGGCGCTGCAGCCGCAGTCCTGATAACAGTCGCGGCAATAATAACGGTGGTGCTCCTGATAATTTTCGGGTTCGTTGGCAGCATCTTCCAGTCAGGGTTGGTGCACGGCTTCCCGGTGCACTAGTTTTACCACTCCCTTCTCTTTCTGTACTTGACCGTTATGCCAGTTTGGGCAAAGTGGTAGACTATCTTGTCGTACTGAGATAGGAAGACCACAGTGAGGAAGAGTATGGTGGTGATTATTATCACTCCGCTCAGCGCGATGTTTAGGAATTGCTGGAGCCCCAAAAGGCTTTGCTGGTGCGAGTTGATCGAGACGAGCGTGACGACGCTGATTGCAAAGTCAAGGATAAGGGAGCCATATGCTACAAACTCAATTATCTTCTTCACTTTCGAGATCCTGTACAAGTTCGACGGGTGCATTTTAAACGTTCAGTTATAATCAAAAAGATTTATTAACACTCTCTAGTAATCTGAGCCTTCCACTTTTGTTTTTTGGGTCTCGAAAATTAAGCAAAACAAATACTGATTAAAGTATTTAAATGGCTCTCGCTACAAACTGGCTATGCTAAGCTCAAAACCAAAAGTCTCGTATGGTCGAAGAATAACCGATTATGATTATGACTCCCAAATTAAGCAAGATCCACTAAAAGTCAACAATGGTTGGGTATCAATCTGCACGCGAATTGAAGAGAATAAGACTCCCCACTTCCTTACTTTTTTTGCTGCCCGTCCGAATCAGGAGCACACAAACCTGAAGGATAGGCGTCCGGAAATCCTCATACTCAAGCTGCTTTTGGACAAGCTTAGAGATTCGGGCGTTAGAGCTCCTGAAATAACACTTTTTCCTTCAGGCAGCAGGGTTGTGTATCCAGATGAAAGAGCTCCCGTTGCATTTCCCCTTCGAAGCGAGCCAACAAAGGAGATAGGTTTCCACGTCCTTGAGAGCATAGATCGGCTTTATCTTAATGAAATACTAGAGATTCGCGAGAATCTTGTCTCCGCAAAAATGAAGGAAGTACTAGCGGTCGAGGATCCAAGGGGCGGAGGAATATCGTGTGAAAGGGAGATATTTTACGATGTAGCCATTAGTTTAGAAGGCCTTGACATGGGTCCCATTGTCTCAATGTTGAAGTTGGTGCGCGATGGCAGCGGTGCCTAGGTGTATTTGCATTTTGGAAAAGCTTTTTATTTTAAGTTGTGCCATATGTAGCTCATCAAAATGTCAATTCAATTTGCTCTTGGTATGCTGAATGGTTGAAACAAGTCTATTTTTGAAGGAACTAGAGTACGCTCTGGACAATGACCAAACAAAGGAGATCACCTCGATTGCGCTTAAGATAAAGGAGATGGTCGAGAGAAAAAACTATTCTTACCCGGATGAGACCTTGGCTGCCGCCAGGCTAAACAGGCAGGTAATGCGCGTTGCGGCGAAGGCGTATCGGCACGATCAGGTCGATGTTGCAGACCTTCTGCTCTTCAATTTCGTGAAGGACTTCAACCACGCAGCCCACAACAACGAATCGCTGCTTCAGATTCTATCAAAGAACTCAAGAAATGTAAAGAGGATAGATTTTGCCATCAAAAAAGGTGCCGACCCCCTTTACTCTCCTAAGATAACAGTTCAGGATTCCCCAGTCGTGATCTCACTTGAGCATGGAGCCAACAATGTCTTTGACCTCTACTGTGCTCATGATCCCTCAATATTAAAAAAGCCGATAAACGGAGGAGGCAACTATCTTGTCCACATACTTATCAAAAAGAAGCTTGCGCTAGCCCTCCAAAGAACCCTGCACAAAATAAAGGAGGTTGGCGGAACAGACCTGTCAAGTCACCAAAATGAGAACAAGTGGAATTCTATTCACACCCTCGCTCTTTTGACCCACGAGACGCATATAGAAGAGAAGGTTATGGGCACGGAGCACACCAAGATACATGCAATGGTTGACCATCTTGAGAGCCACAGCCCCGCTGAATTTGTCAAGATGTGCGAAGCTGCAAACAGGAGCAATAAGACCCCGCTTGATTTTTGCAGGAATGAGGATCAGACAATCTACAACTACCTAATTGAAAAAGTTGGAAAGATACTAGTTTCCGACCCCAAGCTCTCTCCGATAAGTAAGGATCTTTTTGAGCAGCTTAGGAAAACAGAGTCGGAGAAGAACAAGCTTGCAATGCAGCTCACGGATAAGAAAACCTATTTTGGGAAGGCGAGTGAGATACGAGTTCGCTAGTTTCATTTCACAAAGCGAATTACAAGTTCAGCAAATCTCTCAGGAGTTGTGTAATGCGGATCGTGTCCAGCATTTTCTATGATCTCGAGTTCGCTCCCGCTAATTTTTTGGTTGAAGAGAAACGCATATTTGACATTCACCCTATCATCAAGTTTTCCCCAAACAATCAGCGTCCGCTTTTTTATTTTCTGCAAGATTGCGTCGCTTAGCTCCTCTTTTTGGCTTACGCTGAGTATCTTCCTCATTATCCCCTCGTTGTTTCCGAAAGTGAGCAGCTCCCTGATGAACTTTTCCTTGTACTCGTGTCCCTCAAGCATCTTCACAAACGCTTCCTCCTCTGCCTCAAGCCCCGCGCTGTCAACTAGCACAATGCCGCCTGCAGGATAGGGATTTGAGGCATATGCTGCAGCAATCCATCCCCCATACGAATGGCCCACAATGCAGCTCTCAGGAATATTTTGGGCTGAAATGAACTCCATGAGCGCCTGAACCTGCTCGCCTATCCTGTACTCTATCTTGGGCGAGTCGCTCTTTCCGTGCCCGAGCAGGTCAAGCAGTGTTATGTCAAATTCGGCTGGCATGAAACTCATCAGCCTTGACCAGGCCTTTGTCGTCCCACCAAGCCCATGGATGAAAAGCAGCTTCCTACCGCCTGCCTCGTGCCTTCTGAAATGAATCTTTCCAAGGGAGGTGTCAACATACCCCTCCCTGAAATCCAAATTGTAATCCATTGATTCACTCCTTCTTCTTTGGATAGAAAAAGTGAAGCGGTCTGCCAAGTGCGGCTTCCGCCGCCTCCTGAATCGCCTCGCTGTATGTAGGGTGCGGATGTATTGTGTCTGCAATGTCCTCAAGCGTCGCTCCCATCTCTATTGCAAGCGCGGCTTCCGATATCATCGAGCTTGCCTCCGCGGAAACTATCTCGATCCCTTTCACTATTCCATTTTCCTTTGAAGCAATCTTCACAAAGCCCTTTGTCGAATCAAGCGCTATTGCCCTGCCAAGCGCGCTAAGCGGGAACTTGGTAACCTTTAATCCCTCCCCCTCGATTCTTCCCGCAATTGCAATTTCAGGATCCGAGAAAATCACAGCAGGCACCACAACATTGTCGTATGCGGATTTCTCCCCTGCTGCAACCTCTCCCGCAACGGTTCCCTGCCTTATTGCTTTGTGCGCAAGCATCGGCTCGCCCACCACATCCCCCACCGCAAAAATGCTTGGGTCTGCGGTGAGCATTCTCTCATCAATTGTTATGAAACCCTTCTCGTCAAGCTTTACCTTTGTGTTTTCAAGTCCAAGCCCCTCGGTGTAGGGCTTTAGGCCTATTGCTACCACAATTATCTCCGAGTCGATCTTCTCCCCGCTCGCAAGCGTCACAGAGCTCGCGTCATGCGCTGTCGGAGTCGAATTGAGGTATACCCTTACCCCAAGCTCCTCCATCCTGCTCTTAACCAGCTGCACAGCATCCCTGTCAAACTTTGAGAGAACGTCTGTCCTTGCAACTATGCTCACCTTTGTCCCGAACTTTGCAAAAAGCGTTCCAATCTCAACCGCAACATATCCAGCGCCGATTATCACCATCGTCTTTGGGATGAAAGCAAGTGAGAGCGCCTGCTTGTAGTCAATCACGTTTCCTGCGAACGCAAATCCAGGTATGGTGGTGGGCTCAGACCCCGTTGCAATAAGTGCCTTCTTGAAGTCAAGCGAGGTCCCGTTGGTTAGCTGCAAAGTATTTGAGTTAAGGAAGGTTGCGGTTCCCTTCACTATCTCCACTTGGTTTAGTTTTAGAAGCGAGTCTACGCCATTTTCGAGCTTTGCTGAGACGTCAGTTCTCCATTTCAAAAGAACCTTCGCATCTATGCTCGCGCCCTGCACATTTATCCCGAATTTTTGCGAGTGCTGCAAGTCGTAGAAAATATCCGCAATGTGTATTAGTGTCTTTGAGGGAATGCAGGCGTAGTTTAGGCAGTGGCCGCCAAGCCTGTTCTTCTCGACTATTGCAACATTGAGGCCTAGCTGCGAGGCCCTTATTGCTGCAACATATCCTCCCACTCCTCCGCCAATAACCGCCAAGTCTACTTGCTCTGGCAGGGATCCCATTACCATAGTTGCACCTACATCATCTCAAGGAAGTCTGGGTCCTCAAGATATTTTATAAGCGCATTTCCAAAATGAACTGCCTCCGCACCGTCAACCACCCTGTGGTCAAATGTGAGCGAGAATGGAAGTTGCTTTCCAATCACAATTTGCCCTCCCTTAACAACTGGTGTATCCCTTATCAGGTGTATTCCAAGTATCCCTACCTCTGGGTAGTTGATCATCGGCACTGAAAGATATCCTCCGCCAAGGCTTCCGATATTTGTTATGGTGAATGTGCTGTCGCGCATCTCCTCTATCTTTATCGTGTTGTTCCTAAGCCTCTCGCTTAGCTCCTTTATCTCCTTTGCAAGCTCGAGGATGCTCTTCTTGTCAGCATCCTTCACCACAATCACCTTTAGCCCATCAGGCGTCTCCGCAGCAAGACCAATGTTGTAGTACCTCTTCAAAATAATCTCAAACTTCTCATGGTCGTAGCTTGAGTTGAACCTTTCGTTACCACTTTCCTTTAGCGCAGCTATGACCGCCTTTATTATATATGGCAAAAAGGTGAGCTTCACTCCAAACTCCTTCTCCACCTTTGGCTTTTCCTTCTGCACAATTGCCCAGAGCTCTGTCGCGTCAATTAAGTCCATGTGAACTGCCCTTGGAATTGTCCATGAGGCCTCCATGTTCTTTGCAATCGTCTTTCTTGTGTAGCTCATCGGTATTCTTTCAATCTTGTCCGTGTGCTGCTCCTCAAGCGCCTCCGAGTACTTTGGAATCGGTCTTGTTGTTAGCACTGCTTCATGCGCAGTGCCCCTAATATCATTTTCAAGTATTCTTCCTTCTGGCCCAGTTCCGACAATGTTTTTCAGGTCAACATTGAGGTCACGGGCAAGTTTTCTTACCGCAGGCGTTGCAAGGATCTCCTTTGGCTTTTCTGGCGCCGCAGGCGCAGCTGCCATCTGAGCAGGCTTCTCCTTATTTGCAAAAGGCGGGCCTGCAGGAGCCGGAGCTGCTCCTCCAACGTTCTTTACCTCATCTGCAGTACCAACAACTCCTATCAAATCTCCTAAGTGAACCGTTGTCCCCTCTTTTGCGACTATCTTTGCGATCCCGTTTATCGGCGCAGGTATGTTTACCACCGCCTTGTCTGTCTCAATCTGGAAAAGCGTCTGGTCCTCCTTCACCGTATCGCCGTCCTTGACCAGCCATTTCTGCAAATGCCCTTCGGTAATTCCCTCCCCGACATCCACAAATTTTATCTCCTTCATTTGATCACTGCGAAAGTAGTTTGTCTATCGCCTTTGAAATTTTAAGCTCATTTGGTATGTAATAATTCTCGTATCCCGGGAACGGGTAAGGGAAGCTATCAGATGCGACCCTCATTATTGGTGCATCAAGCTCGAAGATTGCCTTCTCTGCAATTCTTGCCGCAATCTCTGCCCCTGGGCCGAAGCTAAGCGACGCCTCATGCACGATGATCACCTTTCCTGTCTTCTTCACGCTCTTTAGTATTGCCTCCTCGTCAAGTGGATTGATTGTTCTAAGGTCAAGTATGTCTGCATTGAGCTTCTTCTTTTCAACAACGCTCTGCACGACATTCACCATCGTTCCGTATGTGATTATGCTAAGGTCCTCTCCCTCTTTCACAAGGTTTGCCTTTCCGATCTCGACCTCATATGCCTCGTCGGGTATTTCCTGCTTGAAGAGCCTGTAGAGCTTTGTCGGCTCAAGGAACATCACCGGGTCGTCCATCTTTAGCGCCCTTAGCATGAGCCCCTTTGCATCATATGGTGTGGATGGCTCAACAACGATCAGTCCTCCGATGTGCGAGTAGTATGCCTCTGGGCTGTCTGAGTGGTGCTCAAGCGTCCTTACTCCTCCGCTTACCGGTGTCCTCACCACCATCGGAACCTTGAAGGTTGATCTGCTCCTGCTCCTGTATCTTGCTGCGTGATTTATCAGTTGCCCAAAGCTTAGGAACATGAATCCCGCAAACTGAATTTCAGGAACTGGCCTTAGGCCTGCAAGAGCCATTCCTATTGAAGCGCCGATTATTCCGGACTCTGCAAGAGGCGTGTCCATCACCCTTCCCTCTCCAAACTTTGCCTGAAGCCCATCGGTAACCCTGAAAACCCCGCCGTCCTTTCCGATGTCTTCTCCAAGCAGCACAACCTTTGGGTCCGCCTGCATGGCTAGGTCAAGCGCGTTGTTGATTGCCCCTACCATGTTTACCTTCATATGATCACAAATTTCCCTGCCAGAACTCATTCTTTACTGCCTCGTCATACTCCTCCTTTAGTGTTGGCGGCATGTAGCTGTAGATGTGCTCGAAGATAACCTTCGGGTCTGGCTTGAACTGCTCCGCCTTTTCAACTGCATCATCAATTGCCTTAAGGTGCTCCTCTTCCATCTTCTTTTCAAGCTCATCATTCCAAAGACTCTTCGCATTCAGGTACCTTCTCACCCTCAAAATCGGATCCCTCTTTGCCCAGAACTCAACCTCATCGCTCGTCCTGTACTTTGTCGGGTCATCAGCGGTCGTGTGCATGCTCATTCTGTATGTGACGCACTCAATTAGCGTAGGCCCGCTCTTTGCATTTGCAATCGCCTCGCTAACCGCCTTGTAAACTGCAATAACATCATTCCCGTCAACCTGTATTGACTTCATTCCCGCACTGAATCCCTTCTGCGCAAGGGTCTCCGCAGCGGTCTGGTTTTTTCTCGGCACTGATATCGCCCACTGGTTATTCTCGATTATCGTTACGAGCGGAAGCTTCATCACTCCAGCAAAGTTGAGTCCCTCATAAAAATCTCCTTCGGATGTTCCCCCATCCCCTACGTATCCCACTACTGCCGCATCTTTTTTGTTGTACTTTTGCGCAAACGCTATACCCGCAGCGTGAGGTATCTGGGTTGCAACCGGCACAATCACCTCAAAGCCGTCAAATCCTTCCGGCATTGCTCCCCCCTCCTCAAATCCCCTCCAATACACGAAGAAGAGCTCAAGTGGGAATCCTCTCACGAGAAATACAGCATGCTGCCTGAAGCTTGGAACAAAAAGATCATTTGGCCTCATCGCCATTGCGCTGCCTACCTGGGTTGCCTCCTCCCCAATTAGCGGAGCGTAAGTTACTGCCCTTCCCTGCCTTTGAAGGCTAAGCATCTTTGCGTCAAGCGCCCTCGCATAGGACATCCACTTGTACATATCCACTATCTTTGAATCATCAAGATCCTTTGGAAAAAGAGTGGCGTCAAGAGCGCCGTTCTCATCGAGCACCTGAAGGTAGTCTATAGTACCTTCGTAGACTCGCTTAAGCAACAAAAACACCTACGTATAGCTTCAATCTAATACTATTTATTAATTACACCCCTAACTAATTTACTTAAAACTTGGGCGGAAGGTCTCTTTGGCGCTTGCAAATTCATAAATAGTTTGCCCCACAATTCCTAATTCGCTATTTTTCAGGTATAACCATGGCTGACAAGGAAAAAGTTTTGGCACTTCACAAGAAACACAAGGGAAAGATAGAGACGGCGAGCAAGGTCCCGCTTCAGACTCAGGAGGACCTCTCTACTTACTACACCCCTGGCGTTGCGTATCCGTGCATTGAGATAAAGCACGACTGGCTAAAGGCGTACGACTACACCTCAAAGGCAAACACGATTGCTATAGTGACCGATGGAACAAGGATTCTGGGCCTTGGAGACATTGGGCCAGAGGCTGGTCTTCCGGTCATGGAAGGGAAGGCGGTGCTCTTCAAGAGATTCGGAGGGGTAGACGCAGTTCCTCTCGCAATAAGGGAGAAGGGAGAAGCAGAGATAATCAAGTTCGTCCAGCAAATCGAGCCAACGTTCGGCGGAATAAACATCGAGGATATTGCATCCCCGAAAAGCTTCAACATTGTTGACAAGCTATCAGAGACGCTAAACATCCCGGTTTTCCACGATGACCAGCAGGGAACTGCAACGGTAATCCTTGCGGGTATGTTCAACGCCCTAAAGCTTGCCGGAAAGAAAATTAAGGAAGTAAAAATTGTGATAAACGGCTCAGGCTCCGCGGGGGTTGGGGCGGTCAGGCTGCTTAGCAGCATTGGCGTAAAGAAAATCTATGTGCTTGACTCAAAGGGCCTGATTTACGATGGCAGGGAAGATCTAACCGACGTGAAGAAGGAGATGGCGCAAAAGTCAAATCCTGAAAAGTTGAGGGGCAATCTAGAGGAAATAATCTCTGGAGCAGACGTCCTGATTGGACTATCTGGAAAAGGGCATTTCGGAAAAGAGTTGGTCGCAAAGATGAACTCCAAGCCTATAATATTCGCACTTACAAATCCGGTTCCCGAAATCGGATATGAAGAGGGAAAATCCTACGGGGCCTTCATAATCGGGACAGGAAGCAGCGAGCTTCCAAACCAGATAAACAACCTGCTCGCATTCCCCGGAATAATGCGCGGCCTTCTCGAGACTCATGCGAGAAAAGTTAACAACGAGATACTAATTGCGGCGTCAAAGGCGATTGCAAAAAGCGTCGGAAATAAGCTCTCCGTGGACTACATCGTCCCAAACATGCTAGACAAGAAGCTTGCGATAAAGGTAACAGCGAGCGTTGCTGTTGCTGTGGCAGAAGCGGCTATGGAAACTGGAATGGCAAGGGTCAAGCTGGACTCGAACGAAGTAAAGAAAGAAACAGTTAGAAAAATAAAGGAAGTAATGAAGAACGAGAAGAGAATCGGCAAAGACTAGGCGGTTCTCTTTATTATGTGGTATCCGAACTGGGTCTTCACAATCTCCGATATCTGGTCCTTCTCAAGCTTGAATGCCGCCTCCTCAAACGGCTTAACCATCATTCCCCTCCCAAATTCTCCTAAGTCTCCTCCCCTTCTTCTAGATCCATCGATTGAGTACTGCTCTGCGAGGGCAGAGAAATTTCCTCCTGCCCTGAGCTTCTTTAGTATCTCCTCTGCAACTGAGAGCTTCTCTACCAGTATGTGCGAGCATCGTATCTTGTTTGCCATAGTAATCAGTATCTAATCTGAAAGAAGTTTTATAATTCCCTCCAAGGAGCGCTCTGATAAGCCTTTTTAAGTTTCGAGGTGGGAATAAATGCATGGAAGATAAGGAGTTTGAAAGGCTTCTTAAGATCTGCAGGCTTAGCCTCACCGAGAAGGAGAAGTCGGCAATAAAAAAGGAGATCGGCTCGATCCTAGAATACTTTGACGCGATAGAAAAGGTAAAGTGCGACGACCTTGAGCCATCATACCACCCGGTCAAGGTGGCCGAGAGGCTAAGGGAAGACAAGGTGGAGGCATGCGAGAATCCGGATGCGCTGCTCAAGGGAACAAAGACGCATAGGTTCTACGTGATAGGTCCGGATGTATAGTGGTTAGATGGGTAGCATTAGCGAGTTTAGCAAAAAGAAGAAAGACGCCAAGTACTACAAGACGCTAACTTCGGATCTTGCGAAGCTAAACTCAAAGCTCAATTTCTTGACGGTTGTTAATGATAAAATCTCAAAGGGCATGCCATTCACCGTAAAGGACAACATCTGCGTGAGGGGATTTGAGGCGACTGCTGGCTCAAAGATGCTAAATGGCTACACTCCGCCTTTCAGCGCAACATCCGTTTCAAGGATGGAGGAAAAGGGCTTCGGATTCATTGGAAAGGCAACCATGGACGAGTTTGGCTTTGGAAGCTTCGGAATAAACACGCAGGTTCAGGCGAAAAATCCGTTCAACGAAAAGTATGTTGCAGGAGGCTCAAGCAGCGGATCAGCGGTTGCGACCTCTCTCATGAAATATCATGTTGCAATAGCCGAATCAACCGGGGGATCTATCTCAAACCCTGCCTCATTTTGCGGAGTTGTGGGTTTCACTCCAACTTATGGGCTAATCTCAAGGTACGGATTAATTGACTATGCAAATTCTCTTGACAAAATAGGGATAATGGCAAGAAGCGCAGATGACGTAAGGGAAACATTTGATATTGTAAAGGGAAAAGACAAGTACGATACCACTTGCGTTGATGAAAAGGTCACCTCCTCAAAAAGAAAGAAGCTTGTGGTCATCGACCAACTAATGAAGGGATTAGATCCTCAAATTGAGTCAAGTTTTGGAAAGCTTCTTGACAAGCTTGAAGGCAAGGGATACAAAATTGAGCACGCAAAGGTCGACTTCATTGACAAGGCGATACAGGCATACTACATAATCTCGATGGCTGAGGCCTCCACAAACCTTGCAAAGTACGTTGGATACAAATACGGCCTGCAGGTGCCAGACTTCACAAAGAAGTACAACGAGTTCTTCACAACCGCAAGGGAGAACTTCGGACTTGAGGCGAAGAGAAGAATCGTGCTTGGAACATTTGTCAGGAGTGCAAGTGTGAAGGACAAGTACTATGTCAAGGCGCTCAAGCTCAGGACAGCCCTCACAAACAAACTCTCCGAATTAATGAAAGATGGTTTCATAATAAGCCCGACAATGCCTATAATGGCGCCAAAGATTGAGGATGCGCAGAAGCTCTCGCCGCTGCAAAACTATGCAATGGACGCTCTCACGATTCCACCAAACCTTTCCGGGTTCCCTCATGTTTCATTCCCTTCCGATTATGTTGGCGGAATGCCCATTGGAACCCAGCTCACCACCTCACACTTCAATGATTATGCTCTTCTTGACTTTGTCTCAGAGTGGGAAAAATCATTTGAGTACAAGTTCAAGCACAATTTGGGATCGATATGAAAATCGGACTAGAAGTTCACGTTGCACTTCCCACAAAATCAAAGCTGTTTTGCGGATG
>JAGWGX010000029.1 GCA_028867145.1 Microcaldota archaeon | reverse complement strand
ATTCCTTTCTCTTTGAGCCAGGATTCGCGAGTCTTGGAATCCGCGAGTCCCATCGGATCCACAGGCGCGCGCGGCTTCAAGCCCAGGCCCGAGAGAGCCGCAACGATTTTGGCGGCCGCTCCCGAATTCCAGTCCACCACCAAGTCGAGATCGGCCGTCAGCCGGGCGTAGCCGTGGAGCACCACGGCGACGCCGCCGACGACCACATAGCGCACGCCGCTCTTTTCGAGCGCCTCGAAGATGGGTTCGAATAATGCCATTCTCAGTTCAGATGTCGAGGTTCTTGACTTCCTTCGCGTGCTTCTCGATGAACAGCCGGCGCGGCTCCACCTTGTCGCCCATGAGCGTGGTAAACGCGTTCTCGGTGTCGGCCGCGTCGACGACCCTGACCTGCAGCAGGCGGCGGCGCTTGGGGTCCATCGTCGTCTCCCAGAGCTGCTCCGGGTTCATCTCTCCCAGGCCTTTGTAGCGCTGGATCTGCGCGCCCGCGCGGCCCGCGTCGCGGACCATGAGCAGGAGGTCCTTGAGGCTGTAGCCGTCGGTCTCCGTGTGCGAGGTCTTCGCGCGGAACAGCGGCTTCGTCTTCTCGTCGCGCACGACCTCGTACCACTTCAGGTCGAGGCCCATCTCCTTGAACTTCTTCGACAAGGCGTCGAGCTTGGGCATCTCCCACAGCTCCTGGGCGTCGGGCTCGAAGCTCTCCTCGTCGGCCTCGCTGAGCGCATCCTCGGCGGGGGCCTCGGCCCCCTCGGCCGCGGCGGCCTTCGCGGGAGCCTTCTTCGCCTTCTCGGCGCGCTCGTCCATGAGCTTCT
>JAGWGX010000028.1:574-1079 GCA_028867145.1 Microcaldota archaeon | reverse complement strand
TTACTCACGGCTGATTTCAGTGTTTACGATACCTAATATATACACTAACAAGAACATGAAGTTCTACATTGCGATCCCTGTGATTCTGATGATCATAGGCGCGATACTTGCGACCCACATAACGCTTGACACCTCCCTTAGTGGCGGTGTGAGCGTGATACTCCAGACAAACGCAACAATCAGCGCCCCGCAGGTGTCCTCGCAACTCGGCTCCGCGCTCTCAGTCGCAAATCCCACTGTATTCACAAGTCCTGGCCAGGTCCAGATAACAATAGCAAACAACCAGAGCCTGGTTAATGCGGAGAACTACCAGCTAAACTTTTACTCCTATCTTTCAAACTACACAGCCTTCAACTTCAATGCGACAACGCTTCAGAACGCGCTTAGGACAAACCCTGCAAACCAGACCCTGCTAAGCCAGCTTGCTGTGGCAAATTCCGGAATCAACTCCTCCCTTTCGGGAATGACAAGCCAGCTAAATCTGGAGCTTGCATCGCTTAAGCCA
>JAGWGX010000028.1:323-564 GCA_028867145.1 Microcaldota archaeon | reverse complement strand
TGTAAACGCAAGCTTTGTCTACAAGCAAAAGATTGTTGCGGCTCTTCATTCACTTATTCCATTCAGCTCATTCACATACCAGGAGGTAACCCCTACACTTAGCAGGTTCTTCCTTGGCCAGGTCTGGGGAATAATAATCGCAGCATTCGTTCTCATCTCGATTGCTGTGCTGGTCATCTTCAGGGCATGGGCGCCATCCCTCGCGATAATCTTCGGTGCAGGAAACGACATGATAATCGCT
>JAGWGX010000028.1:0-313 GCA_028867145.1 Microcaldota archaeon | reverse complement strand
GCAATGGTCTTGCTCAACATCCCTCTTGGTCTTGCAAGCCTAGGTGGACTCCTCATGCTCATCGGATACGCAATCGACACAGAGATCATAACCGCGGTTAGGATTCTAAAGAGAAGGGAGGGAACGCCTGAGGAGAGAGCGTACGGCGCAATGAAGACAGGAATGACAATGACTGCTGCTGCAATCGCATCCTTTGCGGTGCTCTTTGCGGTCTCGCTGGTCGCATACGTCCCAACCTACTACGAGATCTCTGGGGTGGTGCTCTTCGGACTGATCGGAGACTTGATAACAACATGGCTAGGCAACGCGCCAA
>JAGWGX010000027.1 GCA_028867145.1 Microcaldota archaeon | reverse complement strand
TTCGATGCGCAGCAAGCTTCTTGAGGCAAAAAAGCAGGTCTTCGAGTCTGCGGAATCTGGAATTGCCTCCTCGGATAAGCTGATCAAAGAAAAAAAGCAGGAGATTGACGCTTTCAAGAAAGAGATTGACAAATTAAGGCTCTCAACTTCGCGCCTCAAGGATTACACTGGACTAGACCAACTTCTGGCGGAGAGCGAGGCGAAGCTTAGAAAATTCAAAGAGGAGGCTGAGGTTGCAAAGCAACACAATGAGACGCTAAAGAAGAGCTACGAGGCTCTCACGCTCAAAGTATCCCAGATTAGTTCAAGCAAGGATAAAATCCAGAGGCTTGAGAGCTACAAAATGCAGTCAAGGGAGTTTGAGGGGCACTCATCAAAGAAGTCCGCGGAACTCTCCCTTATTGTTGTTGATGAAAGTGCAGTCGAGAAAATGCAAAAGGAGTTTGTGGAGTTAAGCGCCATTCAAAGCAAGGTGGCAACCGAGATGGTGGCTCACATAAGGTACATCTCAGACAAGCAAAAATTAATCGATGAGAAGAATGTACAGGTGGCTAGGATAAACAAGATACTTGGTGAGATTGGGGAGAAGAAATCGGCGGTTGATAATCTTGCAAAGTTCAAGAATGCGCTTGAGGAAACACAAAGGGCGATGCGCGCAAGGCTCGTTGGCTCGATCAACAACGTCATGCAGGGAATCTGGCCAGAGCTCTATCCCTACAATGACTACGGCGCGATAATGCTTGAGGCAACCGCGGGCGACTACATCCTTAAGGTAAGGACCTCCAGCGGCAAGAGTGAAAAGTGGGAGATAGTTGAGGGAATAGCAAGCGGAGGGGAGCGAAGCATAGCCTGCCTTGCGATGAGAGTCGCATTCGCTCTTGTTCTTGTGCCAAACCTCAAGTGGATAATTCTTGACGAGCCTACGCACAACATTGATGAGCAGGGAATGTCGCGCTTCATAACTGTCTTCAACGAGACGCTTCCAAGGATAATAGACCAGATCTTCATCATAACGCACGATGAGCAGCTAAAGCAGGCATCAAATGCGAAGACCTACCTGCTCACCAGAAACAAGGCAGAAGGCGGAGCCACAGTGGTTGAAGAACACTAGCTCTTTTTAAAATTAGAGGATATCAATTCCAAGTCCGCGAGGCATGTCCTCGTCCTTCTTCATTCCGCCGAAGATTCCAGGGCTTGTGACTCCCGTGAAGATTGCAATCACATCGATTCTTCCCTGGTTGTCATTCTCAAGCCTTGCGCCCCACGTGACGCTAGCATTTGGCGAGACGCTAGATGTGAGCATCTCCCCAATCTTGTTTGCCTCACCAAGGGTCATGTCTGGGCCCCCTGTTATATGCAAGAGAACGCCTGTTGCGCCCTCGTATTCAACATCAAGCAGCTTGTTCTTTAGCGTGTTCTTCACAACGTCCTCAACCCTGTTTCCTCCCTGTCCTGATCCAACGCTGATCATTGCAAGCCCACCTGCAGACATTATTGCCCTCACGTCCGCATAGTCAATGTTTACCATGCTTGGCTGGGTTATAGCCTCCGTTATCCCCCTCACCGCTCTTGATGTTATCTCATCGGCGAGCTTGAACGCCTGCTCAATTTGCAAATTAGGGTAAAGATTCACAAGTCTCTGGTTGTCAATCACAATGAGCGTGTCAACGTGCTGCCTTAGCCTCTCGATTCCCTTCTTTGCGGTGTTTAGCCTGCTTCTCTCAAGAGAGAATGGGATTGTTACTATCCCGACCACCACTGCTCCGTTCTCCTTTGCGATCCTTGCGACCACTGGAGCTGCGCCGGTTCCTGTTCCTCCTCCCATACCTGCGGTGAGGAAAAGCAGGTTTGTGTCCCTGAGCAGCTCATCAATCTCCTGCCTTGACATCTCAGCTGCCTTCTCTCCCATGTCCGGGAATCCTCCTGCCCCTAGCCCCCTTGTGAGCGAGTAGCCGAGCGCAATCTTTTTTATAATTGGATTTAATGTAAGAAGCTGCTTGTTGTCCGTGTTGAATGCAAATAGGCTTGCTCCCTTAACATCCAGGGCGCTGAGTCTTTGGACGGTGTTGTTTCCTCCCCCTCCAACACCCGCAACAGAGATTCTTGGCTTGAATAGCTCTGCCTCATTTATGTCAAAGTTTGCCATGTTGCCCATATCACTCATCTTAAGCACCACTTAGTTATCGACAAATAGACTAAAATACTTTTCTGTGAGTGCATTGCAACTTTTCGCATTAATTCAGAGTGCAAAAGCGCCTATTTTTGGGCCTCTTTGCCCAGATATTCCTCAAATCCAAAGTCCCTGAGCTCGCTTTCCTGCAGTCTTTTCTTCTCAATCTCTGGAACGTAGTTGTTTAAAATCACAACATCCGCATTTTTCTTTGTGGGCTCAATGAACTTGGTATACATTGGCTCTCCGGTGGTCATATAGTAACCAGCGGTTTGCTCATTGCTCCATGTGGATCTCTTAACATCTCTGACCAGCCTCCTCTCAAGCCTTGTTCTGTAGTCCGCCTCAACGAAAATTCTAAAATCTCCGTGCTTTACAAGCTTTTCCTGCAGTGCAAAGAGCCCCTCTACCAAAATTACCTTTGATGGTTTGATCACCTCTTCTCCTACAACTGTTCCCCCCTGTGCAAGGAAACTAAAAATTGGCTTTTTGATCGAGACTCCCTTTTGCAGCAGGCTTAGGTGCTCTGCGAGCAAATCCAATTTTTGCGCTTCAGGATGGTCAGGATTAATCTTTGTGTTTGCAAGTATCTCCTTTATCGGAAGATAGTAATCATCCATGTTTATCACCTGCGCCCCAGCAAAGCTTGCCTTTATCCTAGCCCCGACCACTTCTGTCTTTCCAGATCCCGAGCCCCCTGCAATCTGTACTATCACAGTCTCCTTCCTGCTGGCAAGCGCGCGTATCTCCTCTATACAGCTCTCAACTCCTACCTCTAGATTGTAAATTTCCTGCGCCATTCCAACACTTTGCAAATTAGTAAAGTAAGTTATGTCAGAATTATATAAATATTCTCACCTTCCAATATTGTTCGGTAATTAAATGAGCAAAATCAAGGATTCCACTTTAGCAG
>JAGWGX010000026.1:245-3282 GCA_028867145.1 Microcaldota archaeon | reverse complement strand
CAAGGCAAGATATGGGACGCTTGGCTTTACTGACAAGGCGCGCCTTGATGAAGGTTCAATGTGGGCGACTAGCTTTGCGCTAAAGAAGCTGGGCGCTGCGGAAGAGGCAAAGATCACCGCACTCGTTAAGATGGCGATTAGCTAAAGCGCAAATGGCTGCTTACTTTGTAAAGCGGTGATATATTCTCCTGTACTGTGCGAACACCGATATTATCAGAATTGCTATTACTGCAAGGTACACATAAAAGAAAGGAGAGGCCGCGTTGTTCTTTATGCTATTGACCACCGTGTAGGTCAAAATAATGCTTAGAAAACCCAGGAAGGCAATGATCAGCGCGTGCACAGTGAATATCATGCTAAAGGCGATGCTCTGATTGTCTGTGCCCCTTTCCTCACCAATTCGATAGAACAGCGAGGGAAGGCTCATCAGATACGGGTATCTCTCAAAAAGCGTGTACCTATATTTGATTACCAAAATACCTATCGCCGAAACGCAGGTGAAGATGAATGGGACTATGAACAGCTTAATGTCCCCTCCATTAACGCCGAAATAATAGGAAGCCGCAAAAAGCCAGGCTACAAGGTTAAAGAGCAATCCGAGGGCGATAAGCGCCTTTGCTATTTCTTCCAGTCCGTACCTCTTGAGCATTTTATTAGCCATGCCCCTAGTGCTCAATCAAGGTATTTAAGCCTGAGGAAAATGGCAGATGGGGAGTACGAGATTTGAACTCGTGTCTCCAGAACCCGAATCTGGAAGCCTGCCAAGCTAGCCGAACTCCCCACTTTAAAGTATTATTGCGCCGTCCTTTGTAATAAGGATGTCATCCTCTATCCTCACTCCTCCAAAGCCCTCTATGTATATTCCTGGCTCTACGGTGATGACCATACCCGCTTCAAGCCTCTGACTAGCCCCCGGCCAAAAGCCCACGCCATCGTGAACCTCTATTCCGAGGGAGTGCCCAAGTGCGTGTATGAACTTTCCCTTGTAAATCCCGCCATTCGCGCTTTCAATGTAATCATTTGCAACCTTGTGTATCTCCTCTCCCGTTGCACCTACCTTTATTGCGTGTATCGCCCTTATCCGTGCCTCCTTGACCGTGTTGTACACCTCCTCCATCTCCTTGTTTTTCTCCTTTGTGAAGAGGAATGTTCTGGTCAAATCCGAGCAGTAGTTGTTCACCTTCGACCCTGCGTCAATTAGTATGAAATCCCCCGCTTTTAGTTTTGTCTCATCTGGCATATGGTGCGGAAGCGCTGCATTCTTCCCAAAGCAGACTATTGTGTCAAACGATGGCTTTTGCGCTCCAAGTGAGCTGGAGATATAATCAAACTTGGCCGCAAGCTGCCTCTCCGTGATTCCCTCCTTGAAGTCCTGCTGTATCTGAAGCATCGCCCACTTTGTTATCCTTATCGCCCCCTTTATCTCCTCAATTTCCTGCGAGTCTTTTATCAGCCGCGCTTTTGCAAACGCCTCGCTCACGTCAACCATTTTCTTTGCTGTGTATTTTTTCTTTATCGCCTGATAGGACTCAACGGTGAGAAATGATCCATTTATCCCCACCCTTTTTCCATTGATTAGCCTTTTTAGCAGTTTTTTGTGGTCGCCCTCCTTGTTTCTAAGCACAATTTTTATCTCCGGGTGCTTTTGTAGCAACGCGGTTTGGTATTCAAGCTGCGACGTTATGTGGTACGCCCTTGTTTTTGTGAAAACGAGCAGGTCGTACTCAAAGACTCCACTTGTGTAGCCTGCAAGATATGCAAAGTTGGGATCTTGCGAATTGTTATTCACAAGGACTATGACATCAGTGTTCTTAGCATTCGCAAATATCTTTGCTATCTTATGCCTTATTGAACTCTTCATGGTTCCGCTGCCTCTTTTATTCTGTCTAGCGCACTTTTCTTGTTAACGAAGATATTTGTATACTCTCTCTCCTCCTCAAGTTCCGATATTTCGGCCCATCTAAAGTGCGTGTTTTCGTAGTTTATCCTCACCTTGGGGTTTTCGGTCTTGAAGACAAAGAAGGAGTTCTTCCACATCTTGTTTTGCCTTACCGCATCGAACATTAAAACCTCATCCATCTGCACAAGCGGCTCTAAATCAACTCTTCCGAGCCTAACCTCCTCTTGTATCTCCCGGTATGCGGTCTCTATATGGGTCTCGTTCTTGTTTCTTTTGCCCATTATGAAGGTCCAAATCCCCGGGTTGGAAATTATCGGGATATTCACGCGCTTCACAAGCAGCACCTTTTGCCTGTGGACTATTGCTGCGGTTATTCCATCCCCTTCAACGAGCTTGTATTTGCCGTCCTCTTTCATCCAACCAACAAATAAATATGGTTGGTGGCAAAAGATTATTATGCAGAGCAGTGTCCTCTCCGAGATGGCTCTAAGCCTCGACAAAGCGTCAAGCAAGGAGGACCTGTACAAACGCACCAACATCATCTACCAGAACATGCGCGACCCTGCTATGCTAAAGAAATACTATGCCTTCAAGACCCTCACGCTGCTTGACAAAAGCGAGATAGAGGGCTCCTCTCCTCCTGACATTTTCATTGGCAGAATGGGCTACCCTAATGTTTTTGTGGGACCACTTGTGCCTCCGCAGTTTGGTGACACCTCAATCATGAGCACACCTGAGCAGTGGGTGGGGAAGAGCATCCCCGAGATTGTGCAATACCGCTCAATGCTCGTTCGCGGGATGCATCGAACCAAGATCACAAACATTGAGAGCGGAAAGGTAGAGTACGCATTAAAGGAGCTCGCCCTCGCAGACAAGTTTCTCTATGCTGATGCAACCCTTTCGCGAAAGCCAAACCTTCGCCTCTCATATGATGAGAACTCCCAGCCCTTTGGTCCAAGCGCCCCCCTCAAGGAGCTTAGCGTCGGGAACGTCACCCCAAACAAGCAGGTGCAAGACGCCTACTCGGACACCTCCGCAACCGCAAGCACGGTAATACTCGAGCTCTACGAGAAGGGAATTCTGGTTTCGAAGATCCAGAAGGCGCTTTCAGCAGGGCTTCTTGGGATTGGCAAGAGC
>JAGWGX010000026.1:0-235 GCA_028867145.1 Microcaldota archaeon | reverse complement strand
ACCTAAAGGTGGTCAAGCAGTGCGACCCAATTGAGGACGTCAGGGTATACGAGAGCGTTGCTCTTGACAATAGGTGGATAGTGATAATGGTTCCGGGCCCCTGGAGCTACGAGCTTGTCGAGGCATGGTACCCCAAGACCACATGGAATACGACGGGCGAGAGCACTGCGATCTTCTCCTCATCCGAGCTCTACAATGGCCGAAGCACCTATGCGGAAATTGGCGGATGCAACTA
>JAGWGX010000025.1 GCA_028867145.1 Microcaldota archaeon | reverse complement strand
CACTACGGGCCGTTTGCGGGCATTGCGGGTGCTATAGCAACCGAGCACATTGGAACCTTCCTACATGACAAATACAACACCACCTCATTTGTGCTCCATGGACCCGTTAACATCGCAAACAACCCTGTGAGTAGCTCTCAGGTTTACACGCTTGCAAGGCACATTGCAAGCAACATTGATTCACTAAAGGTTGAGCAGTATAGGCCCGCAACAGGAAACATATACCTGGGCGCGGATGGGCCGTGCAGGGCAATTAACATCAAGGTAAACGATCTGAACATCGTGACCCTCTCAAAAGCGCCGCTTGTGACCGAGGACATAGAGTACGAGATTGGCCAGCACTACAAGCAGCTTGCTATGAAGGACGCGCAGAACTCGATGATAATCGATGCGCACAACTCAAGGCACGAGTCGGCGGGGCAAGACGAGCTAAAAGGAATCTACTTTGGGAGCAAGTACTCGAGCATGTACGACCGCGCGATAATTAGGACGCTTGGAAAGAACTCGCTAAAGAGGATAAAGCTTGGGGCCTCGCAGCAAAAGATTGCAAATTTCCTTGGCAACCCTCAGGACGTCGGAAACGGGTACTCGAGCTTCTGCGTCTTTGAATTTGGCAGGAAGAGGTTTGGGATGCTACACTTTGATGCAAACAATATGCTTCCAGGCCTTAGGTCCGAAATAATCAAGCACGTTAGCGAGAAGTACAAGATGGAAATAGAGGTCTACACGACTGACACCCACTCTGTTAACTCGCTTGCGCTCCCAAGCAGTAACGTTCTGGGAAGGGTCTCTAGCACCACAAAAATAATGGCCGCGGTTGATGCTCTAATTGACCCTGCAATACACAACATCGAGGAAGTCACTGCCGCAAACACAAGCTTCACCTCAAAGGGCTTTAGGGTCTGGGGAGAGAACGCAGAGGCTGAGATAACAAAGGCAAGCAAGGAGGCTGTGAGAACGATAAAGTATGTCGCGCCATTTGTGATAACTGGAGCGTTCATCCTTGCAGCCTGGATAATCTACTCCGCCTAACCGCCGCGCCTCCTGTTAATCATATCCTTTATCATCAGCCAGTTTATTGCCTGCAGCATTGCATTAACGCTCGTGATGGTTATGTCCTCCCCTTTCATCTTTCCGTGAGCCTCGTTCCCAAACTTGTCCTCAACAACAACTGTCACCTCGCACTGAGAGTCGGACCCGCCTGAGATCGCCTCAAGCTTGTAGTCCTTTAGATTGACATGCGCTCTCTTTCCAATTGCCTTCTGCATCGCCTTTAGGGCTGCGTCAACCGGCCCGTTCCCGTATGCTGTCTCCTTGTACTCTTTTCCCTCAATCTCAAGCTTGACAAATGCATAGGGCATGGTTCCAATCCCAGTGGCTCCAGAAAACCCCTCGAGCCGCACCAGCGTCGCAAACTCCTGGGTCCTCATTACTCTTTGCGCAATCGAGAGTAGATCCACGTCAGTTACGTGCCCGCCCCTGTCCCCGATTCCCTTAACCTCATCGAGGATTGCCTTAACCTGCTCCTTGTTAGGGGAGATCCCATATCCCGCAAGCTCCGCATAGATTCCATGCGCCCCGGAGTGCTTCCCCGGGACTATGACTGTCTTTCTCCCCACGCTCTCGGGGCTTATCGCCTCATAGGTGAGCGGGTTGCTTAGCACCCCGTGCGTGTGTATTCCCGATTCATGCGCAAATGCATTGTCACCGACCACTGCCTTGTTTGCCTGAACCTTCATCCCAGTGAGCTTGGAGACAAACTGCGATGCATCATAGAGCAGCCTGGTGTTGATGTTTGTCACATATTTGGTTTCTCCGAAGTTGAGCGACTGGATTGCCATGACAAGCTCCTCAAGGGAAGCATTTCCTGCCCTCTCCCCAATCCCGTTTATAGTTACGTGCGCGCAGCTGGCACCCGCCTGTATCCCTGAGATCGCATTTGCGACCGCAAGCCCGAAGTCGTTGTGGCAGTGCACGCTGATTGGCAGCCCTGTTGCTTCAATTGCATCCCGCGTTATTTCCGCAATATAAAAAGGTGTTGAGTAGCCAACCGTGTCCGGGATGTCTATCCTGTCCGCGCCTGCGCCCGCCACAGCCCCATAGACCTTCTTTAGAAATGCCCTATCGGTCCTTGTCGCATCCTCCGCGGAGAACTCGACAATTAGCCCCATCGACTTTGCGTACTGCACCGCATCAATAGCCTTGTCCAGAGCCTGCTCCCTTGTTATCTTAAGCTTGTAATTTAGATGGATGTCAGAGGTTGCAATGAAGGTATGGACATACTTTAGCCCCACCCCTATCGCAGCATCGATGTCCCCCTTGTTTGCCCTGGCAAGCCCGAATACCTCAGCCCTGAGCCCCTCCTTTGCAATGCTCCTTATCGCCTCCCTCTCCCCATCTGAAATTATAGGGAAGCCCGCCTCTATCGAGTCAACGCCGAGCGCATCGAGCCTCCGCGCTATTTGCAGCTTGTGCACTGGTTTTAGCGCAACCCCCGGTGTTTGCTCCCCGTCCCTTAGCGTCGTATCAAAGATACGAACCTGTCTTACCTTCTCGTTCACACTGCCACTCCCTACTTCTATCCAACGAACAAAATTCTTATAGGTTCTCTCCCAATTCCCTAGAAGAGGATAAAAATGTTTGACTACCTGCCGATACTCTACCTTTTCGCATTCACGCTTGCGATCTACAGGGCCGCAAGGACACAAAGAGTGGAGGAACTTGCGCCACTTGCTCTTGTCTCAGTGATTGGGATTGCGCTTGCGCTTTATCAGGGCGCAAACGCGCTGCTCTTCATCTCAATAGTTTTGTTATTCAACCTAATTGCCTTCACGTACGGTTCGAAGAAGGGATTCTTCCTAGTGCTTGTCGGGATTATATACGTTTTCCTCGGTTCACTCAACTTTAGCCTGAATCTTGTGGCGCAGGCGATGCTTTTTGGGATGGTCTCTGAGTTCTGGCAGATAAAATTCAACGCTCAAAGTGAGTCAAACAAGAAGGTCGAGACGAACAGGGACATAGTGCAGATAATAATCGGCTCAATAATTTTGATTCTCTTCTACTCCCTAAAAACTTCCTACGCAGAGTTCTCAATACTGATGCTAATCATGCTCGGTTACCTGACAGTCAACTATGGCGCCGTAAACAAGGGCACAAAACTCGCAAAGCATCTTCTAAGGCTTGAGAGGGACTATACAAAATTCGGTCAGGGTGCAGCCTGGCTTGCTCTTGGTGCGCTTGCCGCAATAGGGTTCGTCTTTGACACAAGGTACATTGTGATAATCTTCTTTGCAATCTTCATCGGAGATGCGCTTGCAACAATAATTGGACTAAGATTTGGAAAAACTAAGCTGCCTTACAACAAAAAGAAAAGTATTGCAGGCTCTCTTGCCTATTTCATTTCCGTATCAGTAATTCCCTA
>JAGWGX010000024.1 GCA_028867145.1 Microcaldota archaeon | reverse complement strand
TCTTCAACTTGGTGAGGGAGCCGGGCAGGTTTGAGATGATCGTGACCATCGGCCTTGCACTGCTTGCCGCAATTGGCACGAGGGCTTTCATTGAAAATTACAAGGGCAGATTCAAGATAAGGAGCTTTGAGCTCTATGCAACTATTGCTCTTTCAATTTTGATAATACTAGATTACAATGGAATTCCATTCAGCAGCTCGTTTATCAACTCCTATTTCATCCACCTAAATATCTCAAGCGGATTTTCGTTGCTATCAAGTATTCCAGCAAATGCAACCGTGATGGTCCTTCCTACAATACAAAACATTGGGGATGACATAACCGTCTTCCATCCGCAGGTCTACTCCGGGATGGCGATGTACTTCCAGACTGTCTTTGACAAGCAGATGCTCGGCGGCTACACTTCAAGGGTCAATGATACCCAGCAGCTTCCACTCTTCCAGATCCCGATCTCTGTTTATGGTAGCTTCCTGCAGCGAGGCCTCAATTTCCAGTACTCTTCACCAGTCCTTGAGAACTACACCAATGTTACGATGTACTGGCTTGGCAGGTACAACGTTAGCTATGTGCCAGTGATAAGGCGTGCATACAATTCATCCAACCTCACCGTGCTAACAACTGCCCTTCAGGGCATGTTTGGCAAACCCTACTACAGCGACAACCAGACAACAATCTTCTCAACAAGCAACGCGGTTTCAAGAAGCTACCTAAAGTCGCTTGTGGGATACCCCTCATATGGTATTTGGTCGCCAGGGTGCCCGCTTTACAGCGACCCCCTTTGCAACAATGCATTCAACACCTTCTGGTACGGCTCAAATGCAAGGCAGATAACAATTTATGCGCCCGCAAACAGGACAAGCCTCACGATGAATTTCTCCGCAACCGCATACAATGCGAGCACAACCCTCTCTGTCCTGATAAATTCCGGACCAACCTTTAGCTACAACATCTCAAGGAACATAATGAGCGCATCGGTGCCAATCACACTAAATGCAGGAATAAACAAGATCCTATTCTACTCCCCTCCTGGGTTAAACTCGACTAACTATACATACAACTTTGGAATAAGGAACATAAAGTTCACCCAAAGATAAAAAATTAAATCAAAAAGAGCTACTCCTTCTTTTCTGACTTCTTCTCTCTTACGTAGTCCTCCTTTATCTCAACCTTCTCTATGTGGTCCATGTCCCTTAGAAGAGAGTTCACGAAGCTCGACTTGTTCACAAAGTACTCCGAGTTCTTATCGACATCGCTTCCAATCTCGAGCACCACATTCTTTCCCTCGACTTTCGCGGACTTAGGCTTGAGCGCAAATGACTCAGCAAGCTCCTTCACCTTATCATTGTCGCTCTCTATCTTTGAGACAACCTTTACATCATACATGAGCTTTTCTCCCGCGAGCGGGTGGTTTGCGTCCACAAGAACCCTTCCCGAGTTGACGCTCTTCACTGTTGCCACAGTCCCGTCAAGGTCTAGCTGCATTCCGACATAGGGCTCCATGTCCCTTGCCCTAAATGCAGAGATTGGCATGACTCGAACTAGCTGGGAATCTCTCTCTCCAAATGCCTTGCCTGCCTCTATCTCGACCTTCTTTTGCTCGCCTACGCTCATGTTCTTTATCTCATCCGCAAGCCCCTTGATTATGTTGCTCTTTCCAACAACGATTAGCTGCGGGCCGTACTTGTTGTTCTCGTAGTAAACGCCGTTCTCCTTTGCCTTCTTCTCATCTGTGGTGTAAACCACGTGCTGGTCTGCAGTCCTTACTGCCGTGTACTCTATCTTTACAAAATCTCCGTCTTTAAAGCTCATGGTATCACATTACTAATTTATTAGGTATAGAAGGTATATAATTTATATTTACGCAACTAACTTAACTTTACAATTCTTATTAGTAAGAATAAGTTAAAAACGCTTGTGATTGGATGGACCGAAAGGAGATAACCAGAATACTGCTCACGCTTTTCATCGCCGTCATATTCATCGCCTCATACGCCTCATTTGGCAACTCTGGATCAAACCTGTCCACTTCTTCAACCACCTCAATTGCTCCCCAGACAGTCTACGGCTCGGGAAACGCAAACGCCACAATAACCGGCTACGGCCCGAAGGTCTCCGTTCTAATTAGCTGCCCAACGCCGCAGGCAACCACGATACTAAACAACAATGTCTTCACGATACTCACCAACCTTGAGGATCCAAAGAACAACTCGATAAACAACTTCTTTGCCCCAAACCAGAGCGCATACACAATCTTCACTGGCAGCAAGCTCAACTCCTACCAGCTTGCAAGCTACATTAACGCTACCGTTGCGACAAACGCCTCAAGGAACTGCCTCTCGTATAGGGGACTTGTCCAGTACGCACTGCCTAGCAACGTGAGCCTGCAGGTATCAACACAAAAGGTGGTCCTTCCAATACCCGTGAACCTAAGGTCGTACACACTAAATGCCAAGATTTTGCCCATAAACTCAAAAGTGGCACTTCGCGTCTCTACGCTGCTAACCTACAACGGCACAATTTTTGGCAACATGAGCGTGACAACGCTTGGTGGTAGCTGATGTTTGAGGGGTCTGTCATTGAAGCAATAAGAAAGCACGCAGTTAAGAACGCGCTAGACTACGGCAAGGCAAATGAGAAGACCGTTCTTGGCAGGATTCTTTCCGAGTTTCCAGAGACAAAAAAGCAGATGGCCGATTTGAGCAAGCAGATCAATGAAACCGTATCAAAGGTGAACTCGCTCCCAAAGGCGGAGCTTGAAAAGGAGTTTGAGCCCTACAAGAACGAGTTTGAGGCTGCGGATGCTATAAAGGCAAAGGAATCAGTCCCCAAGTTCGTGCTTGATGGCGCAGTCGAGGGAAAATTTGCGGCAAGGTTCTCCCCGGAGCCAAACGGCTATCCCCACATAGGGCATGCTAAGATCGCCTTCATGGAAAGGGAGTTTACAAACATCTACAAGGGAAACCTCGCGCTCTATTTTGACGATACGAATCCGGAGGCGGAAAAGCAGGAGTATGTGGATGCGATAAGGTCTGACATGCAGTGGCTTGGGATAAAGTTCGATAGGGAATACTACTCCAGCGACCATATACCGCAGGTTTATTCCAATGCAGAGAAGCTAATATCTCAGGGGAATGCGTACGCGTGCAGCTGCCCAGCAGAGTTGATGAGCGAGAACAGGGAGAAGGGAATCGAGTGCGAGCACAGGGCAAATTCGCCCTCCGCAAATCTGGAGCTTTGGAAAAAGATGCTTGCCAAAGAGTTTGGGGAGAACAAGATTGCAATAAGGCTCAAAGGTGAGATGAACTCCCTAAACACCGTGATGCGTGATCCCGTTCTGCTTAGAATCAAGATGCATCCCCACTACAGGCAGGGCACAAAGTACGTTGTCTGGCCAACCTATGATTTCAACACCCCGATTGTTGACTCAATTGAGGGAATCACTGATGCAATGAGGAGCAAGGAATACGAGTTGCGCGATGAGCTCTACACAAAGATACTTGACCTCCTTGGGCTCAGAAAGCCAAGGATCCACAGCATCGCAAGGCTTGAGATAAAGGACGGGCTCACCTCCAAGAGAAAGGTGAAGGAGCTAATAGATCAGGGGCTTTTGATGGGGTATAGCGACCCAAGGCTCGTCACGATCTCCGCGCTTAGGAGAAGGGGGATTGTCCCGGAGGCGATAAGGAAGTTCGTGCTCAGGTTCGGAATGAGCAAGACAAACAGCGAGATAGACATCAGCATGCTTCTTGACGAGAACAGGAAGATTGTTGACAAGAGCTCAAAGAGGCTTTTCTTTGTCGAATCCCCTGTCAGGATTACAATTGAGGGAGCAGCTACACAGGAAGTGAAGCTAAAACTGCTGGAAAACTCGGCAGAGTTCAGGGAGTACAAAGTGGGAAATGTCCTCTATATTTCGGGGAAGGACGCGAAATTACTCAAGGTCGGCGACAAGATAAGGTTTAAAGACTTGTTCATTGTAGAAGTACTCAACTCACAGGGCGACATAACCTGCAAGTTCATTGGTGGCGACCAAAAGACAGACAGAACAGTCCAATGGGTAAGCGAGGGTAATTACATAGATGCAAAATTGCAAATTCCGGGAAAGCTGCTTGTGGATGGTGAATTCAACAAGGAGAGCCTGCAGAGCGTCTCGGGCTTCATTGAAAGCTACGCAGCCAAGCT
>JAGWGX010000023.1 GCA_028867145.1 Microcaldota archaeon | reverse complement strand
TCCACGTGTCCCATTACGCTGATGATAGGTTGGCGTATCAAGAAAATCACAAAATAAGAAGCTATAAATATTCTTAATCTAATTACTAATCTAACATATAAAAATTCTTGGTATTTGCATGGAAAGAACATTGTTTATTGTGAAGCCTGACGGAGTGGCAAGGAAGCTGGTCGGAGAGATAGTTTCAAGGTTTGAGAAGAGAGGCTTTGCAATAATCCAAATGAAGATGCTCACATTCTCAAGGGCGCAGGCTGAGGAGTTCTACTCCGTGCACAAGGAAAGGCCATTTTATGGCGAGCTGGTCAATTTCATGATCTCAGGTCCCGTTGTAGCCGCAATAATTGAGGGCACAAATGCGATTGGGACAACCAGAATGATGGTTGGCGCAACAAAGCCATCTGATGCAACTTCCGGAACAATAAGGGGGGACCTCGCAATCGACATATCGAGCAACATAATTCATGCCTCAGATTCGCAGGAGAGCTTTGACAAGGAGTCAAAGGTAGTCTTCGGATAATCTTAAGCCCAAAGTTTACTAGTCACCAAAGTTTACTAGTCACTTATACTAAAACGGTGTTTTGATTGATAGTGGAGGCTAGCATCTGTCATATCCTAAGGGGCGACGAGCTGCTTTTGATCAAGGCAAATAGGGGAGTTAGCAAGGGGAAGTGGAACGGGGTTGGCGGAAAATTGGAGAATGGCGAGTCCGCAGAGGCGTGCGCAATAAGGGAGACCTTTGAGGAGACGGGGCTTGTGGTGAAAAATCTTCTTCACCACGGCAAAATCAACTTTTTTATGGATGGAAAAAGCGAGCTTACATATATCGTGCACCTATTTTCGAGCCGCGATTATTCTGGGGCGCAAAAGTCTACTGATGAGGGGGAACTTGCCTGGTTTAAGCAAGCCGAGATACCATACACCTTGATGTGGGAGGACGACATCTACTGGCTCAGCCTGCTTCTTGCGGGAAAGCGCCTTGAGTGCGACTTCTACTACGACAGGGAGAATGAGAGGGTAATTAGGTACTCCATTAGGGAAAGCTAATTTTATACGAAGCGTAGAAAAGAGCTTTAAACCGCCATGCCGATCTCTTAACTGTTTAGATGACGCTTCAAGTACCTCAGAAATGGGTTCCATTTGAAGGCCAAGTAGCCAGGACCAGGATGCTAATCGAGCAGAAGGGCCCACTTTTCTATGATGATATACAAAGAGCATTCGGTGTCACAAAGGCAACTGCCGGAAACTATGTCCGCGCGATAAGGGACGACTTCAAGATCTACTCCCTTCATTTCACCACCACCAAGAAAAAGCACACGGTGGACGAACTTTTCACTTCGCGCATACATGATTTCAAGAACAGGGCGATTGTGATGGATCCAGAAAACATGGACCATCTTGAAAGGCTTTACTTGATGCTAAAGAACTGCCTTAGGGAGAGATACACCCAGGACGAGAGGGCCGCAATCTCAAATCGCTTCAAGAACGTGGTTCCTGTCCCAGTCTACAACCTTCTTGTTATAGAACTCAGGCGCAGGCAAAAATAGAATTCCTTCTCACATCCCCATCATTGTGTGCTTAATATTCGGGGTTATCATGTCAGGGTTCCACATAGGCTCCCACTCAAGCTCAAGCTTTACCTCCCCATGTCCCTCTAGCGCCTCAAGCCTTAGCTCCGCATCCGCCATTATGACGCTTGTCACCGGGCACATAGGGCTCGTCATTGTGAGCTTTACCATAATATTGTTTGACTTGTCAACCTTTATGTCATGAATGAGCCCAAGGTCGACTATGTTTATGCCAAGCTCTGGGTCCATGCACTTCTTGAGCACTTCCTCAACCGCCCTGACTGTGATTTGCATAGGAGTAGTAGGCAATGAAAATCTAAAAGCTTAAGTAGGCGCGCAGCTTGAGGCTCCCGTCATCCACAGGCACCTAGAGTTGCTTGAGCAGAGATTGCCCCCAAAGTCCTTGTTTAGGCTTGTTGAGTTCTGCGAGTACTTTGTGCACATGATTCCAAGCGTAGACTGGTTCTTGAAGATGTTGTTTTGGAGTATGTCTATCGTGGAGTTGAGCAGCGAAAGCCCCGTTATTCCTTTGTATGCGGTGTTGTTTGAGATCGTGTAGCCAAGCCCCTTCACGAACGTAAAGCCGGTGTTTGCGTTTATTGCATTGTTCATGCTTACGGTCCCTTGCGTCGTGTTTGAGAAGTAGTAGCCAAAAGTGGCATTGAGCACTTTGTTGTTTCTGATTATTGGATATGCGGTGTTGAAGACCCCTATCGAGTAGTTGGCGCTGGAGGCTACCGTGTTGTTTTGTATTATTGGCCTGTATCCGCTCGCCCTGATTGCAGTCGTGAAGTTCTTCAGGTAGCAGTTTTGTACAATAACGCTGCTTGAGTTGATAATGTTCACAAACGTGCCCCCGCGGGTCGCGACTATTGTGTGGTAGTTGCAGTTAATCACTGTCGCATTGGCGCTGGTGCCCGGCTTTGTTGGCCCATTCACGATGTTTTGCGGCGGAAGATTGTAAATGCTAAAGCAGGTCCCACCGTATCTGTAGACAAGGTCGGATGTCAGGCCCACGTTCGCTCCTGAGCTAATTGCAAGGCATGGCTGGCTTAGCACCGTGATCGGGTTTATCATGACCAGCCATCTGCAGGTGTTCTTTGTCTGCCCAAAGTTTATTCCGCCTGCGGAAGCATATATTCCCGCGCTCGAGTTTGAGCAGAACCAGTCAAGCTTCCCGCTTGTGTACGCGGAGTTGTTGAATACGTTGTTGCCAAGCGAGTTTGAGAACACCATTCCGTATCCCGCACTTTGGGTCGCGTTGTTGAATGAGACTATGTTCCTTGTTGAATTTATGAATGCAAATCCGTTTGTCGAATTTGTCCCTGCGCTCGCAAATGCAACGTTCGCATAAACCGTCGAGTTTGACACTCCATTGAAAGTGTACGCAGCCGCGCCGCTTGCACTCGTCACATTGTTCGAGATGAGGCTAACCCCAATTGAGTTCGAGATTGAGATGCCTGTCGAGACCGTCCCAAAGCGGTTGTTTTGCAAAGTCAGCTGCGTCACGTTTGACGCAAGGACTCCGTACTGGAACCGGTTGACCTTGCAGTTATTGAAAGTTATTCCGGTCTGCCTTGATCCCACAAAGATTGCGCTTCCCTGCAAATTGCCCGCTATGTTGTATCCGTTGCAGTTGAAGTTCACGTTGGAGGCCTGCACGTTTATGCACTTGTCCGTGCCTATTATGTTGCCCTTTAGGCTGTAGTTACCTGACTGTATGATCGTATAGCAGGTGTTTATTGGGAAGAGGGCTATCGGCGGCTTTTGCCTTACTGCGCAGCTTGGGGCCCACGCGCAGTCCGTAGTTCCGCAGCTTGTGCTCTGGAACTGGTTTTGGGTGCTGTTGTATGTGGTCGCGCTGCAGTAAATGTCCGACTTGGTGTTTGAAAAGAGATTTCCATTGCTCAGCGAGATTCCAGTCGCGCCATCAATGTATGCACCGTATGCATTCTTGCTTGAGTTGAACTTCCCTATCCCAAATGCGCCGGTCGCGTTAATGTAGACGCCGTAGGTGTTGTTTGTGGTCAGGGTGTTAGTTATGGTCGCTATTGTCCCGTTAGTGAACTGGAGCCCGAATTTGCTTCCGCTCACGGTTATGTTTTGTACCTTCAGGTTGAAGTTTGAGTTTGCGGAGATTCCCGCAACGCTATTGTTCACGAAGATGCAGTTTCTGATTGTGGTGTTGAACTGCCCCGAGGCGTTTATTCCGTAAGGCGCATTTAGTATCTTGTGGTAGTTACAGTTTATGTTCACATTAGGGGACAAAATCCTGATACATGACTGCGACGAAGAAAGCGGATTAGATGTATTGAGATAGTTTTTCATGTTTAGGTCGTTTGAGAGAGTGTATGTACCTCCAACCTTTATTCCTCCACAGCTGCCTATTGCCGGAGGGCTAAGGACGAATGAAGAAACCTGCGATGGAAGGTTTGTTGTCGTGCACTGCGCGAAGTTGCAGTAGCTGTTTGTTGAGCAGGTGGATGACCCAAAGAGATTGGATATCTTGAAGCTTGAATTGAGGAACGGGCAGTACACGTCCGTAGGGTTCTTTGTGAACACATCCTTTTGGTAGGTATTGTTTGTCGAGTTGGAGACAAGCCCAAAAAAGGCGTTGTTTATTATGACGTCCCCGATCACCTTGTTGTTGCCCCCCTTGTAAAGATTAATCCCTCCATTTGTGCTTGCAGCAGAGCTCACGGTGTTGTTTAAGATCAAGTTGTTGCTGGACCTGTTGAGCGCAATCCCAGACATTGCCATCTTGGTCACGTTGTTTAACGTGACGCTTGAGCTCGTCGTCTGGTTGAGGTAAATTCCATACGAGAATGAGGAGAGCGTAAATCCGTTCACGGATACGTTGCTGTACTTGCCAACGTAGATTCCGTAAGTAAATGGCGCAATGCCAACAAACGGTCCCGATCCAGTTATCTTGTTCAGGTTTCCTATCAGCGCCACATTGCTGCTCTTCACGTTTATGCAGGCCCCGCTCTTAATCTGGACGCTAATCGCGCTGCTAAGGTAGTAAGAGCCCGGCTTTGTTATGTTCATGCAGCCGCTGATTTGCATCGCAGCCTGGTTCACCGTGGTGACCACGGTGCTTGTGCTCGTTGTCCCGTGCTGCCCTCCGTTTAGGAACATGAAAGCGCCAAGAACCACGATTATGACCAAGATTGCGGCTCCCACCCTACCCGCCAGGCCAATATTCATCTGGTTCCTGACCTTCTTTATCGCCTCCTGGCTCTCCTGCACCTGCTGGGGCTCGCGTGGAATGGGGTTTTGGGAAGAAGACGCGGCCTGAGATTGCTCTATTTCTGCCTTCCAATCAGCATCCGCATCTTCCCCTTCCATAATCATCAGCAAAGTAGAGTCTTTTATAATAATTCTTCTACTTATTTATACCTAAGCTTAGTAGCGCCTCGGTAACTCAGCCTGGCAGAGTGCTTGTTTCGTAAACAAGAAGTCGAGGGTTCAAATCCCTTTCGAGGCTTTTACTTCAACAACTATTATGTCTTCAAAGAAGATGTGCTTTCTTGCGACTGTTCTTATCCTAAGACCAAGTTTTACTGCCTCGCTTCTCATCCTTCCCAAGTTTCCAAAGCTGCTAATCACCATTAATGCCCTTCCCTCCCTTGAGAGATGGGCTCTTAGCCCCTGCAAAAACTTAATACAGATCTCCATCCCGTCCTCTCCGCCATTCCATGCCCTGTTTAGGATTTTGCTGTTTGAATTTTCATCCGAGGGGAGGTATGGTGCATTGAAAACTACAAGGTCGAATTTTCCCTTTATTCTTAAAAATAAGTCCGTCTTTACAAATTTGCACCCTGCGCCTATCATCTCCCTATTTCTAATGTAGTTTTTTTGCGCAAGCCTTACTGCTTTTGGGTTTATATCAACAAAAGTGATCTTCTTCACCCTTCTATTCGTTCCCCCCACTAGCCCCAAAATTCCACTTCCCGTTCCGATG
>JAGWGX010000022.1 GCA_028867145.1 Microcaldota archaeon | reverse complement strand
GCGCAAAAATTCTATGATGAGACACGCAACATCTCTCTGTTTGCAATGGGTCTTGCGCTCATTGCCTTCTTGGTCTCCGTACTGATTTAATTGGGCCTGACTGCATTGGCCTTAGGAACATTGCAATTAGTATCAGGAAGATTATGAAAACAAGCGCGCAAAGGACAAAGAGTATGTTGTATATCTGCGAGACTTGGCTTTGAAGGTTAAGTACGGTTGTGCTATTTGTGTAGGGCACTATAGGGGCTGCAATGAATCCCGACCTTAGCACATTGTTTGCGCTTGAGAGGCCCAGCGCAAGAGCGGAGATTGTGTATGCATTTTGCATTGCCCCTAGCGAGCCGCCTGAAGGCTGCTGCAAAAGCGCCTGGTTTAGGAAGAACAGGGACTGGGCGGAGAATTCAAAGGGCCAGATTCCCCCGTTTGAGGCATTCATTATGTTGGACTGGGTGAGGTTAGAAAGCTGCGATTGGGAGTAGAGCGAAAAGGTGCTGTTGCCAAAAACCGCAGCATACCTCGAGTTGTATAGTGCGGCCCCATACTTTCCCGCGTTCAAGCTTGAGAGCGCAACTTGGGAGTAGAGCCCGGGATATTTCTGCGATGCGTTTACGCTTTTGTAAATTAGCTGTATCGTGGAATTGGAGAGCGCAACAGGGGCCGAGTTGCTGCCCAAGGCGATCTTGTACATCTTGCTTGAGGCGGTGCACCACGCATAGGAAGTCGCCGCGCCATAGATGCTCTGCGCAACATCATCAGTTGTCTGCGCGGATGCAAGTGTGCTCCTTGAGTTATTTAGCGTCTGCAGGGCCCAGCCCTGCCTGAGCTGCCCCCCGATCACGTACTCGTAGTTGTCAGAGGTCATTGCAGGGGAGGAGAGCGAGTTGCAGTAGTTTGTTACGTTTGCGATTATAGTTGTGGCTGCGTTCCTGGTGAAGTTGCTGTTTGCAAAGAGGTACGCGTTTGAGAACTCAAGGAAGGAGAGGTCTGCGCCTGTGTAGAGGTATCCCTTGTTTGTGATTGTGGTGAAGTTTGCAAGCGAGTTTGTAAGGGAGCCCCTGAGCGCGCTGTAGTTGCCAAGTATCTTTGCCACCTGGGCTGTGGTGAGATTGATGGTAGTGTATGCAAGCGACTTGAACTTGGTGGTGTTGCAGGCTTGGCAGGTGAGGTTTAGGGTTGGTAGGAGGCTAGTGTGGTAGTTCTGAGTGATGTTGTACGAGAATGGCCTAGGCTTTGCAGTCCCAAATGCGTAGGGAAGAGCCTGTGTGACGTTTGAGACCTTCACGACCGGAATCCCAAGCCTTTGCTGGACTATGTAGTAAAGGCTGTTCTCAAACGTGCCGTTGAGCGCATAGGGGACGATCATGAACTGCTTTTTGCTCTGCACCGCGGCGAGGCTCTTTTCATATATTCCGCCTATCTGGCCAACATTTCCAGTAGTGGTCACAGTGCCGGTTAGGGCGAAGTTGTGCTGCAAAGGAGTGCTACTTAGAGCGGAGATCGCAAGCACGGAGAGCGCAAGGCCCCCACTCGGGCCTGAGACACTGGAGTAGTTGACAAAGTATGTGAAGTTGTAGGACCTTGGATTTAGCTTAAGGTAGTTTGCGGCGTACCCTACCGCCTCCTGAGCCGAGAAGAGGGTGTCGTTTGCAACTGAGCTTGGGCCTTTTATTAGCACATTTCCATTTCCCGGCGTCACATTAAGCGAGATTGTGGTTAGATTTCCAACCCCAAGCGCGGTGACCGCGGAGGCGTAGATGTATGCGCTGCCACCTGCCGCGCTTGAAACCGAGATTAGCAAAAGCAGCCCGAGCGTCATTACTTCTAGGTTTCTTTGCATGGCTTACTCTAACACGTTAAAGTTTATAATTCCTTCCAGCTCCAAAAGCGAGTTTATGGCATCAGCCTGCTCCTATCCCTTGGGAACATTGAGGCCTCGCGTATGTTTAGCTGGTCTGCAAGCTTCATGGTGAAGCGCTCGAGCCCGATGCTCCACCCTGCGTGCGGCGGGGCTCCCTGCTTGAAGGCTGTCGTGTAGAACTCGAAGTTCTTCGGGTCCATTCCCCTTTTTACGATTGCCTCCTCAAGCAGCCTTGGGACATGGATCCTCTGCGCGCCGCTTGAGATCTCAAGACCCTTGTAGAGCATGTCAAAGCTGTTGCAGATCTCGGGGTCCTTCTTATTTGGCATGCTGTAAAAAGCGCGCACGCTCGTGGGATACTCCTTCACGATTATCATATCCCCTAGGAGCGAGTTTAGCATATGCTCGTTTTCCCTCGAGAAGTCGGTGCCGAACTCAATCTTCTGCCCATTTGAGTTGAGCTTGTCTAGCGCCTTCTTGTAGGTTATCACAGCAGGCCTTGACCTAACAAGAGTCGCATTGAGCCTCTCTAGGTCCGCCTTGTTTTTCTTTATCACCTCATCAATTATACCGGTAGCGACCTTTGAAAGCAGCTTTATCGCGTCGTTGTGGTCCGCAAACCCGATCTCAATATCCATCTGGGTTGACTCGTTTAGGTGGAATGGCGTATCGAACTTCTCCGCCCGAAAGACTGGTGAGACAATGAAGACCCTGTCAATTCCTCCAATTACCGCAAGCTGCTTGTAGAGCTGCGGAGACTGCGCAAGGTACGCCTTCTTCTCGAAGTACTCGATTGGGAAAAGCTCGGAGCCGCCCTCTGTTGCAGCCTCAACGATCGAAGGGGACCTTATCTCCTGGAATTTTTGCTTGAGCAGTATGTTTCTAAATGCTGTGAGGACAGTAGACTCGATTTTGAAAATCGAGGTTGTCTCAAGCCGCCTTAGGTCGATGTGCCTGTGGTTTAATCTTGTGTCCAGCTCCGCGGGAACCTTGCTTGTCACGTCAAATGGGATTCTCTCCTCAAGGGGGTTGAGGTTTGTTATCGAGCTTGGAATTATCTCAAAGCCCGCCTTTGACTGCGCGTTTCTCTTCACCACTCCCTCAATTTGCAGCACGCTGTCCTTTGGCATTGAGGTGCTCTTGATTATCTCCTCGCTCACCTCGCCCGCCTTAGCGGTAACCTGCGCTATTCCGGTGTGGTCGCGTATCTGCATGAAGGAGATTTTTCCGATGTTTCGCACCTCGTGGAGCCATCCGCAGATCGTGACTGTTTTGCCTTCCATCCCAGAGCCAAGCTCTGAAATGTAGTGAGTTCGTAGCATGATACCCGTATTAGGTATGCAAGAAAAGATTAAAAGGATTAATTTGCCAGTTTTATTGGTAGTAATGCATTATGTGAACGCTGTGATGCAAACGCACATCGTGGGCGTCGCCAAAAGCGCGAAGCTTGGCGCCGCAGCAAAGCTCATGGAAAGGAGCGCGGTTTCTTTGCTTCCCGTCATCTATGGCAGCAGGCTGATTGGCACAATAACAAAAAAGGAGATTGAGAGGGCACATTCATCCGGAAAGAGCGTTGAGAAGACGACGGTCGAGATGGTGATGAAGGACGATTTTTACTTTGTGGTATCGGGCGCTCACATTGACGAGGCCGCAAAGATCATGATAAAAAGAAACCTTACAAGAATTCCGGTAGTGAACAACCTAGAGGAGATGCACTGCGTTGGGATGATAAGTTCAACAGAGGTGCTTGATGCAAAAAATCGGGTAAGAAAGCGCTAGTAGACCTTGTTCTCGTTTAGGTACTTGTTTACCTCCTCCATGTCCTTTATCGAGTCAACGCCCCTCCAGTAGCAGTCGTCGAACTTGACGCCGCCAAGCATTCCCTGACTTGCAAGCTCTGGGAATGCGGTGTTCTCAATTGCGCCGTTTTGCGGAAGGTAGGAAAATATCTTGGGGGTCATTTTGTAGACTCCGGAGTTTATCCAGTACTCCTTTAGGATCGGCTTTTCGGCAAAGCTCGTTATCCTATCTCCCTCTACATTTACTATCCCGTATGGGCTTTGAAGGGGAGTTAGTGCAAGCGATGCTGCATATTTTCCAAGAAGGATTCTATTCATGTCAAGGTTTGTGATGTTGTCCCCGTTTAGCACAGCAAATTCTTTTTCGCCCTTTAGGAGGTGCTCAACGCTCTTTAGCGCTCCGCCGGTTCCAAGCGCCTCCTTCTCGATTACAACCTCAACTTCAACTCCCCACTTGCTTCCGTCTCCTAGGTGGTCAATTATCTTATCAGCAAGGTATGAGGCAGTGATAATAAAGGTGCTGTATCCGTATTTTTTTAGCCATCCGATTTGCCATTCAAGTATAGGCTTACCGCCCACCGGAATTAGCGGCTTTGGGGTCGTCTCAGTAAGCGGTCTTAGCCTCTTTCCAAACCCCCCAGCAAGTATCATCGCTTTCATGTGAATCAATCAAATGCAAAATCAATTACTTTGAGAGGATTATCTGAATGGCGCTCACCTTTGATTTAGTGCCATCCTCATTTGTTATCTCCTCTGAGCTGATTCCGATGTTCTGGACCTTTGTGTCCATAACGAAACGATTCCTTGCGATCTCCGCAACATCAACAGCCCTTCCAATTGTGTTTCCCCTTGCTTTTATGGTTACAGCTCTTGCGCCGTTGTTGAACTGGGTCACAACCGCAAGCACATAGTTCATTGCCGGCTTCTTCCCAACATAGACAACATTCTCAGGCATCCCGCTTTCCATCTCGTTTGTTTCTTGCATGTTTCCACCAACTAAAGGTTGACTGAAAATAATTCACTGCCTATCTATTTAAACCATTCCTACGTTATTTCCTTTTTCCCGTCTTCTTACCAGTTATTGTCTCGTGTATCGAGTACTTCTTGACGACCATGGCCTTTAGCTTGTCTATGTCCTCATAGTTTGTCTCCCTTGCGAGCTTCTCCGCCTGATTGAATTTGTGAGAGTAAGACTTGTATGCTGCAAGAGCCGCCGCAAGCGCGTCACGCTCGTGAAGGTTGCTAATTATTCTCTTGTCTGCAATTGATTCCTTCTTGTGCACGCTTATGTCAGTTGGGGGAACAAAGACCTTCGATCCAAATGCTGCTGCAAGCCTGTTAATTAGATGGGTTGAGTTCTTCTTGTCGCTTGCGATTATGACAGGTATGCCCACGTTTTTTATTTTTCCAACAAACCAGTCAAATCCCACAAACCTTGCGTGGTCAAGATAAATTGCATTTCCCTGAAGGTCAAGGCATACAAGTGCTGCGGTTTTTCCAGGGTCAACGCCGACTATTATGTGCCTCATCAAATCCTTTAGCATAGTTTGCTGTTTGCAAGGCAGATTGAATTTTGCACAGTCTGAGGTATTGACTGATAGATGCAGTTAGTGATTGCTGTTGGGGTAGAGGTGATGTTGTAGTACTGGGCAAGGAGCGCCTGTGCATTTATCGTGGTGGTTGCATTTGCAAGGCAGCCATTAAATGAAGCCCCGTTAAGCTTTGACTGGTTGACTATCAAGTTCAGGTTTGCCGCAGAAACATATGAATTTGAGTAGAGGGACTGGAGATTTGAGACAAATGTGGTGAAGTTGCTCTGCCTTGAGGCGCACCAGACGTACTTCCCAAGCGAGACAGTGTTGTTGACACCCACCTTGTTTGCAATGTTTAGCGAGTCGCTTCCGAAAACTATCTTCAGTGTAGCGTTTATTTTGCTTCCAAACTTTGCCTGGAGAGCGGTTAATGAGTTAAGACTTGAGATTGCGCCGACAGAGTAGGGGTCAATGAACCAGTAGACCTGCGTCTGTGACTGCTGCAGGCATGCCACCTTTCCGCTAAGGCGCACTACCCCTTTTGCCGCGACATAGTTGCTCACTATCTGCGAAGTGGAGATTGTCTGATTGTATGGT
>JAGWGX010000021.1 GCA_028867145.1 Microcaldota archaeon | reverse complement strand
CTTCACGCTAAGCGTGACTGAGCTCTTGCGGTCAGCATAGAGCTTGTACGGGACAAACTCCGTTAGGATCTGGAATGGGGACTGCTTGCCTAGTTCCTGCGAGACGTTCTTCTTTCCAAATAAATCCGAGAGCTTCATTTATGCACCTGGTCGATGCTTAAGGTATGGAAAGCAAAATATTTAAAGAAATACGAATGATGGCGCATGGAAAAAGGTTTGGAATTTAGGCATACGTTGCGTGTGGAAGGGGCGATAGGGTTTTTATACTCTGACGTACTATTAGTAGCGTTTGTATGCCGAACAGGAATACTCTAAACAAGTATGAGATGCTTGTTACGGATATTCGCAGGCTAGCCAAAAAGAAGGAGCCTGAACTTAGCGACATGAAAATAAAGAAGATCGCGATGCTCATCGCCTCCCTTTCCTCAAACCACTCATGGAAAACCTACAGGTTCTTGCACAAGGAATCTGACATGGACAGGCTCTGCATGCTTGACGAGGCAAAGCACGCTTTTTCTGAAGGATGGAAGAACATAACCGAATCTGACATTGAGGAGGTCGTGAATTCAAATGTGAGCGAGCACACATTCTCGATGTGGCTCTACAACATCGTTGAGAAGGAGCAAAGGACCGAGTTTAAGACGCTCCACCAAAAGCTAAGGATGGAGTTTGCGGACGGGCTTGAGCCAATCGAGCGGCTTGCCGACTAATTTTTTATAGTAGTCCATGCCCAAGTAAAGCATGGGCATGTGGCGCAACTTGGATAGCGCACTTGGCTTCGGACCAAGTGGTTGCGGGTTCAAATCCCGTCATGCCCATAATTAAAAATCAATCTTCGGACTTTGAGCCTTCCTTTCCGCCAAACATCTTGAATGCATCTACATCGGCACTTTCTTCTTTATTGGGCTGCTGCGCTACAAATTTTAGTGACCACCCAGTCTTCCTGGATATATCCTCATCGCTCATCCCAAGTTCTCTTAATGCTTTTATCATTAGTTTCTGCTCGTATACCATAATCCAGTCATCTTTCTTCCATTGCCCCGTACGTGCGCCTTTAGTGACCAAAACGCCGCTAGCTTGGGTTTCTGACTTTTTCCTCAGCAGATCATGAGCCGCGGTAGTTATCCTTGGAGTATATTTGTCTCTTGATGGATGATTGCCTAGTCGTATACCATATTCTTTAAGCAAGAAGGTTTGCGCTTCGCTTATGCTACCCTTTTCTTTGTAGGCACTTATGAAAAGGTCTGTAATCTGACTATTTGTTAATTTGGTTTTTGTGGCATCCTTCAAGCTCTCACTTCCATCATTATACCCTTAGGCTCTTTTTAGCTCAATTAAGTAAGTGAATGTGGTGTCACTTATATCGGAGCGAATTGTTATAGTGTCAAACTCCTTTGGCCTAAACTGCGGATTTGTTTTGGTTGATTCGGTTTCACCATCCACAAGGGAATTTCCGGTTATGTCACTGTAGGTCTGCTTTGTGGAACCAAAGTTTGCAATTGAAAGCGAGTTCTTCATCTCCACCACAACATCCTTGTTGTATGCGAGCATGACCTGTGCTGTCACTCCCTCCTCTGAAAGGGATTTTCCTGCGCTGCCCAGTGTAGGAATCTCAAAATATTGCAGCGTCCCGTACTCAACCCGTGCTCCAAAGCCCTTTCGCGTTGAGTTTAGGCCTATTTGGGATAGATTCTTCACATAGTAAGTGAAGTCGTTGTAGTTTGTGTTGGTAAATAGTGACCTAAGGGACTCTCTGTACTCTTCATCCTCCTTGTCCTCCTCCCTTCGAGCAAGGCCCACGCCGCTCTCGGCCCTGCCAGTTCTCTTTATTGCCTCCACAATCATATCGCGGTCGGGTTAGTTATAAAACTTCTGTAGCGATTCGTACCTGCAAAGAAGGAATTTATAATTTCTCTTCCAATCTACTATGCTAGCGTCTAGGATTAGAGCTTGCGCTAATTCTTTTTTGACGAGAGAAAATATTACTTCTTTTGTCCTTCCTTTAGGATCTTCTTTGCCTCTGCCTTGTTCTTGAAGTTCTCAACCTTCACGAATTTGCCCTTCTCCAGCTCCTTGTAGTGCTCAAAGAAGTGCTTTATCTTGTCCTTTGCGGCCTGCGTGATGTCAGATATGTCATTTATGCCAGTTGAGTTGATGTCAACCTTCTCCACTGGAACCGCAAGCAGCTTGTGGTCTATTCCCTCCTCATCGCTCATCTCAAGAACTCCAATCGGCCTGCACTTTATCACGGCGCCGTTTGCTATTGGCTGCGAGAGGACGAGAACGTCAATCGGATCCCCATCCTTGCCCTTTGTGTTTACCACAAAGCCGTAGTTTGCAGGATAGGACATTGAGGTGAATAGAAAACGATCTACAGCAAGTGCCTCAAGGTCCTCGTTGTACTCGTACTTTGTGGAGCTGCCTGACTGTATCTCGATGTATGCGTAGAACGTGTCCGGGAAGTCCTTGGTCTGAATCTGCTTCATGAAATTACCAAATATAACTCGCTTTCAAGTTCCAAAAACCTTCTTATTGGTTGACCATCTTCTCTAGGCCCGGGACTGCGCCAAGCGCTCCCTCCTGCTCTAGCTGCTGGTATATCATGTACATTATTCCAACGGTAAGGAGAATTCCAACTCCTGTCCCCACGGCTCCCGTGAGCGTTGCAAGCGCCGCAAGCAGTCCCACAAACGCGCTGCCGAGCACCGCAATGGTCGGGATGTACTTGTTTAGGACACCTTCAATCACCCTTGGGTCGCGTCTAAATCCAGGTATCTGCCATCCAATCTCCTGGAGTTGGTTTGCTACATTCTTTGGATTCTGCCCTGTCATCTCTATCCAGAACCTTCCAAATATTATGCAAAGTATAACCAGTGTGATTGTGTAGAGGATTATGTGTATTACCTCGGGTACCATCACGATTCCGCCCCATGGCAAATAGAGCTGGCTCGTTGCTGTTGCAAGGTATGAGAAGTATGTTGAGTATCCGCCGATTCCGTACGGCGCAGAGTAAGGAAGCGGGAAGGAAGGCGAAATCAGATAGAGAAGGCCACCCACAAGGTTGAGCTGCCCTGAGGAATTTTGGTAGAGTGCTAGGAACTTTGCAAGGCCCGCAAATGTTCCCGTGACATTTGCAATGAATCTAAACCAGACAGTGAGGCTCAGCTCAAATGAGGTTGCAAGAATCACAGGAAGAACGCTCGTGTAGAGAAGCGGGATGGGAAGCCTTCCTCCGACTCCCCTGAACTGGCTGAAGACGAGCGGCAGTTCGACCTTTATATCGTATGCATAGATGCTGATCAGGAATACTATTGCGGCAAAGAAGAGTGGGCCGAATGCGAGTATAGCGTTTGGAATTGCTGATGCGCCTCCAGCCGAAATTGCTGCCGCCGCCTCCACAAGGATGATGTTAACCGTTCCTGAGATTATTGAGAATGCTACTCCGCCTGCGATGAACATGTTGAGCCCGGAGGTTATTCCGTACTTTGCCATTATCTCGTCCAGGAAGATCACGCAGATTGCGCCGATTGCAAGCTGCACTGCTACAAGATTGAAGAGCGCTGCTGATGTGATTGGGACGTATCCGGTTGCAACGAAGATGAAGGACTCTACCACTGCGATTATTATTGCGGCGAGCTTTTGCACTCCCTGGAACCGTGCCTTCTCAACAGGGTCCTCCATGTTCACCTTAATCACTCCAGATCCCTGGAGCAGCTGCAGCACGATGCTTGCAAGCACGATTGGCCCGATACCAACGGTAATGAGGCTGCCCACCCTTGCGGCAAAGATTATGTTGATTAGCTGCAGGGCAGGCTGGTTTAGGACTGCGGTGTTTGAGCCGATCGCGGGTATGCTGAAGAGGAAGAAGTAAACGACCAGCACAAAGCCAGTCCACTTGAGCTTGTCCCTTAGCGAGAGTGGGCTTGCGGGCCTTTTTATCGCAGGGATCGCGTTAAGTATCGGATCTATTTTGTCAATGAAGCTCAAGGAAGCACCTAAGGAGTGTGTCTGTTTAGCTCATTAGCGCAATTCAGGATTATAAAGCTTTATATTTTAAGCTCGGCCCTGTAGCTTCCGTCCCTTGAAAGGCCCCTTGTTAGGTGAGGGGTCTTTGCAGCTTTGTGAGAGAGCACTCCTGAAAATAGGGCGGCTACCAGGTCAAGGTAATTTGAGGTTGAGGAGATAGGGGCAAGCGCGAAGTTAATCGAGGTTACGCCTTTCCTGTTGCTGGTGGCGCCCGCTTCCCTTAGCGAGAAGATGGTTGCAAGACGCTCAAGTGAAACCTGGTTTAGCTCAAGCGTTGGGGAAAGCTCCCTTCCAACAACAAAGAGCAGCTTTGCGAGCTCCTCTTTTAACGGGGACCTTGTCAGCGGCGCGATTGCAAGGGCGAAGTAGGATCCTGAGACGCTCTTCTCGTTGCCGTTTGCTATTGCGCTCCTAATCGATCCCACAATCTGTGCTGTTCCCTCGAATGCGGCGGGCTCGCTTATGGCACCGGTGCGCTCAGCCACAAACTGGCACTTGCCCTTCGCATCGTGCGCGCACATTGTCTCCGTAACAGTCATCCTTGCGCCCGTTGAGTGCGAGAGATATCCCGCAATCAGGCCTGACTCGAAGATGTGAAGCGTTGCGTTGAGATCCATCTTGCACTCCTTGTGGTGCACCATCTCAAAGATTGCGCTGTTTTTGTGGGGATAGTACATCACGTTTGAAAATCCGCCGCACATTAGCGCATTTATGAGGGGGTGGAGCGAGTTTGAGGCATTGTGAAGCTCTGAGAGCCTCTCGCCCATCCTAAAGCCAGAGTTGTAACCGAGGCTCCTTGTTGATGGAGTGAGGTTGTAGAGCAGCTCTGGCAAAAGGTGGGAGCTTTGCTTCTCGAATTTGGGGAGGGCAATTTGCGAAATCAGCAGATCTTCAAGATTTCCTGAGACGGCCCTTGGCGAGTTGCGTCTTGCGATCGCCCTTCTTTTTGGGGCCCGCAGCTTAGGCTTTGAGCTCTTTTTTTTCAAAGCAGCCCTTTGAGTTATCTTTGCCATGAAACCAGTTCAGTATTATCTTAGAGTATAGGTAGATAAATTTTGCTGCAAGCGGGGGTGGCTACGTTTGCCTACTTGCCTTTTGCCTGCCTGGTGGTTGCTTCAATGGACTGCCTCGCAACTTCCAGGTTGCAGCTATCGTGCTTTGAGCACCATGCTAAGCACCTCTGCGCCAATTCCTTGGTTGCGTAATGGAGGCCGCAGATTTTGCAGGAGTGCGTGTCGCTCATTTTCTCTCCTGTATTCTCCCCTTTCTTATCACGCAGGTCTGCGAGAGCTTGTCTAGGTGGTGGTAGGAGATTGCCACGTTGAAGAGTATCAGTGCTCCAAAGAGCTCGACCTGATAATTTCCGATGAACGCAAGCAGCCCGCTGACTGTCGCCGCATTTAGCGCAAAGATATAGAGGATTGAGGCGAGTATCGGCACGGAGCAGCTGCATCCCGCGATGATTCCGCCGACTATTGTGGAGAGGGCGCTCACCGCTAGCTCCACCTCGCTTTGGACGCGAAGTATCGCGAAGCGAAGGGAGAATGCGCTGATCACAAGGAAGACTGCTGCGCTAAGCGAGAGAAGGTAGAGAAGGATAGGGGGGACGGTAACAAAGGTGTAGCCCCCAGGGGCGTTTAGGCTAATCACGTACTCGATTAGGTAGAAATACGCGATTGCGATGAGCGCGGTTGCGGCAATCACTGCCTTTGAGCCAAAAAGAGAGCGGAATATTTGTGCGGCGCCCATCTAGTACCCGCCCGTCTTTTGTATCGCCTTGATCGCAGGCAATGAGCAGATAGGTGGCATGCTCCCGCTAAGCGAGGCGCAGGCCATTGCGATGTAAAGGTCCGCTCCCGCGTACTGCTCCCACGCAAAGAGGTTATTTGGCTTTGCAAGCTGCCTGAGCACGTCAGCGTGGCTCATGTTCATCAGGCTGGTCGTGCCGTTGGTCATTGCGATCGCATCAGCTCCCGAGACCACGTCCCTTCCCCAGATGGTGTAGGGTGTTCCCTGGAAGCTGTTTAGAGTCACTATCACATTGGTTGCGCTGATGTAAGTAGGGTTTCCGTAGGCCGCAGCCTGCTGCTGGAAGTATGTGAGCGGCTGTATCTGGAAGCCCTGGCTTATTTGCGATTCGTACTCTATTGGAACAAAGTTGAGGTACGCGCTCGAGTAGTTTGAGCCAAAGCTGACGCCCGATGAGACGTTGTATCTGGCAGGCTGCCAGTAAATTGTCGGAACATCGCCGTCTTGCAGCGCGCTGTATCCCTTGTATATTGAGCCAAAGTGACCAAGCTGCCCAAGGGCTAGAGCCATCGCCCACCTGTTCTCGCCGCAGAAGATGCACGAGATTGCGCCAAGATAGATTATGGAAGGCTTTCCGTTAACTATGAGCGCGTTTGTCTGCACTATCGGGGCGGTGCCCACGTTTGTTAGCGAGTGGTTTAGGTACATCTCGCCTGCTGTCTCAAAGTACGCGCTTGAGGCGTTGTTTATGACTGCAAGCTGCGCGGGGGTGAATGGATTGTTTATGCCAGCAAGCGTGTGCCCAAAGTTTGCGGGCGTTGGCTGCAGGTATGAACTCACGAGCGGAATTAGGGCAAGCATTATTGCAATAACCCCGATTGCAAGAGAGGCAGTAGCTATCATCCTTGTTGTCTTGATCGCCTGCTCTAGCTTTCTTGTCGCGGATTTCGAATCTTGTTTTATCGGCATATTGGCACCCTAGAAAGAACATGAACCCTGTGGGGCTCAATTAATATTATCTTTGCTGATAACTATATAATAGTTCATCACAGGGTTTTTATGTACCAAAACACTGCCTCGCTCTCAAGGGTGGTCCAGGAGAGCGTCGAGCTTTCGGACGCGCACTGCCACCTCAACCTTTTCGAAAATCCGGAGGCTGCGCTAAAGGAGAGCATCGCAGGGGGCCTTCGGGTGATTCTTGCAACAGGCGGAAGCGCGCTTGACAACGCGCAGGTGGGAGAGCTTGCAAGAAGAAGCGAGATTGTGTTTGGAATAGTTGGGATCTCGCCAGACTTTGCGCAAAGCGATGCTTACGCAATCGACTCTCTTGAGGAGATGGTCAAGAAGAACGACAAGATAATAGGGATAGGCGAGATAGGTCTTGACTTCAAGGTGGCGAAAAGCGAGAAGGACCTCTTTGAACAGATGGCCGCATTTGAGAGGCAAATTGAGATCGCAGGTGCGCTTGGGCTCCCCGTGGTGATCCACTCGCGGGGCTCGCTTAGCGAGGTGATTGAGACGCTTGACAAGCACAAGGTGAAAAGGGCGATGTTCCACTTCTTTGAGGGGGATAGGTTCCAGGCAAAGGAGATAGAGAAGAGGGGCTGGCTGATCTCGGTGCCTCCAGTTGAAAACAAGAACAGGAAGGAGGCGATTCGCGAAATCAACGTGAAGAACATAGTGGTGGAGACGGACTCGCCGGTCGTTGGCAAGACTCCGCTTGACGTAAAGCGCTCGCTTGAGATGATTTCAAGGATAAAGGGAACGGGCGTTGCACAGCTCGCAAAGGTAACGACAGAGAACCTAAGGGAGTTCTTTTATATCTAAGGATACAAGATTATTGTATGGGCCCGTAGCTCAGCTTGGATAGAGCGGCAGACTTCTAATCTGTAGGTCGCGGGTTCAAAATATTCTTATGAAAATCCCGCCGGGCCCGAAAAAGTAAGGTGATTTTATGGCAAAAGATGAGAAACAATTCGACGAGACGATTGCGCAGGTAAGGCAGCAAATAG
>JAGWGX010000020.1 GCA_028867145.1 Microcaldota archaeon | reverse complement strand
AACGTTTGCCCGCCTTTTTGGAGATCTGGCTCTTTAGCTGGTCTAGGACCCCAAACTTTTTCGAAATCTCAACCAGCTTCGCGTCAAGGAGCCTTTCTGCATCCTCCTTGCTCTTAAAAATCGCCTCCACCCAGTAGTTCCACTCCTCCTTGTGGGACCTCATCTCGGTTATCACAGCAAAGCCCTTGATCACTTTCCCTTTCTCTGGTTTTCGCTTTATCTTATAGATATCCGCCTTCATGAAGAAGCCCTCCGGAATCTTCTTATCCCCTAGCCTGCGCACCACATCGTACTCCCTGCCCTCAAAAATAACGGTCTTGAAACCGTTCTTCTCATCCTCCCTCTTGAAGGGATTTTTAAGTGGCGCAAGCTGCATAGCATAACCCGTGTTTAAATTCTCTAATAGAAGCCGCCTGAGGATATTTATATCTAACACTGCGTTTTGTTTGCGCGTCCCTACTTTCATCTTAGAATCCTAAAGAGCCTCTTGAGATGTTTATTCTTTGGGCGCGTCTTGTCTATCCACTCATATGCGTAGACCAGGGTAAGGCCCGAGAGCAGGGCGATAATAAGGCTGTATCCAACATAGCGCGCATCAAAGAGGAGAAACCTGTAGGGCCTAAGGAAGCTAAGGCTTAGAACAAAAACCCCGAACGCAAGGAAGCTAAAGTAGACCACCTCGCGTATCAGGAAGCTGAGCGCGAATTTCTTAAGATTGACTATCCTTTTCACTTAATTTCCCCCTGCCCTTCCTGGGCCACCATAAAATGGGATTGGGGTTGCCGAGATTTGAACTCGAACTTGCTGGTGGCACCTATTCACAAATCATCGCTCCAAATTCAAGTCATCGCAAATTCTTGCTCATATATTCTTTTGAATATCTGGAGCCAGCCGCGCTGCCAGGTTACGCAACAACCCCACTCTAATCTAATGCAATAACAAGATATTTATTTTAGATTATGCCCTTAGTAGTGGGCGCTATGGAAAAGACAGTTTACAAGGACAAATTTCTGACCATAAAGGAGAGGCAGGTAGTTGTCCGCGGCAAGTCGATCACAATGCATAGTTACCTGCAGGAGGATGTGGTTGTGATAATCCCCCTTTTGAAAAACGGAAATCTCCTAATGGAACGCCAGTTCAGGCACGGTGTCGATGCGTATGTCTTAGAATTCCCTGCGGGCCTTATTGAGAAGGGCGAAAGGAGAAGTTTCTCTGCAAAGAGGGAGCTTGAGGAGGAAACGGGATACAAGGCAAGGCGGATAAAGTACCTCTTTAGCGAATTTTCAAGCGTTGCAACCAGCAAGAGGATGTTCCACTACTTTTTTGCGAGCAACCTTGAGAGAGGAAAGAAAAAGTTTGATGATACTGAAATAATCGAGACACTTGAGCTCTCCCCATCAAGACTCATGAAGATGATTGCGCAAAACAAGATCAAGGACCATAAAACCATTACTGGCATACTCTACTACAACAACTTCATAAAAAAAGGATGATATCTTGATAAAATGCGTGCTTTTTGACCTTGGCGGAGTTTTAGTCGATTTCTCCGATGAGGAGTACTTCGCGTATCTCTCAAAGGTGAGCAAAAAAAGCCCCAAGGAGGTCTCCGGGCTGCTTGAGTACTGGTGGAAGAGAATAGACCTCGGCCTAATTCGCATACGCTTCTTTGAGGAGAAGATCGAGAAGCTCCTTAAGATCCCGAAGAGCAAGGTGCAGTGGATCGAGTTTTACGAAAAGCGCGTCAGACTAAACAAGGGCATGATAGCACTCGAGAGGGCGCTAAAGAAAAAGTACACGGTCGCCTTTCTCTCAAACGTGGACTTTAGCCGCTACGACATCGCTGTGGGGCTCCTAGACCTAAAGCATTTTGACTACAGATTCACTTCGTGCTATATGAGGCTGAGAAAGCCGGATCCGCAGATTTACAAGGTAGTTGCAAACAGAATGAGGCTTAAACCCTCGGAGATTGTGTTCATCGACAACAGGCTAGACAATGTGCTTGGCGCAAGGAGCGTGGGAATGAGGGCACTCTGGTTCAAGGGCGAGAGGGCAACTCTAATAAAGCAGCTCAAGAGATTAGGTCTAACGTGGTAAAATGTCCGTATTAAACGAGATAGGCTCCCTTTTTGCAAGGCAGTGGATAGCGGGAACAACCGAGAGGGATGCGATCAACGCGGCCCTGCAGATAAACTCGCAGGGGAAGAGCGCGATACTCAATTATCTGGGGGAGAATTTCACCGATAGGAAAAGGATCGATAATAGCGTAAGGATCTACTTTGACCTACTTGACCTGATGCGCCAAAAGAAAATCAAAGGAAGCATCTCAATCAAGCCCTCGCAGCTTGGGCTGCACGTTAGCCAAGGCCTCTTCTACGAGAACTACCTAAAAATCGTCGAACACGCGCACAAGCTTGGCTACAATGTATGGGTGGACGCTGAGGAGTACGAGTACATCGAGCCAACCCATCGCGCGGTGGTAAGGATGCTTGCAAGGCACAAGAACACGGGCATAGGTATCCAGACAAGGCTTAGGCGAAGCTCAAGGGACGCCCAGAGGATAGCAAGAAGCAATGGGCTGATTAGGCTGGTGAAGGGCGCATACAACGAGCCAAAGCCGAGGGCCTACACTAACAGAGAGGAGATACAGGAAAATTACGCTGCGATAATGGAGCTGCTGTTTAGAAAGAGGGCGAGGGTGATGGTTGCTACACACGACGACACTTTAATCCTTAAAGCCCTTTCACTGCAAAAAAGGTATAAGCACAAAGTGATGTTTGCAATGCTGCGGGGGATAAGGGGAAATCTCGCAAACAAGCTTGCGGAGCAGGGCGAGGACGTGCACATTTACGTTCCCTTTGGGGAAGAGTGGTTTGAGTACTCACTTAGGAGAATGCAGGAGGGTCACATCACATTATTAATAAGGTCAATGTTCCAACAATGATTGGTGTCAAAAGTGGCAAGCGGCAAACCTGACAAGATTGATGAGAAGGGCCTCACTGTCAAGAAGGCGGAGAACTTCTCGGAGTGGTACGTTCAGGTCCTCCTAAAGTCCGAGTTTATTGACTACAGCGACATCTCCGGAATGTACATCTTCAGGCCTGCGGCGTTTGGGGCATGGCAGGAGATCTACCACGCCACCGATGCGGCACTTAAAAAATCCGGGGTGGAAAACGTATACTTCCCTGTCTTAATTCCTGAAAAGTTCCTTAAGATGGAAAAAGAGCATCTTGAGGGATTCACTCCAGAAGTTGCTTGGGTGACCCATGCGGGTGATACAAAGATGAGTGAAAGGCTTGCAGTAAGACCTACCTCCGAAGTGATAATGTATCCAAGCTTCTCAAAGTGGATAAGGTCTTGGAGAGATCTTCCGATGCGATACAACCAGTGGAACAGCGTGGTTAGGTGGGAGTTCAAGGACCCGACCCCGCTTATACGCGGAAGGGAGTTCCTCTGGAACGAGGGGCACAGCGTGTTTGCGACAGAGAAGGAGGCAAATGCAGAGAGGGACATCATAATCGGAATTTACACAAAAGTACTAAAGGAGTACCTAGCGCTTCCCGGAATAATTGGAAGGAAAACCGACAAGGAGAAGTTTGCTGGGGCAGTAGAGAGCTATTCCATTGAGCACATAATGCCTGATAGGTATGGCGTCCAGGGACCTGCATTCCATATCGACGGCCAGAAGTTTGCAAAGGCATTTGACATAAAGTTCCTTGACAAGGAGGGCAAGACCGAGTACGCCTGGCAGAATACCTATGCAATCTCCACAAGGGAAATGGGAGTGATGATTGCAACCCACAGCGATGACAAGGGCCTGGTCATACCTCCAAAACTTGCGCATGTCCAGGTCGCAATAGTTCCAATCTACAAAAATGAGACGAAGGATCAGGTTCTTGAGTTTGCAAACAAGATTGTGGAAAAGCTATCAGAAAAGCTTAGGGTTAAGGTTGATGATAGAGAGGGATACTCGCCAGGCTTCAAGTTCAACTACTGGGAGCTTCATGGTACTCCCCTTAGAATTGAGGTTGGCCCAAAGGAGGTGGAGCGAAAAGTGGTCGTGGTTGCAAGGAGAGACACTGGGGCCAAATCAGAAATCGGAATCGAGGAGATAAACAAGAGGGTTAGCGCACTTTTGGATGAGATCCAAAATTCACTGTATGAAAAGGCACAAGAATTCCTGGAAGAGAACACCCATACGGTAGAAGACTACAACCAGTTCAAGAAAGTTCTCAAGGAGAAGGGAGGCATAATTAGCGCGCCTTGGTGCGAGGATCAAAAGTGTGAGGACAAGATCAAGGAGGAAACAGGAGCAAAGATAACGAACGTACCGCTCAAGCAGCCAAAGCTTGCGCCAAAATGCATCTACTGCGAGAAGAAGTCAAGGCACATGGCAAATTTCGCCAAGTCCTACTGATTTTCAGAAGCGTAATTTCATCACTAGTCAGAATTACCTCGTATCATCATCAAGGGATAATCGAATTTAACCCTTATAACTTTTCTCTTTTCTCAGCCTATCGCGCCTGCGGATACAGCAAGAATAAATCCAAAGATTGCCATTATTATGCTGAGCAACAGTTTTTGCTTTAGGCCCTGCTCCTTGAAGAGCTCTCCCCCCGCAAGCACTGTTATTATCACGTACAATGCGTTTCGCAGCGGGAATGCGACGCTAACCGGCACACTTGGGTCTGAAATCGCAAGGTAATAAGTTATCCTGTATCCAAGCGTAAGTAGCGCAACCGCGATTATCGGGAACTTGTACTGGTAGATAGTCGATACAATCTCTTTCACCCCATTGTACTTTCTGCTTATGTAGACCGTGAAGTTTATCGCCATGAAGAATTCAAGTACAATCAGGAAGGCAAACGGGTTGTTGTTCACGAGGAGGTATTTTGTGATAAGCATGCTAACCCCCGTGCCCAGTGAATTCACTATGAGGAAGTACTTGTACTTGTTGCTGTCGAATTGCTGGAGGTGCTTTTTGCCTCCTGAGGTCCTGAAGATAATGAGGTATGTTGCAATAATTATGCCCACAATGCTAACGTACTCTAGCACGCTGAGCTTCTCATTGAGGATGAAAAATGCGAGGACAACAAGGAAGAAGATCGGAAGCGAGGTTGAGACAGGGGAGATTGCGGAAAGGTTTCCATGCTTGAATACGCGTGCAGAAATTAGGTAGCTTGCCGATCCAAAGAGCCCTGCCACAAACATCAGCAGCAAGTTGAATGGGGTTATCGCAAAGTTGGTGTATGGGAGCAGAAAGACTATGGAGATTGCAAGTATAATCCAGGAGAATGCAGCGCTGAACTGTGTCGCATGCTCCACCTTGAGCGTGTTCTTCTCGACTATCGCTCCGACTCCAAGGAGGATTGAGGAGGCCACAACAAGGTAGTACCACTCTATCATGCAAGCAAGTATGCCTCGCTTTAAAGCCTTATAATGTTTTCACTGAACTATCAGGAGATATGCAAACGCAAGTATTGCCCCGCTTAGCAGCATCTTCCTCCTAAGGTCCCCCTCCTTGAAGAGTATACCCCCTATCGGGACTGTGAGCATGATGAAGATCGCGTTGCTCAGGGTGTTTGCGATGTTTATTGGGGCCACCGTCAGCGCAAAGTACCCGATTATCCTAAGCGTGGTTATCAGCAAGATCAAGGCAAGGAAGGTGAACTTGTATTTTTCTATTGTCTTTATGGCCCCCTTTCTCCCTTCGTACTTCACGGAGTTGTATACTCCAAGGCAGATTGCGGCGGTAATCTGGGAGATTATGAGGAAGGTGAAGACGTTTATCTGGACCAGAAGGTACTTGCCTATTATTCCCCCGATTGATCCTATAAGTGCATTTGCGACAAGCATTATCTTGTATTTCCTGGAATCAAAGTCCCTCCTCAGCCCACCCTTTATCCTCCTAAAGAGCAGAAGGTAGGTTATCGCGGCTATACCAATGATACACACCACCTGAAGCAATGTCAGGCTCTCCGCAAGGAAGACGTAGGCGAGTACCACTGTGAAGAGAATCGGCAGGACGTTTGAGAGCGGTGCAATCGCGGAGATGCTAGAGTGCCTTATTATCTTCGTTCCCATGAGCAGGATTATCGCTGCGAGCACCCCGAAGAGCACATTGAGGAGCAGCTGCAGCGGAGTGATTGCAAAGTTCGCGAAGGGGATGAAGATTAGGGAGGCAAGCGCTATTAGAAATGAGGAGGCCGCGCTGTACTGGGTAGCGTGCTCCGCCTTGAGTGCCCTCTTTTGTATTATTGATACCATTACCGAGAGGATGGTGGAGATTATTATCAGGTAGTACCACTCAATCATAAAAGCACATCTTGTTGCAGGGCAAATGCTATAACTATTTATTTCGCCCCCAGTTTTTTCATCAGCCTATCCGAATCCTCCTTTGGGACCCAGTCCGCCTCCAGATACTCAAGGAGCTTCTTGCCCCTTAGCCCAAACTTCCTCGCCTGCCCTGCTGCAAGCCTATACGCTTCCATCTCTGTGGGCCTGTCAACATAGCTGAACTTCTTGTCAAACAGGTCCTGCCCCTCCCTTAGCTGCCTTATGTGCACAAGTTCGTGGAGCAGATCAAGGCACAGATAAAGGTCGCTTGCGCTCCTAAAATACTTCTGGCCTATCACTATCGCTTCTTTCTTAACATCGATGTAGGCGTAGAACTGCTTTTTTGAGATCCTAATCCTAATTCCCTTGATTGTCTTTTTTGGTTCCTCATTGAAAATTTTTTTAAGTGCACCAAACTTTTCAAAGCCGCTCACCACCTCTTCCATCCTGTAGGTTCCGAGCTTTAGTAACCTGTTGAATGTGACCTTCGGCATCTTCATTGTATCGCCTATTATACCAAAACTCACAACTAAATATATTGTTTGGAAACTCTTCCTGTGAAGAGACCAAGGTTTGAGTCCATTGGCAGCAGCTCCGTGATGAAAAAGGGATCAGCTTACCTAGCAAGAAAAGACGCCACGCTTGGGAAAATAATAAGAAAGATTGGCAATCCCGACTTTGAGCTGCACGACGACCCTTATAACTCACTTATCATCTCGATTATTTCACAGCAGATCTCCTGGGCAGCCGCAAGCTCCATACTCCAAAAGTTTCGCAGGCTGTACAAGGGGAAGATGCCAACCCCAAGGCAGTACCTGAAGACGAGCCCTAACAGGCTCTCTGGCGCAGGCGTCTCTCCGCAGAAGTCCTCCTACCTAAGGGACCTTTGCATGCGGCTTGAAAGCGGCGAGCTGAAGCTAGACAACTTTGATGATCTAACGGATGAGCAGATAATAAACGAGCTTGATGAGGTGAAGGGAATCGGTCGGTGGACTGCGGAGATGTTTTTGATCTTTAGCCTAGGGAGGGCGGATGTCTTCCCGCTTGACGATCTTGGGATAAAGAAGGCAGTTCAGAGGGCGTATAACCTAAGGACACTTCCTGACAAGAACCGGCTTGAGAAAATCAGCGAGAAGTGGGCGCCCTATCGTTCTGTTGCAGCCCTCTATCTGTGGAAAAACCATGATTGAATAAAAGTAGCCTCGATCGGATTCGAACCGATGTACCCAGGTCCAAAGCCTGGGGTCCTTGGCCACTAGACGACGAGGCTACAGGAGTATTATGCTTCGCCAAGTTCTTTAATCTATATTGTCCTTGGGGCAGACCCTACCCTTATGCGATTTAAAACCTTCGAAAAAATTCTGCTTTTTCCAAAACAGCTTTATAACTACGGCGCACAGAATACTTGTGGAAGAGGAGAAAAAGGAGAGTGAGTCCTACAGGAAGTTCAAGAAGACAAATGAGACTATAGAGATTGTGCAAAGGTCGCAGGCATTCGATACGCTGCAGACCCTTGCCGGCTACGACCATGCGGAGGGAGGGGACATGGATAGCATAAGGGATATGATCGACGAAAGCTACGGCAAAAAGGAGAAAGCAAAGCCTGTAGACGGGACGGGAAACAAAGGCAAGGAAGATGAAGGGGCAGTCC
>JAGWGX010000001.1 GCA_028867145.1 Microcaldota archaeon | reverse complement strand
TACGAATACATAGAGATGATTTATAAAGAGCGAGAGTAGATAAGATGTCGTGAGGTATTGTTGGGATTTGCTCAATTTACGAGTATAAATCGGCAAGTAACTATAAATATCAGAAGATATCAGATAATGACTTGTAAAGAGTTTGCAAAACCTTTAATATCATATCTCACAATATTTAGTGCTGCAGGGATGGCGGAGCTTGGTCAAACGCGACAGACTCAAGATCTGTTGGCTTAGGCCTACGGGAGTTCAAAAGTTTTTGAACAAATCTCCCTCCCTGCACATAAAATCAGGTATCATCATGGCGACAAACAAAAATTCGAAATCGGGGAAATCAAAGCCAAAGGCTAGGGCTGCTAGCGTGGCAAAGAAGATGGCAGCGCCAAAGGCAAACCTGATCTCGAAGCTCAAATCAACGAAGATAAAGGACAGCGTGATGTTCGACATACCGCACTACCCGCAGACGGAGGAGTTCACAAGCTCTGCAGCATGCGCGATGATGGTCCTAAAGTTCATCGACCCAAACTTCAAGCTAAAGAGGGAGAGCGAGTTTGACATCTGGCAGGAGGCTGTGAATGGATCGGTCTGGCACGGTTCAAGGTACGGGCTTGCATACGCGCTTGCAAAGAGGGGAGCGAAGGCAGGGATAATCACGAACGCAAAGGACGAGGGCTACGAGAAGAAGCTCGCAGTCTACGAGAACGTGAACCTCGACACACTTAGCGCCTCATTCAACGAGATAAGGGCAAAGTCCCAGAATGCGAACGTTATGGAGGAGATGGGTACTGTCACGCTTCAATCAATCAAGAAGGGGCTTTCCTCAAAGAACATCCCAATCGTGCTAATCGATGCGAAGGTGATAAACCCTTACCTTGAGTCCTCACCTCACTGGGTGGTGGTCAAGGGATACGACAAGGACACCTTCTACATAAACGACCCATACTCGGACAGCACAATCACAATTGACCAGGACGCTTTCAAGGCGGCGCTCGGATTCGACACCGACAACCACATGATCCTTGTCGACTCTAAGTACTTCCAGAAGACGGGCGGCAAATAACAGACAGTGCCGGATGGCATGTGGCACTTCTGAAAAGTAAGCGAACTAGTCTCACGGGAAATTGAATAAGAGGTATTGCATGCAACGCATACACTTCATGAACACCTCCTATCGCGGCTCGCTTAAGATCCAAATTGACGTGCTTGCGGTAGCGAGGTCCCCTCAAATAATCTCCGAAATCTCAAGGAGGGCAAACCTTTCACACATTACGACCCTAAAGGTCATTGAGCTCTCAGCCTCATCCGGCCTGATCAAGCTACTTGAGGGAGAAGATAAGATCAGGGCACAGGAGGCTGCGGTGAGGCTCCAGAAAGGCAAGATTTTCCAGACGACTGAAAGGGGCAATCTCGTTGTGGAAAAATTTGCAGAGCTCTCCAAATTTTTTGAGGACAGGCCCTTCTCATTGCTCCGCCATACGCACAGCGTCGACCCTATATTAGCAGTGTTGCAGCTGTGCTGCGAACGAAGGAAAATTTCCGAACTGCAAAACACGGAGCTAAGATCCTTCCAGACCGCTAAGCTTATCGAGTGGCTCGACAGATGCGGGGTGGTTGAGAAATTTGAAGATGTGGCGCAAAACGACGATCCCAACAATTCGCCATTCTTCTACAAAAATACCCACAAGGGTATGCAGGCGCTTGAAAAAGTAGCCGAGTTCCACAAGCTGCTCCTCTTAGCTCCACTGTCTGAGGCCGACTCCGCACTTAAAAAAGTCGGAATAAGAAGTTAATGATTTACCTATCTCCAGCACGTTAATCCCTGTGCACATTTTTATAATCTTTCTCTTCCTCATTTCCAAAAACTGCCTCAAGGGCTCTGCGTCTTTTTTCTCCTCTTTCCGTTATCCTGTAAATGAATCGCTGTTCTTCAAACTCGGAAAATTTGGCGGGGCGCTTTTCATTCTCCAGCGCACCTACAACATATCCCTTTCTAATTAGTCCCTCGAGTTGCCTTGTCGCCTGATAGTGGGATAGGTTTGTTTTCTGTGCCACCCTGCTCTTTATCATTCCCCCTCTGAGCTCATTGAGGATCTCGAGCTCTACCTTTTCCCTGCTCCTATTTTGCTTTTGCATGCTAAGCTATTGGAGTTGGAAAAATAAAATTAAAAATAGAACTCACCTTCCAGCGGTCCCGTTTGCTAGTGCCCTAAAGAGCCGTGATCTAAGCGACCTTCCAATCTGCCTATATCGCATCCTCACCCTCTCCCTTGTGCTAGACGTCATCCTCTCGTAGCACTGAGTGCACAGCACCCGCCTTGCGACCGCGCCGCTTGAAACGTATCTGTCCTGCTCCTGTATTGACTGCGGAGGCACCACCTTTATCTCATCCCTTGCCATGAGCCTGTTGCAGTGCATGCAGCTGCTCTCTATCATGCGCTTGAGGTCTTTCTCCTCCGCCTCGCTCACAAGATATTTTCTTCCATCAGAGGCGGCTATCTTCATATTGAATTCCACCCCTAGATTTGTCCCCTCCATAGTCTCCCCCAATTCCATGAAATCCCCTCCTATATGCGGTTTCCCGCAGACCTCCCCCGAGGCACCTGAGCCTAAGAATGCTACTTTTCTGGCTATGCAAATGTTACAGCAGTAATATGAGTTTACTCCTATTTAATGCTTCTGTCCCAATTACCTACTAATACGTGCCAAGACGAAGAAAATAGGTGTTATTTTCATAGATATGGTGATATTTTGATAACCGTTCTTGCAATAGGTGGCAATGCGCTTGATAATTCCAAAAACTTGGGCAATTTGCTTGAGGCTATCTATAACTTAAGCCAAAAAGGAGGGCTAATCATCACGCACGGCAACGGCCCTCAGGTAGGCGTCCTTGCGAATCTTGAGAGCGAGAGTCTTGGCGTCCTTACCGCGCAAACAGAGGCGGAGATGGGCGCCTTTTTGGAGGAGGAGATCCTAAAGTATTTCAAACGCAGGGGCAAAGCGGCAAAAGTCGAGACCATTTTGACAAGGGTGCTTGTAAATCCTGGCGATCCCTCCTTCAAGAGTCCCACAAAGCCGATAGGCAAGTTCCTCACAAAGTCCCAGGCCCAAAAGGCTATGCAAAAATACGCGGTTCGCAAGCTGGTGGGCGGATACAGAAGGGTCGTGGCCTCACCAAAGCCAGTGAGGATTCTCAATTTGGGCTCCATCGCCTCACTTCTCTCCAAAAAATATATCGTGATTGCAGGAGGTGGAGGGGGAATTCCGGTTTTCTATAGGAGAGGGCGATTTGAGTTTGCGGATGCGGTGATAGACAAAGATTATACCTCATCCCTAATCGCAAAATCCGTGGGCGCAGGCAACCTTTTCATACTCACAAATGTGGACTATGCCTATCTTGACTTTGGAAAAAAATCAGGCAGGGCAATTCTCCAAATAAAACCGAGAGAACTCTCAAAATACCTCAAGCAAAATCATTTTGAGGAGGGAAGCATGTTTCCCAAGGTTAGCGCATGCCTTGATTTTGTTCGCTCGACTCGCATGGTTGCCGCGATAGGGAACCTGAAGAAGGCAAAGCAGGTCATTGGGCTAAAGGGCTGCACGGTAGTTAGGCCTTAGCGGCGAGTTTTACTGCTCTGGTGACCTCCCTGATATTTGCATCACTTTTAATCCCGTCCAAGTCAAAATGCGTTCTGCTAACCCTGTGCTTTTTCTTTAGAATCTGCATCACCTTTTCCCTCGAAACGGCGCCAATCCCCAGCAGCCTCGTTATCTTAGGTATCGAGTAAAAGAAGGGCGTCTCCAGCTCTTCATCTAGTCGCTGCAGCAATTCAAGCGTTCCTTTCTCGAGTTGCTTTGGTGCACTGGCTCTCATTTTGTCGACTACTTTCGCGTCTGAAAGCTTTCCTAGCCAAAGGGGTCCAAAAAGATAGGCTTCAGATCCGCAGTTTTTGCAACTTCTTTCAAGCCTTGGCACAATGCCCTTTGACAATTCAAAGCTTCTGCACTTGCTGCAAAAAGTTCCAAAGCCGGTTTCCTTGACGCTTTCAACCGCCCCCTTTGCGCCATGCCTTAGGGTCAGGAAGATCCTAACGTAGTGCAAATTTGCTATTGAAAGCTTTACCTCAAGCCCGAAATTGAACTGGGATGCAACTTTTGCAATGTAGTTTACAAGTATCCTAACTGCAGCCTCATGGCACAGCTCGTTGTGCAATGGGAGGGAAGCATAATTCTTTACGCACGCGTTAAAGTCCGCTCCGCAAAGCACCGCGGTGTCGGTCGCTGTCACCATGAGTAGGGTCCCGTCCCTTGCGACTTTCATGATGTCGTAAATATACGGTGCAGCGCTCCCAAAGGGATCAAGATCTATTGCATCAAAGCTTTCATCGTTAGTGTTGCAGAACTGCTGTATGCTCTCATTTAGAACCGAAGCTGAAATACTGTTCTGGCTCACATTCTTTTTTGCATTCAGGTACGCCTTCCTATTTATTTCCAAAAATGTCGTCTCTCCTGCGCCTGCCTCCAAGACATACCTTATCCCACGCACCCCTGTTGCCGAGGTTGCATCAAGCAAGGAGTATTTTTTCATGTCCATTGCATTTAGGAAAAGAATTGAGAGGTCCCTTAGCCCCCTCATCTTTGGATTGTAGAAGGTGCTCTCGTCAGTCTTTATCTTTGCCTTTCCTTCCAAAACAAGCATATCTTCACTCTATTAGTCCCTTTATTTTTAGTATCGAGTCCATAAGCCCATGCGCGTAGGCTATGGCGCAAAACGAGGTGTAAAGGTCCCCCTTCTCGAGCCAGGACTTGCAGTCGCTTGCATACATCTTGGAGAGCTCCACAATCTCCCTCTCCTTCTCCGTTAGCTGTGCGCCTGAGATCTTCTTGACGCTCGAATTGAACTTCTCGATGTCAATTTCTATCCTCTCCTTTACCCCGACCACTAAATCCCTCTCTACTATCTATTTCCCGCAAAGCTTTATTAAAAGGAAATGCAAACCTGTAAGTGTGGTTAAATGGCTGAGGACACTGGGATAAGCTCCGAGACATCAAGTTTCATCAAGACAATCGACAAGCAGCTTGGCGACAAGTACGTGGTGAGTCTGCAGGAGATTGTCGCCGACCAAAATGCGCTTGCACGTAAGCAGAATGCAAAGGAGATTGTTTCCAACATGAAGGGAGATGTAAATTCCTACTTTGACTCCCTCCTAAAGAACCTTGAGGATGAGGAGAGGCGTTTCACCGCAGAGCTGCAGAGCGCAAGCACCCTTTATGCGCAGATAAACGACCACATAAAGGCAAAGGCCCAGAGCATGAATGTTCCGATGATAAAACCTGTCTCGGTTGAGCGAAATGAAGAGGGAGAAGAGACCATAATAATCTCCGCGGAGGACACAGCAGTCGAGCTGCTTGTGGGAAGGCTAATTGGTTCGTGCACATATGTTGCGGACCTTTCAACTACCTACAAGACCTACACTATTGGCTCCTGGCTTTTCTCGGGGGAGAAAAACTACAACCTGAGCATAAACCCTCCCAGCAGCGTAATACTAAACATCGAGGAGAGCAGGGACGAGATAAACTTCAGGCTAGATTCCATACAGGGCAGGCTATGAATAAGGTAATCGTGATAACTGGCACCCCAGGCGTGGGGAAGACAACCATCTCCAAGATGCTCTCAAAAAGATTAGTCGGATCTAGGCTATATGACGCAAATTCTATTGCCAAAAATCACAAGCTTTACCTAGGGAAGGATAAGTTCGGCTCTAAGATCGTAAAAATTAAGGGACTTGAAAGAGAGATCGGGAAAATCGTCAAATCAAACAGAAGGCATACCCTTATTTTTGAGGGCCATTTGCTTTGCGACATAAAAGTTCCGGGCGCAGTTGCAATTGTGCTGCGAGAGCACCTTGAGACAATCAGGAAAAGGCTGATTGAGAGGAGATATCCCACCGAAAAGATACGCGATAATGTGGTTAGCGAGGCGATAGACTACTGCGGGGCCTCAGCGCAGAAAAACTATGCCAAAACATATGAGCTGATGAGCGGTAAGAATTCCATTACAGCGATGGTACAAATTGCAAACGGAAAATTCAAGAGGAAAAACAGGCAGATAGACCTCCTTCACGAGCTTTTGCATGTGATCAAGAAGGAAAGGGAGTTCGCGCTCTAAATCATATCTTTAGCTTGTTGCGCAGCTCTACGAAAATCTGTCCTGAGTATTCCTTGGGTATGGAATTTACTAGCAACTTTGATCCCCTTATCCTAATGTCCTTTCTTTTCTCTATGACTCTGCCTTTGACCACGTCCTTTAGCAGTTCCTCAACCGTCACGTACCTGTTGAAATCAAGTGCGGCTATCCTGTCTTGCTCTAGGAAAAGCCCTATCGCATTCTTGTGGGCCTTTGCAAATGGCACCGCCGCATTCTTCTGGAAGATGCTTGGGCCCACAAACATTCTTGTCTCGATCTTCCCCTTGGGCACCAAGAACAAAATCATGCCCTCTAGTTTGTCAATCCATACAGCGTTTAGATAGATCTCAAAACCAAATCTTTTTGCGTGCGCCGCTATTATTTCGGAAGTTTTCTTGAGCTGCGGCCAGACAATGTCCTCGCTTTTATTAGGGACGCCTGTTATTAACAGATACGAATCCAAGTTGGATTTCTTTACAAACTCTGTTACTTTCTTGTGCACCTGCGAGGAGGAAAAGCCCTCTCCAAAGAAGAGCTTTACATCAGGTTTTTCCAAGAATTGCCTTGCGATGAAAACAAATCTCGATAGCGACTCAATTGATACCCCCGCCGCGACATTTCTGTTCTTGTCCACGGGGTCGATGACCACAAACTCGGAGTTGAACTTCTTGAAGATGCCTTTGTCCACCTTTGCCTCCTTTTCCCCAGGTACTATGCAAAGCGGCATCTTGAAGTTTGCAGCGCCCTCAAGCAGCTTTTCAAAAGAGCCAAAATAGTAGACGAGTAGCTCGCACAAATAACCCGAAAAGCCCTTTATCTTCACCTCCGCTCCGTAGATGCTGTGGTTTTTTAGCATGTATTTTAGCAGCCTCACATCATCCCTTTGCCTATCGCTGAGGTGCTCATTGAGAAATTTGGTGTGGAAGGGCGTCCTGTCCACCGCGGTCGCAAGCTCCTCGACATTGTCTATCTTGTACGCCGGCACCAGGTCTATTTTTATGTTAAGCTCGTTTAGGTGCAGCCTTGAGTAAGGATGCTGCGCGTACTTTAGCTCGTATTTTTCCCCTTTTTTCGCGTTCACTATCTTCCTTCCGTACTCAACCCCCAGCTCTTCCATTTTGCCCTTTGGAACCCTCTTGTCAAAGAGCATGAAGATGTCAATGTCGTGGTCTCCCTTGAGGTTGGTGCTCCTTGCGATGCTTCCAACCACCATCAGCTCCACGTTCTTTGGGACTATCTTCCTAAGACGTGCCATCACCTTGTTGGAGCTAGAGATCGTTGTCTCGATCTCAAGCTTGCTCGGCTTTATCTCCCTTAGGACCCGCTCGTATATTTTCTGAGCTAAAAGGGAGTTTTTCCTATCCATTAAAACGTATCCATATGGACTCAATAATTTTAAATAGCGGAGCCCAGTTGGTAAATTCTTAAGGTTCTATTATCCCTTCCTTATTTTGATTATTGAGCAATTGTCTATTGCTCCATATGATGCAGCATGTATCCCAAAGATGAAATCCTCAAATAAGTATTTTTGTTTTCCCCCAACCTTGCTTGGAAGCGGGTCGTTTACATAAACATATTTTTTATCAAAACCCGTAACCACACAAAAGTGGAAATTGAATCCGGGTTTTTTGCCCAGCAAAAATCTGGAAGTAAGTAAAGCTATCAGAGGTCTCCCCTTACGTATCTCTGAAACAATCTCCTTTTTGTTCGGTATCTGAACTTTGACCCTTCCTCCATTTTTAAGGTACTCCGTATAATACCTGCTCCCTAATTTGTTCTCCTTTCTCTTTGATTTACTTCTAAGGAGCTCAAATCTTTTTATAAGTTCCTTCTTCTTCATCCTTTTGTCATTGTTTGTGAACGCAAACGGGTTGAATGAGACTATCTCAACATCAAAACCATTCCTCAAGAAATAATTTCCTATCTGTGGACCGAAAGTTCCCATGTTTTTGTGTACTTTCATGTCCTTGCAAATCTCCTTTATCCCCATGGCCTCTTTGTAGTAATTAAATATCATGCTTGTGCAAGCTGGCCCGCATTCATAGGAAGAGTCTGCTCTTTGCTTTCTTAGTGGAACAACAAGCCTCATTAAAAACTCCTATTTCATTACACAATATTTATAGATTACCGCAGCTACGATTGCGCCAAGTAGTGGACCTACAATGTAAACATACCAGTTCACGAAGAAGCCTGATGCAAGCGCGGGGCCAAACCATCTCGCAGGATTCATAGCTGCTCCGGTGAACGGCCCTCCCGCAAGAACATCGATGACCACCGCAAGTCCAACCCCGAATCCAGCGATTTTGGGCGCTCTTTGGTCTACAACGGTTCCCATAACTGTAAAGGCGAGGATGAATGTCATTATCGCCTCAAAGAGTATTCCCTGCATCGCGCTAACTGATGCGCCAAGCGCGGGCGTGCCGTAGTTCACCATCGTCCCTGCAACCGAAGGGTATACTAAAAGAAGAAGGAACCCAGCGACCATAGCTCCGATTAGCTGCGCGCATATGTAAACTAGCCCATCTCTTGCGCTTATTGCCCTGTTTACAAACGCTGCGACTGTGATTGCAGGATTGATATGCCCTCCCGAGATGTTCATTGCAAATGAGACAGCAAGAGCAAGAGCAAGTCCATTTGCAAGTGCCACTACGAGAAGCCCGGAACTCCCAACTCCTGCAAACTGCGAGGCAATAACCGCTCCCGCTCCTATAAATGTCAGGAAGAAAACTCCTACTGCTTCGACCAAGGCCCTCTGTCCAATTCCTGCAATCTTAGCCATATTATCAGTTCTAGTTACAGCCTCATTCTTTTAAAGGCCATGCGCTCAGTCAGTTAGCGTATGCAGATACGAAGTTTATAAATCGTGACTATGAATTATGCATGGTGCTCTTATGAGGCTGAGTAATTTGGAGGTGCAGGAAAAACTGCGGACGATAAGAAACTGGCAGATTGCAAACGGCAAGCTGCACAAGGAGTTCAAGTTCGACAGCTTCGAGCAGGCGATAGGATTCATAGACAATCTTGCGCAAATAGCGACTTCCCTAAACCACCATCCTGAGATACAAAATGTTTACAACAAGGTAGCGCTTGACATAGCGACTCACGATGAGGGCGGAATAACGGAGCTGGACTTTGTCCTCGCAAAGAGGATCGACAGCATCAGCGGCAATCTTTAGGCCTCCACGAAAACCTTCTCCCCCTCGATTATTACCGGATAGATCGGCTCGTCTTCGAGCGGAAGCGTGAACCAGACAAGCTTGCCTGTAGTCACATCCCATGTGGAGCCGTGCCAGGGGCAGGTAACATTCTTGTTGTCCAGCATCCCCTCGTCAAGCGGCCCTCCCTCGTGGTGGCAGATTGCCCGCATCGCGTAGAGCTTTCCCTCAACGTTTGCCACGAGAACCCTGTTCTCCCCTACCGTGACGCTCTTCATCTCGCCAACTTTTATTTCGGAAACTTTTCCAACCTCTATCTTCGTCATTTTCTATTCACCCTTTCCCTGCCTGAGCAAAAAGTTCTCCAGCTTCGTGGACCTTTGGAGCAGGTACTCAAACCTCTTCCTCGTCTCCTCAAGGTTTATCTTCGTCACGTGCTCGCTCTTCTTGTTGATGATGTTCAGCGGCGGTATCTTGAACGCCTCCGTGTCGTCAAAGAGAAACCTCTCGTGCTGCTTGGCGGCCTCCTCCCTCGGCATCACTATCATCTCAAGCGCCACATCCGCGTTCGCAAACTCCCCCCTTATGTCCCTGTAGTTGTCCCCGAACCTGGCGTCCAGCATCTCCTCGGAGGTGATCACCGTTATAGAGTCTATGCTCTCAAGGTCATCGGAGACGAGCCTGTGGAGGTTTGCGATCGCATTGGAGTTGAAGTGCTTGTCGACTATCCGCACATTTCCCTTGAGCTTCGAGAAGAGCTGGTGCCTTAGCACCTGCAGGTTGGTGTAGGGCGTCTCGGGATCTATGTTGATTGTCCTAACCCCCACCTTCCTCGAGTTTGCCTGCCTCGCGTTCATCTCAAAGTAGAGGTCGGTTATTATGCATACGATCATCCCGAAGTATCCCAGGTAGACCATTATGCTCAGCGTTGAGTGCACAAATCCGGAGTATATTATCCAAAATAGGATGATGTACACAACCGTAATTGTTGTGTGGAGCATAATGTACCTCCTGTTCGCCTCGTCGTACCTGTTTTTCCTGTTGATGTAGAGCACCACCGCAAGGAGCGCGAGCAAGAGCCCGAGCACCACCGCAAGGTAAGACTCAAGCACATACTGGTTTAGCACTATTAGCTGCGATGAGAGAGCCTGAAGGTTGGAAACGACTATCGTGTTGTCCGCCTGGCTTTGCACCAGCGCCCCCGCCCCAACTCCGTACTCCGTCCCAAATATCTGTATGAAGTAAATCGCCGCGAAGATTAGAAGTACAGAGCCCGCTATCAAAAGCAGCAGCATCCCGCTGTAGCTGTCGCGCTTGCTTTGCTCCTCCATGGTTGTACTACCCAATCAAGCAATATAAACTTAGCACTACGCTTTTGCAATCTCCGAAATTGGGGCAACAAAGTCCACGCTTGTCTCCATCGGCCTAGCCTTGTAGCCGAATTTTCCCAGATTGTGCGCCATGAGCTTTGCCTCCTTGCCCACCGAGTAGACTACCTTCGGCTCAGTTGCCTGGAGGTACTCTAGGCTCTGGGCGAAATCCGCATGGTCGCTGAGGGGAAACTGAACGTCGGTTCCGAACTTGAAAGACTTTGCCCATCCTGTCGCAACCGCGGTAAAGACGCGCCTATTGTAAATTGAGGAGAGCTTCCTCCCGAGCTCGCCTAGCCTCTGCGTCTCCACAATCCCAACAAAGTTCTGCTTTACAAGCTCATCAAAGCGAGCCTCATTCTCATACACCGAGACGTAGTCAAGCTCAACCCCAAATTTCTTGTAGACTCCGTTGAGCTTTGTTATTCCCTTGCTAACTGCCGGTGTGATGCCTATGTTATTCATTATCTTAACCAGCTCCTGCGCCTTTCCAAGGGAGTATGCGCCAAAGAGAACAATCCCTTTCTCAATCTTCTTATTAACGTAATACTGGATCGTGTCTATCACCTCGCTCCTAGGGTCCAGCACCATCTCTGGGTCCGGATAGGTGGAATCCAGTATTGCAACGTCCGCCTGGTTTACCTTTATCTTGTTTGCAGTTGGCGATTCCTGCATCTGGTAATCCCCTGTGTAGACAACCGAGTACCCAAACTCAGGCGAGTCGATAAAGAGCTGCTTCGAGCCAAGTATGTGCCCCGAATCAAGCAGCTCAACATTGAGCGGCATCTGGGAAAGGTTGATTGGGATGTTTTTTCTTGCTTCAATTAACTCCTTTGTCTCAATGCTTGCAAGAATTGATTTTCCCCTCTTTGCCCTGCTTGTGTGGTCGCTGTGTGCATGGGAGACAAAGTTCAGGCTCGAAAGCGTGTGGCCAATGTCCAGCTCGATGTCATAATTATCGATTCCGATGGACATTTGGTCGCCACTCTAACTTATGTATCAAACTTTAAATAGGTATTCAAACAAAATATTTATTGTCAAATTCTAGTGCTTTGTATGGTTGAAAATGTCGTGATTATAGGCTCAGGCCCAGCAGGCCTTTCTGCCGCTCTTTATACCGCAAGGGAGGGATTCAATCCCCTTCTGATAAAGGGAGTTGGAAGCGGGGGACAGCTTCTCCTCACCACCGACATCGAGAACTATCCGGGCTACTCCAAGATTGCAGGCCCCGAGCTAATTAGGCTAATGGAGCAACAGGCAACCCAGTTTGGCACAAGATTCCTAGAGGGAGACGTGACCAAGGTCGAGCTTAACTCAAAGCCGATAAAACTTCATGTAGACGACAAAATAATCGAGACCCTGACCTTAATCGTTTCAACTGGGGCCTCATCAAAGTGGATAGGCCTTCCATCAGAGAAGAATTTCACAGGAAGGGGGGTGTCTAGCTGCGCTACGTGCGACGGCGCATTCTTCAAGAACAAGGAGGTGATAGTTGTCGGGGGAGGGGACACAGCAATGGAGGACTCTCTCTTCCTCACAAGATTTGCAAGCAGCGTGACGATAGTCCACAGGCGCGATGCGTTTAGGGCAAGCAAGATAATGCAGGAAAGGGTGCTTTCCAACCCAAAGATAAAGGTCCTTTGGGATACAGTGGTTGAGGAAATAACCGGAGATCGCAAGGTTAGCGGCGTTAAACTAAAAAATCTCAAGAACAGCCTTGCAACCGAGATGAAAATAGACGGGGTTTTTGTTGCGATTGGCCACCAGCCAAACACCTCCCTGTTCACGGGCCAGCTGGAGCTTGACAAGGACGGATACATAATCACAAAGGATGACGTGCTGACAAATATTGAGGGCGTATACGCAGCCGGCGATGTTGCGGACAGGTTCTACAAGCAGGCAGTAACCGCAGCAGGAAGCGGCGTCAAGGCGGCCCTTAGGGTAAGGGAGCATCTATCTATGCTAAGCTTTGAGGAATCGAGGTCTAAGCACTAAAAAATTCCGCAATTCTTTTCTGCCCTTTCGATTTTCCAAATCCGGAAACCCTAACCCCTATTTTCCTAACTGTCCTGCCCTCCTCAATTGATGAGTCAAAGAGTCTCACTGCATTTTCAAACATCTCCCGAGGGTCATCGGTGTAGTGGCCGATGCTTTTGCTCTTTAGGCGCTCCGAGAAATCAGAGTATCTTATCTTGACCGTTACCGTCTTGTAGGATACGCCCTGCTTTTTCACCTCCTCTCCCACCTCCTTGGATATCGATTCAATCTCCTTGATCATTTTCTCCCTCTCATTTGTATCATTTTCAAAGGTGCGCTCCCTTCCAATCGATTTAATCTCGTAATTCTCAATTATCTCATCATCGCTCTCTCCCCTCGCGCTGCGATAAAGCTCCCCTCCCCAGACCCCAAACTCGTTTACCAAGTTTGCAAGGTTTGCCTTTGCAAGATCTCCAATTGTTTTGTATCCCATTGCCTCAAGTCTTGCGGCCGTCTTGTTCCCCACGCCATAGAGCTTTCCCACCTTCATTTGCGCCAAAAAGAATTGTGCATCCTCAGGGCCCACCATCTTTACCCCATCGGGCTTTCCCGCCTCGCACGCCATCTTTGCGATGACCCTGTTCGCCCCGATCCCAATTGAGCAGGGCAGCCCAGTTTCCTGCTTTATGCTTCCCTTGAGCCTTCTTGCGTATTCTATCGCCTGCTCAAAGCTATCCACCTTTCCCGTTACGTCGATGAACGCCTCGTCAATGCTAACCTGCTCGAACTTCTTTGCGAACGTCTTGATTACCTGCATCGCAGAATTCGACATCTTCTCGTAGTAGGGATAGTCGACGGGCAAAAAGATTGCATCCTTCTTGAGCTTGTAGGCCATTGAGATTGGCATCGCGCTGTGTATCCCGAACTTGCGCGCAAGGTAGTTGCAAGTGCTCACCACCCCGCGTGCCGTCCCTCCCTTTGGATCAGCTCCCACCACAACAGGCTTTGCCTTGTACTCAGGGTGACGCAGCTCCTCGCACGCAGCAAAGAAGTAGTCCATGTCAATTAGGAGTATTATTTTCATCTAGCCTACTTCCTCCACCTGTCCGCTTGGCTCAATCTCCACGAACCTTTGAGCGCTGAATTTGTGGAACGAGACATCCGCCCTCTTGTAATCGTGCGAGCTTATTCCCGCAGCTGCGCAAACCTTCTCTAGGATTCTCTCCATCTTCTCTCCCTTTTTGATTTCCTCGGGAAGCAAAAAGCCGCTCCTAAAGCCGTACTCCACCATTATTCCCTCCTTTCCCTGCCTGAGCTTCATCTTGGAGATCGGCCCGCTTAGCCTAACTGGCCTTGAGAAGACCCCCACCTCAAAGAGGATATGCTCCAGCTCATGGTGGGAGACGGGCACATGCCTTTTGTCCTCGCTTGCCGCAAGTATCGCAGCGTCAACTATTAGGCTTCTCACCGGCCTCACTCCCTTTATCAAAGCTGCCGAGCCGCGAGGTGCCCCGAGCGGATAGTGCCTTATGTTTACAAATATGCCATGGTGCTCCTCTAGGTGCGCCGCCCTTTTCTCGACTATGGACTTCTTGAACTTAACTGAGGTCAAAAATAGCTCGACGCTGTGCCTTGCAGCCTTGACAAGCGTGCTTCCCTCCTCTAGCGAGTATGCCATTGTACCAAAGAATGGTTGGTAAGGAAACTTTTTATTTATGACAAGCGCCCAAGACAATCAATGAATTAGGTTTTTAAACCATCAAAAGAGATAGAAAGTGATAGTATGTCTAGCAGGCAGGCAAATGTTAGCTTCACGAGGAACGGAATGCGCTTCCTGGCTGATTGCGTAAATCACTCGCGCGACCCTAAGGAGGTGGCAAAATCAATGGAGATTTTGCAAAGGCACCTCCCTTTTGTGACTGTCACCACGCTTGAGGATTACAGAGACCTACGCCGACTTGAACTTGCAAACAACCCTGAGGTGAATGTGCTTTTGAGGAGGAATAAGGCCTATGTCTCATTTGAGAACAGCTCAATAGCAAAACTCGACAATGCTCTTGATTTTGTTGTGAGGTTTGCATCTGATAACGCGGAGTTCATAGATGGGATACTCTCTGAGGTGAGCCATATCTCAAAAATCGTCAAGGGGGAAGAAAAATACGAGAGGCCAGCAATGATCTACCCTCTTCCACACCAGAGATCTCAAGTCAGACAGATCCTAAAGGAGATATTGCGTATTGCAAAGAGCGAGGGCGCAGACCCGCAGGTTCAGGAACTTATCTGCATTGCGAAGGACAAGCTTATGCGAACCTACTGAGTTGCGCTTATTTTAAATGAAATGGGCCCGTTGCGATTTGAACGCAAGACCTCCCGATTTTTGAGGTGTGATTAAACACCCTATCAGTCGGGCGCTCCAACCGGACTAAGCTACGGACCCAATATAAAGCCTTTTATCTCCAATATTATTAAAGCCTAACTGCCCGCCTGATTTGATGATAATTCCGGATCTTTACTATTATCTTACGCTCGCATTTGTGCTTGGCATAGTGCATGGCCTAACCCCTGACGAGCACACGTGGCCCATAACCTTTAGCTACTCAATTAGCACCTTCAACCGCAAGGGTGGAGCCAAGGCCGGACTTTTCTTTTCGCTCGGATTCACTGCGCAAAGGGCGGTGCTTGGGATATTATCATTTACGGCGCTTGCCTCATTTTTCACCGGCATCTACACCGATTCAATCGTCTTTATCGCGGTGGGGCTGGTGATGAGCGCATCGGGCTTCTACATCCTTAGAAAAAACATCTACATCGACTCCCACATACTAACGGAGTATGTCGACTCCTTTGTCCATATTTTCACTGGGAAGCACACGCACAAGCATGATAAATCAAACACCCACTCCAAAGAGGAGGGTCTGCAGGAACACGACCTCTTTGCACAGCGTTCATTCCTTGAGCCAAGAAAGGTTCCACTTCCCCTTGCGGCGCTCCATGGGGCTATTGCAGGCTTTGGATTTGGGGCAATCGACCTGCTAATCTATACCTCAATAGTGCCAAAGATGCCGAGCATCTGGTACGCGTGGATTCCCGGATTCCTCTTTGGGGTCGGCACGCTGATAATGCAGGTTTTCCTAGGATACGCAATAGGCCGGTGGCTTGAGAGCAGAAAGTACAGCGAGAAGCAGATCACCTTCATCTCCAGGAAGACCTCTGGAAGGACGCTTGGCTATGGGGGGTTGGTATTTGCGCTTGTGGGCGTGACGATATTCTTTGTGCCACAAATCGGGGGCTTTGCGATTGCAACAGGGATTAACATACCAAACCTTGACCAGTTCGACATAGGGATGGCAATAGTTAGCATCGTTCTTGTCATAACCGCAATCTCCTACTCCCTTGCCATAAAGGAAATCAAGGAGCTAAAGCTCTGAAATTATTCAAGCTTCCCCTTGAAGCTCCTGAAGTCCTCCTCCATCAGCCTGCCCACAACCTTGCTTGACCTAAGCGCCATCGCGGGGTGGAAGGCAATCAGGAAGTTCCTTCCCTCCTTCTTCACGACCTTTCCGTGGTTTTGTGTGACCTTGTCGTATCCGAGCATTGCGTTGCACGCAAAGTTTCCAAGCAGTATTATGTTCTTTGGATTTATTATCTCAATTTGCCTTAGCAAAAAGCCCCTGCACAGCTCCACCTCCCAATCTGTTGGCCCCCTGTTCTTTGGCGGGAAGAACTGCACGCAGCTTGTTATGTAAACATTCTCCCTCTTGATGCCCGCAAGCCTAAGCATTCTGTCAAGCACCTTTCCGCTCCTGCCGATAAATGGCTTGAGCTGTATGTCCTCATTTGCCCCTGGCGCCTGCCCTAGTACCATCGTCTTTGCGTCAACGGGTCCATCTCCTGGAACAAATGTCCTGCTCAGGTCCCAGTTCCTGTTTAGGCAAGGGAGCCTTGAGTACTCCGCATTTAGCTCGGCCATCTTTTCGTACTTTTCTATGTAATCATAGACCCTTGCCAGAATTTTTTTCATGTTCTTGTAACCTATCTTTTTGAGCGCCTCCTCTCTTTCCATCCACTTATAGCCGGAATGTTCATGAGATATCTTAACATGGTCCCCATTCACCTTCGCAAGGAACATGCTCACCTTCTTTAGTATCTCGGTGCCCCTCTCCTTGAAGAAGTACTTGTAGGCTATCTTGAATCCCGGCAGGAACTCAACTTTTAGCCCGGATTCCTCAAAAGTCTCTCGCTTACCAGCCTGCTCCGCGTTCTCTCCCTTCTCTATATGTCCCTTTGGTATGTCAAAGCGCTTATCCTCCCTTACGAGGAAGAGAAGAAGGATTTTGCCCCCCTCTTTTCTATAAACAAAAGCTCCCGAAGAGTACTCAAAACGCATAAGATCACACAAAGTTCGCACTTACGCAGAAGGCGCTTCTTAGCTGCCGCATCTCAGACTGATTCACCGCCTGCCCAAGTAGTAGATTGTCAACAGAGGTGTAAAAACCATGGTATTCGCAGCCTTGCGCAAGCCCTCCTGCCCTTGAGGGCATTAAGAGGTAGGTTGTAACGATACGATACTGGTTGTCAGGGAAAAGGTATGCAGCGCTCTTAGCCATCAAATAGAAGGTGGTGTTGGCCGAAGAGAGCTGGTACACTGTGCCGACTATGAAACTTTGATCAACGAAATTATACTTTGCCACTATCCCTGTCCCATCTAGCAGATAGTTTGTGATTGCCTGGTTCGGGCTCGATACGAGCAGTATTATCGGCGAGGTCGAGTTGAATGTCCTGTTTGACAAAAGCAGGACTCCTCCAAGGCTTGTCTGGTTTATTGGTGCCGAGAACTCCCAACCCTGCGCGCCTCTAAAGCTCCCTGCAAATGCGTTAAGGGACTGGGGAGTGAAGTTGTAACTTGAAGTGGCACTAAGCTGAGGCGGTACCACAATCTGCGAACTATAGTTGAGCGAGATCAGTAGATATCCCAGGCTGAGTGCAATCGCAAGTAGTCTTGAGCCGTTCTGATAGGCCTTCGCCCTCTTTGCTTTCATCTCCCTCTCTTTCCATCTAGGGAAGCCAAGACTGTATCTTTTGGCGAGGAGAACCATCACCATTATCGATAGGTAAAACAATAGTATTCCCGCGACCCCGTGCACAAAGCCAACTGCCCCATTTGGCCCATAGAGCAGCCAGACTGCAGCTATGCTTGCCATCCTCGCGAAGTTTAGCAAGAGCAAAAGTGCGAGCCCCGATGCAAGCCAGTAAATCTTGCTTGAGAGTTTTCCATCAAGCAGGTATGCTACCGGGAGCAAAAGCAAAACTAAGGCAATGAAGACCGCAACGCCTGCGCATGCGGTGCCAATCCCTATTGTGTAAAGTGTAGTCCCTATTGTGAAGGGCGGCAGATATGTGACGCTTGGCGCCACAAGATGCAGTATTCCATACACAAAAATTGTATTGACCTGCGCAAATGCATTATTCAGATTAAGTAGTGGCAAAAAAAACAAGGGGGAGGCAAGAATCGGGTACAAAATCAGAGCCCAGAACTTTCTAAGGTTACCTCGCCCAAATAGGATAGCCACAACTGCTGCTATTGCAATCGGCAAAATGAGCATGTCCATCCTGTAGCTAAGGAATAGATAGGGGAACGCAAGCTGCGCGCCGATTATAAGAAAGATAAATATCGCAAAGAGCCCAACCCCAGCAATAATGTCATGGTGGTGAAGCTTTATCTCAAGCTTTTCCTTGAATGCAAACGCCGCAAAGAACGGGAGCATCAGTATTACGACAATCGCGTAGCTTGTGGGAGCCGCATTGTCTATGCTCTGGCTTGTTATCAAGAAAGAATTCACAAGAAGTATTGCTATTGAGGCAACAAGAAAGAGAAGAGCCACACGGTTTTTGTCCTCAAAAAGCATCTAAACACTTGTTCGCCCTCAGTCGAAATGGACTTCATCATTTCTCAGCAGTTACTCTCGTCTTCATTGGACAAAGAGTAAATGGCAGTTGATATATATAAATTTGTCTGTATATTGCATCATGCCAAAGCCTAATTTTCGATACGTTCCGCACACCGCCGATGTGGCATTTGTCGCTTATGGAAAAAGCTTCAAGGACGCACTTGAAAATTCGGGTCTTGCCCTGCTGGGCACGATGTTTGACCAAAAAGAGCTCAAAAAATCAAAATCAAAAATAAAAACTGTCAGGATAACCGAGAGGGCCTCAAACAAAAATGAGATTGTCTGGTTTTTGCTGCAGCGCATAGTCTCCGAGATTGATCAAAGGGGAGTGCCTGCCTTCAAGCTCAAGGTGAATAGGATTTCTGAAGAAAAGGACAAAATCAAGATAAACGCGTGCATCTTCTGCAAAAAGTCAAAGGAATACATCTCCCTTTTTGATGTAAAAGCGGTGACTCCGCACCTTCTCAGGGTAAAGAAAACTGGAAAAAGCTGGTCAATAAAAGTTCTGCTTGATGTATGAAATTTCGCTGCAAATAGTTTACGCATATTTTAATATGTCCTCCTTAGTCAAATTTGCCTGCTTCAATATTGAATGAAGGGTGCCCTGCCTGAGCTCAGTCCCATGCATCGGCACAACCGCCATGTTTCCATCTTCATGCAGTAATATAAGGTGGCTTCCGCTTTGATGATCGGGATAAAAACCGTAGTATTTGGTTAGGATTTTAACAAGCTTTTCAGGTTTGATTACAAGCTTAGGCATACGCCATCTCCTTTACACCAAGCTTTTTTAGGGTCTGTGCTGAGAGGTATTTTTTATACTTCGTAGGATTTTTTCGCGCCGCCTCAAAAATAGTATCGAATCCCTTTTTCAATCTCTTCTCTAAAGTTCCCAAAGTTTTAGCCTGGTCAACGAGATGAAGCTCCTCGATTTCACCTACAAGCCAGCCTTCGCTTATCGCAACCTTTGCGTTAAACCCGTAAATTCCAATCTCCATGTTGTATGTGTTATTAATTCTTTTCAATTATTAAATCTTCCTAAAAAAATTCATTTTTTATAAATTTTGTGGCTATCCTCCGATGTTAGGTGGCGTGACACTAGTTAGGTAGATGAAAATTAGACAAAATATCTACCTAACTACAGTTCCCCTTGAAAAGAAGCCAGGAGAGGGAGTTGCACCCCCCTTTTCCGCTCTGCAGGCGGACGCATAGCTGATCTGCCATCCTGGCGTCTAAAACGGCGACATATCATCTTCGGGCTTGAAGCTATATAAATATGTAATAAGTATTGTCAAGTGGTGAATTTGTGGCCAAGGCATTTGAAAATATCCCGGAAGAATTCGTCTCAAAAACTGCGATTTTTGATTATAAAACCCCTGTGTCCAAGCTGCTTGGAAAGATCAACTCGCTGGGGGCTGTTGTGATAACAAAGGAGAAGGAGTACTACGGTGTGCTGGACGCAAGGACAATCGCGCAGACGGGCGTTCTTGCGATGGCTGACAAGTTCCCTGCAGGCAAGTTCGCAAGGAAGGTCCCGGTCCTAGACCAGTCACTTTCGATTGAGAGGGCAATACACCACTTTTTCAACTCCTCAACCAAGGTGCTCCCCTACATCGAGGGAAACAAGATAAAGGGAGTTGTGAAAAGAGAGCTTATGCTCAGAGCAATCCTCTCCCTACATCTGCTTTCAAATTACAAGACGGAGTATTTGATGTCCTCACCAATTGTCGCGATCGAGAAGGGCGCAAGCCTTGCGCAGGCAAAGTCGACAATGGAAAACCACAAGGTCAACAAGATACTTGTGATGGAGGGCGGCAAGCTCTATGGAATCATCTCCTATCGCGACATGATGGGCGCGTTTGCAAAGACAAACCTGCGCGCAAACGTGGAAAAGGAGGGTAGCAGGGTGGGCAACCTAAACAACACGAAGGTGGAGGAGCTTGCGGTCACGAATGTTTATCGAATTGACTACAGCCGCCCGATCGACGAGGCGATAAAGAGCATGATAGAGCTTGGAATCTCATCGCTTCTTGTCACAAAGTCCGACAAGCCTGTTGGAATTTTGACTGTGAGCGACGTCTTTGAGGTGATCGTCTCAAACGCCACAGGGATTGAGGAGAGAATCTTCATTTCCGGCCTTGACTCAAAGACAAAGGAGTTCGAGGAGGAGATAAAGGCAGAGCTTGAGTCCCTTGCCGCAAAGGTTGACCGATTTGGAAAGATAAAGACAGACTACATCTCGCTAAACATCAAGAGCTCGAAGGCAAAGAACTACGAGCTAAAGGCCAGGCTATCGCTCTCGAAGGGGGGCTCGCTTAGCACCTCCTCTTTTGGCTTCACGCTAGACGAGGCGATGAAGAAGCTGGTGGACAACCTTTATCGCGAGGTGCGCCAGAAGAAGGAGATAATAATGTCCGGAAAGAAGTCAGGAGAGCGGGAAGAGGCATGAATAGCAAACCAAACCTAAAGCTCCAGTCAAGCTTCGAGCTACTAATAACGCTCTCTTTCGGACTTGCGATACTCCTTCCGCTCGTCGTCTTCGCATTCATACAGCTAGCCAATGCAAATTCCGCGGTCTCATCCGTCGCGGCGCAGCAGGCTGCATCAAAGCTTGTGAGCGCGGCGGCGATTGTGGGGAGCCAGGGGCCGCCTGCAAAGCAGATTGTTCAGATAACAATGCCGACTGGGGTCCAGTACATATACGTTGGGACGCTCTCAAACGGGGTTGGTCACTCGATTGTGTTTGTGGTGAGGTCTCCAACCGGGCTTAGCTACATCACTGCATACACCCCGCTCAATGTGAGCGGCAACCTTGGGAGCATCGCCTCCACGGGAACCTATCTCATCAACGTGTCCGCGCAGCAGCAGTGCCCATTCCAGACCAGCCTGCCATGCGTCTACATGAAACCTGCGGTGTAAAACCTAGAATCGCTTTTAGAAAGTGTTCACTGAACTGAACGAAACCGCCCTATTTCGTTCACTAAACTGAACATTTAAAAGGCTTGAGTTTTATAAGACAAACGTGCAGGAAGAACAGCTAAAGTTTGTAATGGAAGATCAGCGGCAAAAATTGCTGCTAAAGCATGCAGGCATAGAACGTGAGATGCTCCACAGGCTTCTCAAAGAGTCCGCTAGCAGGGAGATGGTTATAATCTCAGGAGTCAGGAGGTGTGGCAAATCCACTCTTCTGTTGCAGCTTATAAGGCATCTTCTTAAGGAGGGGGTTGGTGAGGACAACATTCTTTACCTTAACTTCGAGGATGAACGGCTAAGCACATTCTCCTCCGAAGATTTCCAAAGGTTGTACGAGCTGTTTTTGCAGCTGCACTCCCCAAAAGGCAAGGTATTCCTTTTCCTGGATGAAATACAAAACATTAAGAGCTGGGAAAAATGGGCAAACCGAATGTATGAATTCGAGGATGTGAAAATATACCTGACCGGAAGCAATGCGAGTTTGCTGAGATCTGAGGTGTCCACGGCTCTCACGGGGCGCAACATGCTTTTCGTGGAGTTTCCGTTCTCCTTTTCGGAGCTTGCGCCCACTGCAAATAAATATACCACGGAAGGCTCAGCAAAACTCAAGTCCACTTTCAAAAATTATCTCCAGTTTGGAGGCTTCCCCGAGGCGTTCTCCTCAAAGAGAGGGGAGATACTGCTGCAGTACCTTCACGACATCATATCAAGGGACATAATGATGAGGTATTCAATAAGGGACAAAAGGGCCTTTGAGGAATTCATTTTTTACCTGCTAAACCTTTACGGCAAGCGCATGTCCTATGGGAAAATGGGCAACGTCTTCAAGATCGGGAGCAAGAACACCGTAAAAAAGTTTGTGGACTACGCCATGGATTCGTATCTTGTATTTGCCGTGAACAAGCATTCTACCTCGGCAGCCGATGCGGCAGTAGCGCCGCGCAAGATTTATGTCATTGACCATGCACTCGCGCGGCAGGTCTCCACCAATCCGCTTGAAGACAAGGGCTCCGCACTGGAAAATATAGTTTACATCAATCTTGCCAGGCGTCTTAGGCTCAATGAGAGCATCTCCTATTGGGTGGACGGGAGCGGCAACGAGGTAGATTTCCTTGTAAAAAGGGGCATAAAAGTTACCGATGCAATACAGGTATCGTATGCATTTGATGGCAGAAAAGACAAGGAAGTGAGCGCACTTGTGAACGCGCTCAAGAAATTCAAGCTAAAACGCGGCACCATAGTCACATACGAATATGAATCTGTGGAAAGAATAGATGAAAAGGAGATATCATTTGTTCCTGCGGTGAAATGGCTGCTGAAGGAGAGATGAGCAATTATGTTTCAAGAATCAAATAAAAAGAAGGGACAAATCTCCATCGAGTTCATGATAGTCTTCGCATTCATACTCGTGGTCTTCCTCTTCCTCTTCGCATTGATCACCCAGCAAAGGGCAATCACGCAGAATTCGCAGACCTTCTCTCAGCTACAGCTTGTCGCGCAGACAATTGCGCTCCAAATAAACAGGGCAGCGCAGGCGGGAACCGGATTCAGCGCGCAGCTTCCAATCACAACCAGCATCGGAAACATTCCCTACAACGTCTCGGTCACAAAGGGAGGCCTTGTTATAATCGCCGCGACCAGCGGGACGCAGATCATGCGAGCAACAGCGTACAGCAATGTGCAATCGGTGAGCTCAAGCGCAAGCTTTTACGGAATAGGCAACACGCTCTACGTTTTGCCTATTGCAAACGGCACTATTTCATTGCAGAATTCGTTCGGAACAATCTGCATTGACTATCAGTGCCCGACAAACGCAAATGTTAGCGCATCTGTCTCACTTTCCACTCAGACTGTGCATGCAGCAAATTTCGACGGCGTTAGCAGCTATATTGATGCAAATAATGGAATAACTCCTGGCACTACTACCTTCAGTGCTGCGGTATGGATATCGCCAACAGGTACGATACCCAGCTTTCCAACAATAGTCTCTACTACCAACTCTGGATACACCTTGCAAACCTGTGCCGCGGGGCTTGGAAATCCTACCTATGTGACATTTTGGATAAATAACCAGGGGGATGGCAATACATGCACAGCGCAGACACAGATTTCCTACAACAACTGGTACTTCTTTGTTTTGACCTATGATGGCACAACCGCAAAGCTGTATAAGAATGGCACGCTAGTATACTCTCAAAGCTTCTCCGTAACACTTAATCCTTCCAACACACTTAGGATTGGAGGATATCCTGGAATAGGCAATAGATGGAATGGCAAGATAGCAAACGTCCAGATATACTCCCAAGTGTTAACAGCGCAACAAATTATGCAACTTTATCAAGGAGGAATAAGCGCCACCCCAATATCTAACAGCGGATTAAATGCCTGGTATCCTCTTAACGGCGATCCAAATGACTACGGTGGTAATGGCAAAAACGGAGTCATCACTGGTTCCATAATATTCACTAGTGTAGCGCAGCTCTTTGCAACTGTCGGGAACCCATTGGGGCAGGCGGTGAACAATCTGCTGGTTGGCTTTACTACCACAGCTGGAAACCTCACAAACGGTAACGGCGGCCCAGGGCAGGTGGTATCCACATACACCAACTCAAACGGCATCGCTTCGGTATTCCTAAACCAACAGGGCAACAATGGTCAAGCGTTTGTCCAGGTGACCGCGTTCAACTCAAATGCGCTTCCTAGCTCCTTACTTGCCGCATGGTACCCTCTCAATCTGGGCCAGGGCAGTGTGGCACAAGACATAAGCGGCAACAAGAATAACGGCGCATTTGGCGGACAGCCTTGGTGGAGCCTTCAAAACTACTATGCACAGTTTCCATCCTCTCAAGCTCCTTTGTCTCTTGGGGTTTCCGGGCAGACTGGCTATGTAGAACAGAAAACTGGGTTTGTGTTTATGGACAATGCTGCCCAGTCATTCACGATCTCTTTATGGGTGCGCCCTAATGCAACAAGCGGGGTGATATTAAGCGAGCTTGGCCAGACAGCCCCAAACACCAACTGGCACGACTCATGGCTCGAGCTCGTAAATGGGAATGTTTACATGAGGATTTGGGCATTGGGATGCCAGCTTCTTGGAAAGATAAACACCAACACATGGACTAACGTAGCGATGACCTATAATGGCGCAGTGCTGACTGGGTACATAAACGGCGCATCGACAAATACGATCTCCTACACCCGGCAGGTTCCGGCAGGAGGTACTACTGCAATGTTCTATCCCCTCGGCACTCCAGATCTCACAAACTGCGGCTCTGGCCTTTCCTACTCAGGCGGCATAGCAAACTACCAGTTCTACAGCAATTCGCTCTCGCAGATCCAAATCGCATCCCTTTACGCTGCAGGATTGTCCTCCTCTCCAATATCTGGCCAGAACGCGCAGCTGTGGTACCCACTAAACGGCGACACAAACGATTATTCTGGGAATTCTTACAATGCTTCAATGTATGGGAGCACATCATTTGCGCCGCTTGCAGCATCCATCTCAAAGCAGCAACTTTCAAGCGGGAACATCGGCAAGATACTTACTCCCTCTTTTAATGGAGCTAGTAGCTACATCAAAGTTGGAAATGTGACAAAAATAAACTCCATCTCAAACTGGTCTGTTTCCTTCTGGATGAACTCAACCGCAACCACCAACTACAAAAATTCACTAGATGCCAACTTCGTGCCGGCTGCAAACAATGCAGGGCCGCGTTTTGAACAGGGCGGCTCAGGCGGGTCCAATTCCCTCAACCTGATTGTCGGGACCAGCGCTGGAAACTACAATGTTTACACCTACTCGAATGTGATTGGCCAAAAAGTCTGGTACAACGTAGTGTCATCAAGGAATGGTAATACCATAACTGGGTACCTAAACGGTGTCCTTGTGTTTAACGCGAGCAACACGAAATGGCCGTCAGGTTTTGCAAACCTGACTTTGGGGAGGGGATTTGCAAACTCTGCAGACAGGTGGTTCTCCGGAAATCTCTCGAATATCCAGATATACAACCAGACCATAAGCGCCCAGCAAGCCCTCCAGATTTATCAAGGAGGCATAGCCGGCGTTCCGCTTCCCTCAACAAGGCTTGCGGGCTGGCTTCCACTCAACGGAAATGCGAACAATTACAGTATAGGTAGCGGTATAAACAGTATTTCTTCTACAAACGTGGCGTATAACAGCGTTCTCAATTATGTGCCCTATTTGCTAAAAGCAAGCAACTATTCAGGGATTAATTTCAATGGCCAAAACAGTTATCTATCTGTGAATTCTATCCAAACCATCTCCGGTTCTAGAAGTGTGGTTGCATGGATATATGTTCCAAGAGCGTATGGGGGAATGGGAAGCCCTATTTTCAGCTCTGGACTTTCAGGTGCCGCCGACTTTTTTGCTGTGACAGGTGCAAATGGAGCGGCATGCTCTGGAAAATTGAAGATTTATATTGATCATTGGGGAACCCAATGCAATTTGAGTTCTAGGACTGTAAATCCAGGTTCATGGAATCAAGTTGCATACTCCTACAATTCTTCCAGCTCAAGCATAAAGCTCTACATAAATGGCCAAGATGCAGGATGCACCACGGGAAGTTGCTCAACGATGTATGGTTACACGATGAATGCAGTTCAAATAGGTGGGAATACCGCGGGAGGCTCAACCACAAACTCTTCCTTTTATGGGGGCATTTCGAGCCTTCAGCTCTATGCCACAGCATTAAGCGCCTCCCAAATACAGCAGCTATATAATCTACAGATTCCCCCTTCCGTTTCCACAACGGTTCCGCTGAGCTGGTCTCCATGAAACTACAATTCCTCTCATTTGACGCAATCTTCGCGATTGTCATCTTCACTTTTGCAGTCTCGCTAATGGCGTTTGTCTGGTACACCATAAATTCGCAGACCTCAATCTCAACTGGCACAAGCATACAGAGCATGCAGCTGCAGCTCGAGAGCCTCTCTGAAAAGATACTCGGGACGGGCTATCCGAGCAACTGGTACTCAATTGCAGACCCTGCTAACTCTCTTACCTGGTCAAATCTGACCGTGGGGCTAGGAAACGGTGCAACGGGCGTGCTTTCACAAAACAAGGTAAACGCCCTCTTCTCAATGGCAAATGGAAACTACCTTGCAACAAAGCCGCTTCTGGGCGTCTCGTTTGACTACTACATAGTTATTAGCTCAAGCAACTACAACCTCGCGATAGGAAAGAAGCCCGCACCACTCGTGGGCAGCGCGCTAAACGGTGTGACCCAGCAGCTCACAAACAAGGCGGTAGTAATAAACGGGCAGGGTGCAAACATGCAAATTTTTATCTGGACAAATTCGTCATTTGGGATTGGCTAAGTTCCAGTTTTGAAGCCTTGGTTGTTACCCCCTGAAGAGGTGGAGATCGCGTATTTTTCAAAGACGCCCAAACGAAATGTGCACATTTTGCGGATACCTAAACAAATAATTAAATGTCTTGAATTGAGAGGAGAAATTAGTAACTTTACATCAGATTCCATCTAATTAAGAAGATAATTTAAATCTATTATTGCAATTACTCATGATAGGATGGCGGGCAAAAAGGTCCAATCTGCGACAGAGTACATCCTAACGTACGGTTGGGCGTTTCTTATCGCAGCGATCGTGACCGCCTCGCTTTATCTTTTCGTCTTTGCTCCCTCCACAATAACTCAGTCCTCCTGTTCCTTTTACTCAGGTCCCTACTGCCAGGACATAGTGCTTGGCTCCTCAAACGCGCTCTCCAAGATTGCGCTCCTTTTGACAAACACCAACCCATTCCCTATCCTAAATCCGCTTCTTAATGTGAACCTAAGCGGATACAGCCCGATAATCGCATCGTGCAGGCCAAATTTCGTCCTCCCGGGAGGCGCAATAATCTGCAATGCGACAATAACTCCGGCGCTCTCGCAGGGCGCGCTTGCGTCTGGAAAATTCATACTAAGCTACACCCCATGCGCGGGCGGCAACGTTGTATACTGCTCAAATAACCAGAGGCAAAACTTTGCGGGCACATTCAGCACCCACTCCTCGCAGCTTCTCTCTCCGACCACAATCACAGTCTCGTTAAGTGCGCAGAACTACTCTCAGGTCGCGCTCTCAACCTCACTCGATAAGCTCACCGCAAATGTAAGGCTGCTAGGCACTCCCGTATCGGGCGCAACCGTCAACTTTACCTCAAACTCAATTAACGCCCCAGTCAATCCGATCGTCACAACGACTGACGGAAACGGGAATGCGTTCTCCTACATCTCAAGCTCCTCAAGTGGAAACGTGCTCGTGACGGCCTCGTTTGCGAACACCGTTGCAAATGCGGTGGTCGCATTCACCCCTCCTGTTTGCTACACAATCTCAATTCCTTCTATTTCGGGTGCAACCTCAAACGCAATCCTAATTGACGGGGTCGGATACCTCTCATTCCCGCAGATCCTCTGCTTTGGGCAGGGAGTCTCGCACTCATATTCTTTCCAGACGACGGTCTCGGGAGCGGCGAATGTTCAGTACGTGTACAGCTTTGTGACAGGATGTGGGGCAACAGCCCAGTCAGGGACACTATCCGGGGTTGCAAACTGCACCCTCACTGGAAACTACATGACCCAGTATTTCCTCACCACATCCGCATCTCCTGGAATCGGCGGGTCTGTAACTCCTGTTAGCGGATGGTACAACTCCGGCAGCGGCGCAACCCTTGGGGAGACGCCAAACGCAGGATACGTGTTCAACGGGTGGACCGGAACCGGAACCGGCAGCTACACTGGCGCCTCGACATCGCCCTCAGTCACTCTAAACAACCCTATAACAGAGACAGGCTCTTTCACCTCAACAACAACCTCCACAACATCTACCACGTCAACCTCCACAACATCAACCTCTTCTACCTCAACAACTTCCACTTCAACAACCTCCTCTACCTCCACATCAACCTCAACGACCACAACCATACCTGCTAATCCTACCTGCGGCAGCTATTTTGGTTCGATAACCTATTCTTCAACCTCCACGTTGACTTGTAACGTGGTAGCATCCGGCAGTATAAATATAAACAGTGGTGTTACACTAGATGAGCACGGATATTACCTACAGGCAAATAACACCTTAACAAACTCAGGAACTATTACAGACAGTTATGATGGGGGTGCAGGAGGTTCAGCCGGACAAGGAGCTATTGGACTATGCGCAGGGGGTGGCTACCCTCCAACAAATGGGGGAGCAGGTTTATCCGGTATGTCAAGAACCAGTAAGTTTCTTGGTGTAGTTTTGGCGGCAGGAGCAGGCGGTGCTGGCGGGGGCGGCGGAGGCTTATCAGACGGTTGTAACTCTGCTGCTAATGGCGGAGCAGGTGGTAATGGCGGCGGCATAATAGAACTGTATGGTGGCAATGTAGTCAACAACGGTGTATTTACTGCCAGTGGTGCAAACGGTGCTTCTGGAGGCTCATCAGGTTCAGACACTTCAGGTTTGGGTGGAGGAGGAGGTGGAGCAGGTGGTAACGGTGGTACAATATTCCTAGCATATAATTCAGCGCTTACTCAGGGAAGCACGAATGTTGGAGGCGGAGGAGGCGGCGGAGGCGGAGCTCCAAATTATCCTAATTCCCCTCCTTCCTCCACCTACTGGTCTTGCCAGTGGCTAAATGGTGCGGGTGGCGGAGGAGGCAGCAACGGCGGCGGCGGCGGAGGCGGCGGCGGAACATCATCTACTGGCAGTCCCTGCATCTACAATGCAAATGGGGGAGGAGGAGGCATAGGCGGAAGCGGTGCATGCGGCGGGGCAGGAGGTGCAGCAGGCGATACGGCACATGGGATCTCTGGAACAGCGGGTCATAGTGGATGTAATGGCGGCGCAAGTTCGGCAGGGCAGATAATAACTAGAGTATGGATACACTAGACAATTATGTGCTTGTAGAATCCTCTATAGGGGACTTTTTTAGAAACCCACTATTTGGTCCTATGCAGAATTGATTTAACCCTTTACATTGATCAACAACCAGTTCGAATGTCTTGTCTTAGAGGCTCCGCAGATACGATTATAAACTTTGATTCCGAACTCTGCATCATGCTAAACTCTTTAGAGATGCTGTTACTCTGATTGGTTTTTAGGCAAGAATACCACGACCTTTTAGGTCGAGGATGAATCACACAGTCTATTTTTCTTGTATGGTTGCGTTACATGGATACCATGGGCTAAAGCCCGTGGAGGAGGCCATTTATTTTTGCCCTGGCCTAGAATACTGTTGATGGATAAGATATGCCGAACTGATTTTAGGGATTAAAAGCCTCCAATAAAAAAGTTTAATAAGTTTGTATGCACAGAGAGCTTGGAAGGTTTGCCGATGAAGCTGGTTATATTCACCCTTGATTCCATCTTCGCCCTGATAATAGCAGTCTCAGGCATAGCGCTGCTCTCCTATTTCTTCTACCTTCCCCAGACCTCGACGATTTTAAGCTACTCCTCCGCGGCGTCGACCCTGCAAACTCTGCTCTCAACGGGAACTTTCGATACTGCATTCTCAAGCGCGCTTGCCTCAAATCTTACCTATCAGGCAAACGCAAGCACAGAGGTTTGGGACCAATATAGGGCGGACGCTTACCACACGGGAAGCAATGTTCATGGGCCACTATCTCCTTCGATCTCTTTCCTATTCAATGCAGGCGCGACCCCAACCAACATGACAATTGACTACGGGAAGGTATTTTTCGGCGCAGGAAATACGCTGTATGCGATAAACGCAACCAACGGCAATATGGTTTGGAAAAAAACTACGGGTTCCACAATCTATGGTGACCCTGCAATAGCCTCTGGAATGCTAATCTATCCCAACGCGACAAACCTAACTGCTGTGAACCCCTCTACAAACGCCTTGATATGGAGCTCAAGCGGCGCAGCTAGCATGGGATACCTGACCCCCTATTCCTCCCCCCTTCTAATTTACAACAATAAAATTTACTTCGGTGGAAAGATAGGAGCTCAAGCCACAGACCTTGCATACTATCTAAACAACGGGACAAATGCCTGGAAATATACCGTCCCAAGCGGCGGGTACTCCCTCGCGGTTATCTCTGGCTCAATTGGCATAATACATGCTGGAAATCTGTTTAACTTAATGGAGGACTTTGGCTCCTCGGCAAATGCGATTTGGAGCGCCTCTCTTGCTCCAACGCTGGGATTTTCAGTCGTTCCCGGAACCAATATAGTCGCCCTACAGGGTTCAACGCAGGCAAATGCGATGTATGTAGACGGAACGCAGGTTTCAGGCTTCCCATATTCAATAATAAACACCGCGACACAGCCGGCGATATACAACAACATAATCTACTATCAGACCTCAAATGCGGTGACAGCCGTAGCTTCAAATGGGGTTCAGTTATGGAGCTCAATCCCTTCTACGGTGGTGGGCACATCCTCCTCTTGGGGGATAGTCGTTGTTTCTGCAAAGACTGTATACACTGAATGGTCCAACAACTACATTGTAGCTATGAACACAAGTACGGGCAGCATAATCTGGTACACCAAAGTGCCAACACAGCTTGGCTCGCTTGCCTTTGGTGACATGGCCCTTGCTTACGGCAGGCTCTATGCTGTTGTGGGATCAAACGTGATTTCGTTTGGCACCTGCAATCTGCAGTCCTCAAAGTCTCTGGTTTCATTTGCCTCCTCCCTCTATTTGAATGGCGGCGGAAGCTGCGCAGATGCGCTTGTTAACAGCATAGCACCTATGACCAACTACTCAATCTTCCTGAACAACACCTTTGCCCCCGGAAGGAGCGTCGCAACTTTCACGGGGACAAATAGCTACACTCTAAATCCGACAAAAGCGGTCCTAAATAATCTTCAAACATTCACTATTTCTGGTTGGATAAACCCCTCAAGCTGCTCTTCATCCCCAGAAATTTATACTGAAGGGGTTCCGCAGGTTACGCTCGCATTTGAACTCACTCCCTCTTGCAACCTCTACATAGCCACATGGAACATAAACACTGTTCCGGGCAATTGGCAATCGTTTACCTCTTCACTTACCATCCCCTTAAACAAATGGTCCTTTGTTGCAGGCGTGCTCACCGTGGGTGGCGTCAAAGGCACCTATCAACTCTACCTGAATAACAACCTTCAAAGCAGCGCCGGACAGCCTGAGATTAATTCCGGGGCTACCTACTCCGGTATCGGTTACAGCGTGGGGAGCATTGGAGGACAGGCTAATGACTACTTCTCAGGTTCAATCGCCAACCTGCAAATCTATAACTCAAGCCTCTCTCCATTACAAATCTCAAAGATATACGCCTCCGGGCTGCAGGGACCACCCCTTTCCAATTCTGGTCTTGTGGCCTGGTACCCTCTTGCGGGAGACTCAAACGATTACAGCGGGCTTGGAAACACCCAGTATCCAACAAACGTAGTCTACAAGCCTGGGAACTATCTTCCTTCGGGTTACCTAAACTCGTATCAGGTTAGCAGCTCCGGGGTCGCGATGCCGATAACCAATTATACTACAGGAATTACAAAGCTCTATAAGGTAAACGTGGTCTCATGGCGCTAAACTCCAACAAGAAAGGCCTGTTCATGACGATACTAATACTCGTCCTCTTCCTACTGATACTCGGCGAGCTCATCACATTTGCACTGCTCAATGTAAACTACAACAATCTTGATACCTCACTTGCGCTCGGCTCCGGATCCATAAACTACGGCAAAGCGCTCGGGACAAGCGCTGGGCTATTTGCATCAGCGAGCCTTTCACAGGCAATGAAGACGCTCGCAAACTACGAGTTAAATGCCTCTATGAGGAAGAGCAACTTCATCTCAAACACAAGCCTGTACCTAACATACCTGATGGTAAATGGCACCCTTCCAAATGTCGCGTCAAATTCAATACCAGCAAACTACCTCAAGAGCCAGATGGCAAATCTCACAATCTCCGCATACAACCTCTCGCTCTCAAGTACTCTCAATTTAGGTGCTATTGTGCTTTCCGTGAATCAGAGCAAGCCCGTAATTTCCCAGAGCAGCCCCTACACACTTAGCGTGAACTATGTCCAAAACATTCTACTAAATTCCTCAGCAGGAAAGTTCAGGTACCAGATACCTGTAAATGCGACGCTCTCCCTAAACAACACGCCTGATCTTTTCTACTATCAGCAGGGAGTCCCGAGAAACATAAGGTTCAGCCAGACTAGCAACCTTACAACGCTGATTGGAAACGTAAATGCCACAAACGGAAACTACCTTGCAAGTGCCTATGGCCCGGTATATCAAGTGCCAACTGGCGCAGGAGGGTTGACCTGCGGAAGCCTCTCCACAATGGTGGCCGCAAACGTTCCCGCTTTCTCCTTCGCTCCGTACAACCAGATGCTGATACTTGCTACATCAAATGCAATCGGGATAACAGGCGGTGCTTCTGGCGCCCAGTGTGCAAATCAGTATGGGGGACTTATAACCTACAGCATAAACAGCGTAACGCTTTCTCCATCAATCCCCTGGCTCGCGTATCCTTCTGCAACAGGTGTGCTTGGCAACATAAAAAATGGGCAACAGGTTCTGATATCCGGAAACACGCTAAGCGTCTACAGCATCCAGAATCTGATAACTGCAGCATCGGGCGGCTACTACTTTGCATCGCCCCTCACGCCTTCCTATCTTGACAGAGCCCAACAGTCAGTTCTTAAGCAAAATCCGAATGGCCTGTTCTCTTTTTCAACATCCACTCCGCAGGTGGGCGCCTTTAACTCAATAAGCCCAATAAGTTATGTTACCATTCCCTCCAATAATCCTGATTTCAATGGGAAGAGTCAGATAACTATCTTGGCTTGGGTGAATCTAAACAACGCAAATACCCAAGGTTCCATAGTTGAGGATGCAAATGAATACTACCTGGTGGGTAGGACCATTGGCGGAGTTCCATACCTCGGGGCCTACTTCTACGGCGTCGCACCTGCTGGCTACTATCTTTCATCAACTCCAATTAGTCTAAATCAGTGGACGCAGGTGGGCGTTACTTACAATGGCGCAAATGTGGTGATGTACCTTAACGGCGTGCAATCCAACACGATCGCTGTAACCGGAAATATTGCTCTAAGTGGAAGCGCAGGTCTTGAAATCGGCGGTGAACTGATGATAGATAGATTCTTCCCTGGCGGTATAGCAAATGCTCAAGTTTACAACAAGACGCTTGGCGCGCAGCAAATCTATCAACTCTACCAAGAGGGACTTAATGGCCTACCTCCAAGCAACTCTGGAATAGTTGGCTGGTGGCCGCTCAATGGAAATACAAATGACTATAGCGGCCAGGGCAACAACGGCATTCCAACAAACGTTATCTATACTCTTCCGACAAATTACGTAAGAGATTCAATCCTGTCCGTTACCACGCCAACCGCCCTGTCCCCAATCCCCGGTCTTCTCAACTGCAACAGCAATTCGCAGTGCTCTAACAGCCTCCTGCCTCACGCATATCTGGGATACCTGCCTCTGGGACTTCAACAGAGTTCCCTTCAGGTCGCAAACTTTAACGGCTTGCTGCAAAATAGCTACATAAACGTTGCTAATCCGAATAACGCGCTGAACATAGTTGGTCCACTCAGCATTTCTGCATGGATTTACCCAACCTCAGCAACAGGTTTGAACAACGGAAATATCTATCAACAAACCGGCTGCAATGCGCAATACATGCTCTTCTTAGAGAGTTCCTACGTCAAATTTAGGCTTAATAATGGAGGAATCTCTGACTTGAGCTATCCCGTGAACGGACTAAATACTTGGTACAATATCGTAGCGGTCTGGGATGGGTCAACTAGGTACATCTACATAAACGGAACTCTAATGACGCAGGCCGCATATAGTGGAACCCTACAAAATCACCCAAATGGTGTAGGATCAATAGGTGAGCTTGCAACAGGTTGTCCTAACTATGACTTTATTGGACAGATATCAAACCTGCAAGTTTATGGTGGCCCACTCTCTTCCAACCAAGTTAAGCAGCTCTATCGAAGCGGGATTCAGGGCCTGCCAGTTTCATCCAATGCACTTGCGGGCTGGTGGCCGCTAAATGGCAATCCTATTGACTACAGTGGAAATGGCGGTAATGGCACAATAGTTAACGTGAACTTCCCATACTTTAGTGGCGCTTACAACGCTCCGGGCCTCTCTTCAATCACAACTGGGGCCAATGAGTGGCAGACGGTCGGAATACCAAGGTCTGGATAGTGTATGCTCGCTCTGTTTTGTCTTTTATCAAAAGGTATAAATATCTTAATCCCTTAATCCCTAATATGGCTGAAACTAAGATCTACCTCTCCAGCGCGCTCGATGCAAATCTTAGGGAAGCCGCAATGAAGCGCTTTGGCTTTGGAAAGGGGTCCATCAGCAACGCCGCATCAGAGGCGATAACACAGTGGCTTGCGCGTGAGGATCTGATAAAAAGCACCCTTGAGGCAATCATATCCATTGCGAAGCAGGACAAAAATGCGGTTGCCGTGATCTTGTTTGGCAGCTATGCAAGAAAGGAGCCCAACTACAGGGACATTGATGTTGCAATACTCCTGAGGCAAAAATCTGGTTCTGCTGCACTCGAGCCTTATTCAAAAAGGGTTAGCAGGCTATTTGACCTTTCGATCCTAAATGGGCTCCCTGACGAGCTGCAAAGCAGGATTTTCGAGGAAGGCACTGTGATATATTCAAAAGACAATGCGCTATTGCACGATCTCTCAATGAAAGCCGCAAGGTCGTGGAGTGATTTTAGGTGGCTGATGGGAAGCAGTCCTAGGTGAACATCTTGGACAGGCCGCGCATAATCTCAAGGATTTCCATGTTTGATCACTATGTCTCAAATCTCAAGAAAATAACCCCAAAAAGCATATCGGAATATAAAAAATCGGAGTCGTACACAAAGGCGGCCGTGGAGAGGTATTTGCAGGTGCTCAGCGAGCTTGAGCTTGATGTGATTGTGCTGCTCCACAAAGGGCTTGAGCTCAGGCCGGTCGGTAGTGAGGAGTCAGTAATTTCTGCGATTGAGCCCACCCTTGGAAGCAAGACTGTTGAAAATGTTCGCGCGAGGAGAAGGCTCAGGAATGCATTGGTCCATGCCTATTCCGATATAGATGATTTTGAAGTATTCAAAATGGCGTCTGACCTTAAGGATCTTGAGAACTTCAAGGCTTCCGTTCTTAAAATTTTAAAATAATACCTATTCCCCTAATTCCTTTCCTCCGATTGCGTTCCATCACAATATCGTTTTATACTTTTCTACCTTAACTCCCCTTAAGGGTTAAATGTCTATCCAGCTTCAATCATCTATCGAATTTCTTCTCACGTACTCTTGGGCATTTATGGCAATTTCGATTTTCCTTGCATTTCTTCTTGCGATCGTCACCACGACCAGCCCCGCAAGCTTCAACACCGCCTCATGCTACATCTCACCTGAATTCAGCTGCATCTCCTCGCTGTTTAGCACAAATGCGATTTCCTCCAAGTTCGTAGTCCTGTTCTTGAACAATGTGGGGCAGACAATCGCATTTCCAAGCAATGCGCTGACCGTGATACCTTCATTTGCAGGGGGGGGCAACTATTCAGGGTACTGCCTCCCTTATAATGCAATGAAAGGCTCAACAGTCACATGCACCGCCATAATAGGGAAGAAAATTTCACAGGTGGGCTCGCAGATAAACCCAAAGTTCAACATAAACTACGAGCTCTGCTCTCCAAACTGTGCATATCCTGTGGTCAGCACAAACACAATAAACACGACCGGATACGCAACGCTTCAGGTCTCTCCCAACGTGAAGAATCCGGTCAACAACGTCACCCTTCTCACAAATCCGACAACAGGCCAGATCTTCATCAACGGGGTTGGCTATCCAAACAACAACCTCTACATCTTCCTCGCAAACTACCAGTACACAATCTATGGAGCCCCGCCAAACGGATACGCATTTGGCAACTGGGTGGTCAGCGGAGGAGTTAGTGTGGGATTATCATCAGCCCAGAGCTCAACAGCAACCACAAGTTCAACGGGCACGCTCAGTGCAAATTTCGTCACAACAACCTCCTCGACCTCAACCACCACCGCAACAACGACTTCAACAAGCTCCACTTCCACGAGCTCCACCTCCTCAACATCAACTTCCTCCACTTCAACAACTTCGACATCTACAACCTCAAGTACCTCAACATCAACTACTTCCACTTCAACAACATCAACGACAAGCACAAGTACAACTTCTTCTACGACCTCTACAAGTTCAACTTCCACAACCACTACGGCAATTTTTTATTCGGTTCAAAGTACAGTGGTGGCGTCCAACATACGAAACTCAAATCAAGGGTCAATGATACTTGAGGAACGTTTTTTGGCAGGTTCAAGCATGATTGGGCAGACTTTGACTGATGTTACCCTCACAACAAGTGCGTATACGGGAGGAGGGTCTCTTTCAGGTACATATCAAATACAAATAAGGGACAGTAACAATAATGTCGTAGCGTCGGCTCCAGCATCAGCATGGAATACAGGCGGCGCGGGAACAGGCCCCTGCTCAGGTGTAACACCCGTAAAATATATCTTCACCACACAACATACAATAGTTGCTGGTGATTCTGTAGTCCTTGACGCAAGCAACATACCCGGTTCTGGAGCTCAGCAGCTTACAATATGTGGGGGCAATACTGCAATCCCACCTAATTCTGGTCAACGTTATTGCAATTCTGATACCGTTTCACCTGTATGTCCTGCTTACAGTTCAGACAATACTGGGGTGGCATGGTACCTAGGATATAATTGAACATTATTTATACGCCGCTAATTGAGGTGAAGATCCCTCCTATTGCAGTTCCCACTATGAAGTAGACCGAGAGCCCGACAATCAGGAAAATGGGCAGGTACCTAATTCCCCTGAGCACCGATCCCGTTGAGATTGCGGATACTATGAAGGCTCCGAACCCCGAGATCATGATTATCGCAAGGAGCGCAAAGTTGTGGTAAGCCGCTATTGTTATCTGAGGCGGGCTTGGCCTGAGGAACGAGATTCCTGCAGTTGGAAGTCCGCCTGGATTTTGCTTTAGTATCCCTGTCCAAACGCTGTTTGTGACTGTAATCATCTGCGTTGTCAGCGCGTAGAGAACGGGAGCCCCGACAAGCGCGGCGAATGCGATGAAGATCGTGTACATGAAAAGTTGCCCTGAGATCTCCTTTTGGACGATCTGCTGGTTCCTTAGGTCATGCGCAACCTGGTTTAACAGGTCTGTCATTCCGCCTCCGTACTGGAGCGCCTCGATGATCATCCTTATTGTGTGCTTTAGCTGAAGCGACCTGTACCTTTTGGCAAGCTGGAGCAGCGAGTTTTGCAGCGTCTCCCCTGCGTATAGGTTCTTTGTGATCAGCTTTATGTCGTCGCTAAAGTAGAGGAACTCAGGCCTTGCGGCAAAGATCATCGCCTTGTCTAGTGCGATCCCGCTCCTCACGTTTGCAGCTGTTATCTGAAGGTAATCAGGGAGAATTCCCTCTATGAAGTTCTTCCTCCTCTCTATCATGAACTCAAGGTAAAAGTATATTGAGAGCTCGTAGAGCACCGCAACCCCAAGACCGAGAAGTGTCGCGATTCCCTCGCTAAACCCGTAGATGAGGACAAGCGAGAAAGCGGTGAGAGCAAGGAATCCCACGCCGCCAACAGCCGCAAACTGCATGAACGTCTCGACAGTCGTCTTGATTCCGGCGAGGTCTAGCTCCTGCGAGATGAACACCGCGACGTTTCTTGATACTAGCCTCTCGAATGATACCATTTAATCACATCGCAAATACCGGCCTTGATGTCCTCATCACATTGAGGAAGATGATCTGCAGCGCAAAGATCCCGATCAGCGCCGCAATCAGCGTTGTCTGATCGACTGTGAATATGTTTATGAAGGTGGTGAGTATTGCCGCAACCGCGATTCCCATGCTCGGGAAGATCACCCCGAAGAGCATGTAGAACATAGCAAGAGCATTTAGCCTCTGACCGTACCTTCTGAGCTCAATCACCCTCTCCTGGCTCACCTCGTCTAGCACTCCCTGCAGCGCTGCGACAATGTCCGCGCCGCTCCTTATGCTGACGCTCGCCTGCAGCATCATCCTCTTGAACGTCTTTGAGGTGCTCTTTGAGCTCACCTGGTCTATTGCCTGCTCGATCGGGGTTCCAAGCTGGATTAGCTCGACCACCTTCGCAAACTCCCTGCTCGCGGCGCCGTATCCGGTGCTCACCGCGGTCATCGCGTTGAATAGCGGCATTCCAGATCGCATCCCGATAACTATATCCCTCATCGCAAAGAGTATGTCCCTTTCCACCTCCGTGCCCACGTTCTTGCTCCTGTCAATCGGGTAGTTTATGAACTTGTTGAAGAGCGCATAGAAGACCGCAAGCCCAAGCAGCGGCCCAAAGATCGGCGAGAGCCCCACCTCAAGCATCGCAATTGTGACGACAAGCCCCACGATTATCGCGGTTGCGGCAGCGTACTTGAACATCCTCTTAACAAAATCGTATGGCGTGGACTTTATCCCTTGCTCCCTTAGCGAGAGCTCAAGGTCCTTTCTTGACGCTGCGGTCTTTGCTATGAAAATCTGGAAATCGGAGTACTTTTTCTCCTGCGGTCCCGCCTTTGCTGGCGCGCTCGGAGCTGCTTGTTTTGACTGGATGTTTTGCACCTCCTTGCTGAAGCTTTGCGGGGAGGTGAAGACGGGCTTTGACTTGAGCTTGAACCAGAGGAACTTCCTGGGCTTTGTGAAGGAGACCGGCTGCTTGCTCTGCTCGGGAGGATTATTGCTAGCCTGCTGGTCACCCGCCATCCAAACTCACACTACTCATTAATTATTTGTGCTTAAAAGCTTATTCCCGATCTCGAGGAGTAGTTTGTCCCTTAGCTGGCCCATCTCCGCCTGCGATTCATCAAATCTCTGGCCCTTTGCGACCTCCTTTGTCCCCGCTATTTCCTGCGAGACTATCCTTAGCTGCTGCGCGTCAAATGCGCCTTGGTCAAGCCCCTCGTTTATGCCCTCAAGTTCGTCGATTTGGTCCTGGAGGGATAGGTTTGGCAGTATGAGCTTCTTCGCCTTGGCGTTTTTGATGCTCTCCTGTATGCTTTTTTCTATCTCCATTCCCGCGCCGCCAACTATCCCTCCTATCTCGCGCGCGGCATCGAGCATCTCCTTGTTCACGGTAAGTATCCTCTTTTGTATCTGGGCGTCTCCAATCTTCTGCCTTATCTGGCTTGCGGTTTGCGTGACTGCCTGCGTATTCACGCTAACGCTTGGGATCTGTATCTGCGGCCTTTGCGACGCCGCCTGCTGCTCTATTACGACCGTCTCTATCCCCCCTATTATGGAGCACGCCTTGTCGTAGTCGTAACTTTCTATTGTGACCTCGTTTGCAAGAGCCGCGCTCGGGTCTATTAGCACGTTCGCCCCTGCCCCCCTTTCCCCTTCTATTTTTTCAAGCAGCTCAGAGACATTCGCATACTCGTTTTGGCCCTCCACTCATGCACCCTTTTTCCTGAAGAGATCAGGCGCGTACGGCGCATTGCTTCTCACCACCTGCATCACGCTCTCCTTGTCCTTGTAGTAGTTTGCGACGATCCATCCAACGTTGTCGACGTCAAAGAGGCTGTTTGCGATCATCCAGTCGAGCACAGCGCCCTTCTCCTTTATCTCCTGGTTGATCTCATTCTTGTTGTATCCCCCATAGAGCATCATTATCTCCGCAAGCCTTGAGAGGTCCGCGATCTGTATGAACGAGTCGCTCCTCAGGTTCCACCGATATATCACGTTCGCGTCCCCTGACTTTAGTATCTCCCCGAACTCCAGCACCCTTCTCATCCCAAGCCTCCTATGCCTAAACAAGGTGACGACGCAGCCTATTGCGTTTAGCAGAAGCTTTGGTATGTTGATTGGCGGGTTTGTCATACGAATTATCGTGTCCTGCGCGCTGTCCGCGTGCACTGTTCCGTACACCGCGTGCCCAGTGTGGATCGCCTCGAAGAGCGTCTCGGCGTCCTTCTCCGTCCTGATTTCTCCGATGAGCATGATGTCCGGCCTTTGCCTGAGCGCATTTATCATCAAGTTGTAGAGCGAGACCTCTCCCTTACCCTCTGGGTTTGGCTGCCTTGTGACCATCGGAACCCAGTGAAGGAAGCTTGGAAGCGTTAGCTCGCGCGTCTCCTCGACAGAGATCACCCTGTGGTTTTCCGGGATGAAGACCGAGAGCGCGTTCAGGAAGCTCGTCTTTCCGCTTGCGGTTCCTCCCGAGATGAGTATGCTGATCTCGTTCTCCACGCACATCCAAAGTATTGCGGCGATGTCGCTTGAGATCGTCTTGTTTGCTATCATCGCGGGCATGGTCCATGGGTTCTTTGCGAACTTTCTTATCGTGATCGTGTTCCCCCTTTGGGAGATCGGATAGAGGGTCGCATTCACCCTCGACCCGTCAGGTAGCTCCGCGTCCATGAGCGGGGAGAGATTTGAGATCTGCCTGCCGATCCTCCTCCCGATCTGCTCCGCGTCATCGTAAATTAGGTTCTCCTCCTGTATCTTGACATTCGTCTTGCACCATCCAAACTTCTTGTGGAAGACCCAGATCGGCTCCTTTGAGTTGTTCACCACAATCTCCTCCAGATTGTCGTCCGAGAGCGGCATCTCAAGGTCGCCAAGGCCAAGCATGATGTTGATTATGTATGCGATGAGTATCCTCTTCACCTCTGGCGTGGTGCTCGGAAGGTACTTGTCTATCACAAGGTTCGATGCGGAGACGTACTTCTCGTTTAGCTCGTCTAGGTACTCCTTGTCCTCGATCCTCGTAGGGTCTATCGGGACAAGCGAGAGGAGCTCCTGCCTTAGGGACCCAAGAAGTATTTTTGTTGCCTCGCCAAGCCCCGGCACCGTCACCTCATATGACGGGACGAACTCGTTTTGGCTCTCGGAAATCTTTATGTTGACCTTGAGCCCGTGCGCATCAAGCTGGTATTCCTCGTAAGTGTTTTGACCAAGCACCATTCTCTCACACCTGCGGCCCCTCCCCTGCGAGGGCGTCCACATTCCCCTTTACCTCCTTCACGCTGCCCTCAAGCTCCACTCCCTTTGCCTTTAGCTCAGAGACCTTCTTGCTGAGCTTTTGCACCTCGCTGGTCTTCTCGATGTCAGACTTCCTCGCGTACTCAAGCTCCCTTATCTCGCCCCTAATTCCCTGCGCCTGCTTGAAGAGCTCCTGCTGCTCGCCCCTCACCTTTGCAAGCTGCTCGCGCAGCGCGCCTAGATTATCATTTAAGTTGCTGAGCTCCCCGAAATTTTTCCTCAGCTCAATTACCTTGTTTGAAATATCGCCCATCTTCTTCTCCGCGAGCGGAAGCGCGGCGTTCACCCCCTGCTTTGCCTTGTCGAGGTTGTTTACTATCATCGTCCTGTCCCTCTCAGCCTCGTCCTTTAGCCTTGCGCTCTCGTGCTTTGCGTACTTTGCAAGCCTCTCGTTCTCCCCTAGCTGCTTTAGCTGCCTCTCAAGCGCCTCCTCGAGCTGCCTCATCTCCCTCTTTGTCTCATCCTGGATCCTCACTATCTCCTCGCGCTTTTGCCTTACTAGCTGGTCGTATCCCTTGTTGAACTCGGCCGTCAAGTTGTCATACTTCTTGATCTTCTCCCTTACGTCGCTAATCACGCTCTTTACGTCCCCCTCCCCCGCCGAAAAGCTCTGTATCCTCCCAGCAATCTCCTCAAGCGCCTTCATCTCGGTGCCAAGCGTCTCCGAGATCTTGTCTATCCTGTCCTTCTCGAGCTTTATCCCGTTGTAGTGCCTCTCGCTCTCCTTTTGTATCCTCTCCAGCTCGTCCAGGTCCCTTTTTAGCTGGCCGGCGTTCTTCTTGAACGAGTCGTCCGCGCCAGAGACTATCTTTGAAATGTTTGCGATTCGCCTCTCCATCTCCTGGAGCACGTTTATCTCCGCCACAAGCTCGGTCTCCACGGACTGCTTCTTTGCGTCAAGCGAGCTCTTGTAGGTCAGGATGTCCACTTTTGTCGTGTCAAGCGGGGAGACGAACATCTTCCCCACCTTGTATGAGATCTTCACCACGTTTGCCTTCTCAAGGACGCTCGACCAGTCCTCGATAACCTTCTCGCTCACCTGAAGCTCGGCTGCAAGCTTGCCCTCCTCAGTCTCTCCATGTGCATTTAGGTACTCGACAAGCGCATCGATTCCCGTCGTGGTTAGCTGCCCCTCCGCCATTTTAATCAATACCTCTACGATTTAAAGTTTTAAATACTCTTAGTTGTCGATTTTTCTATAAATTTGGCGATTTCATTGCCCACCGCGACCTCGGGGAGTATTATCCGCGAGATGCCCGCGCGCTTCATCCTCGCTATGTCGTCCTGCCTTTTTATCCTCGCGATTATCTTTATATTGCGATTGAGCCTCTTTGCCTCTATTGCAACCAGCGTGTTCTTCACATCATCCTCATCAAGCAGCATAAGGTATGAAGCCCTTTTTATCCCGGCATCCTCAAGCACCTGAGGGTCCGCGGGATCCGCGTTGAGCCCAAGCATTCCCTGCTCGGTGATCTTCTTTATCATCCTTGGGTTTGGCTCCACCACCACAAACTCCTTCTTGCTCTGCTTGAATTTATTCACAAGCTCGTTTGCAATGCCGTCCATCGGCACCATTATCACGTGTCCCGAGAGCTTTGAGAGCTTTCTGCGCACTACCTTCTCACGCAGGTTTATCCTCCCAAGCAGCTGGTAGAAGATCGTGGTCAGAATTATCGTTATTATGAGCCTGCCCTGTATGTCGATTGCCTCTGCAAAGAGCAGAAGCGGGTTGTGCGCGTCTACGAGCGCAGCGGATGGCGGGAAGCTAGCCCCGATAATGTTCATGAAGCTCCAAAAAAGCGCGATGAAAAGCCCTTGCCCTGATAGAAGGGTTGCGGCAGTCGAGAAGCAAAAGATTGCGATAAGCAAAATCGCAAGCAGCTTTTGTATCGCCTTGAACTCAATCATTTTGCCACCTTCATTATCCTAGAGAGCTGCTCCCCAAGCTCTATTCCGGCAAGGTACTCCGGGAGGACGCACATGTCAACTCCCACCCTGTACATCTTGCTCCTTATCTCGTCGTTTGAGACCCTCGTTATTATCTTGATCTTCTCGTTTAGCCTCTTTGCGGTTATCGCGCCAATCAAATTGTCGATGTCGCTTGCTGAGGTGAACACAATCTCACGCGCATTTTCTATTGAGGCCTTTCTTAACACTTCAACTTCCGTGAACTTCCCTGATATGACTATTATCTTTTGCAAGTTCAGCTTCTCCTCGTTCTTCTTGTCATGGTCGACCACCACCACCTTTATCCTCTTCTTTCGCAGCTTTGCGACAAGCTCCTGCGCCACCTCGTTGTATCCGCATACAATCACGTGGTCACCAAGCCTTGAGGCCTTGAACTGGTTTATTATCTGCTCCAGGTCGGTGAACTTGATGATGTCTAGCACCGCTGCAATCACGAAGCTGATCACGATTATGTTGCTCAGGTTGTCAACTACCACGATTCCCACAATCTCCGCAAACTTCTGGGGATCTGATCCAAATGCGATCGCTGCAAGGTCCCCTGCTGCTGCGGTGTTTGGGGCCCCAAAGAAGGTGCCTATCGTGTAGTATGCGTCAAGGTAGATGTTGCTTGTCAAAAGAAAGAGAAGCGCAATCGAGCTTGCCATTACCAGAGCGCCTATCAGCACGGCTGAGACTAGGACGTTCCTTGTTTCATCCTCGGGTCTGCTTGCCATCCTCTCAACCCAGGTCCTTTAGTATCTCATCAAAGAGCTCGGTGCTAGCCGAGATGTTTGGCGTGGCAATGAAGTTCGCCCCCGCGCCCTCGAGCTTGTTCTTCAAGAACTCGTCGTTTGACCTTGTCGCAATCACTATCTTCGGGTTTAAGCTCTTCGCCGTTATGACCGTAAAGAGGTTTTTTGCATCATCATCCATCACAATCGCAATTGCCTTCGCATCAACGATTCCCGCCTCCTTTAGCGCCTTGGAGGATGTCGCGTCGCCCACAATGAATGGAATCCCACGCTCCTCAATTAACTCAACCTTCTTTATGTCCTTCTCGATCACTATGCAGGGAACCTTGTTTTGCTGGAGTATCTCCACAATCCTCTCTCCCACCACGCCGTATCCGCAGATAATCACATGGTCCTTGAATTGCTCGCGCGCCATTATCCCACAACCAGATAATACTGCACGGCAAATCTTTTAAACCGCTCTTTCTCTTCCTGAAAAAAAATAGAAGTCTGTTTTTTCATTATAGCTCCAGCCAGATTCGAACTGGCGTCACCGCCTCCAGAGGGCGATATCCTTTTGTGGCTACTTGCGTAGCGACCACTAGACGATGGAGCTATAACGAGAAGTATATGCCGAGAGATTTTATTAAAGCTTTGCCCCTAGCCCCTCTTTGTCGCCTCAACGTATATCTCGGAGCGAAGTTCCCTGTCCCAAGGTATCTCAGTATGTTTAACAACTCCATTTTCAATTGAAGTCGTTACCTGCTTTTTGGCGGTTCTCACATCCATATTCACTACCTCATAATTTCTTTTATTGAGGAACTTTGCAATGCTCGCTTCATCGACGCCCACATATCCCTCCCCATATATTTTCCATCCTGCAAAGGTCCTTTCATCCCCTTTTGTATATTTCAGCCTTTCCGAGTGAGCAAAATTGAGCACCACCGCTTCCGCCGCAACTCTTGTTATCTCCTTTAAGCTTCTTTCAAAATCTCCTCCCAAGTAAAAGAGCACATTCGTTGAAACAACAACGTCAAAAGTGTTGTCCGCAAAGGGCAGGTTTGCCGCATCTGCCAAGACCAGGTTGGCGCGTGGGTATATCCTTTTTGCCTTTGCCAGGGCTCTCTTTGAGAGGTCGACGCCAACAAAAGAGGCCATTTTAGTCCCGAGGTAAAACTCATTTATCAGGTTGCCGCATCCAACATCAAGAACATGCTTTCCGTCTATGGAGAGCTTCTTGTTGAAAGGAGACTGGGTCACCTTACCGTTGTGCCTTATCACCTCCCTCCACCACTTCTCCCAGGATTTTTTCTCAGCTACTGTGGTGCCTTTGTGCATAGAGCCTTCTTTGAGTGGCCCTATATATTCTTTTTTTGATGGGCGTTTGCTAACTGAAACGCTTATAATAATTAAGAGCGCATCAAGTGAGTGTATGGCTGATTTTCTAAGCGGGCATCCAATCTACTCTCAGGAGATAAAGGACCTTGTCCTTGCGGACGTAGTCCTAACTCTTGCTTTCACGTTCGTGCTTGGGGGCGGCTCGTCTGCGCTTTTGCACTCTCCCGCAACGCTGCTTTACATACTTCCAATAGCGTTCATCGCGGTCTCGCTCTCCTTTGTGCTACACGAGCTAATGCACAAGTTTGTCGCGCAGCAATTCGGCGCGGTCGCAGCGTTCAAGACCTCACTAAACGGCTTGATGATCACCATTGTCACCAGCTTCTTTGGATTCCTGATCGGAATACCTGGCGCAACCATAATCTACACCAACCGCTTCACAAGCAGGGAGAACGGAATAGTTTCCTTGGCGGGTCCACTCACCAACTTCATGGTCTTTGGAGTATTTTTCCTTGTAGGATTTGCGCTCTTCCCAAACTTTATCGCAAGCATACCCGGAGGACTTGGCCAGGTCGCATCTGGCACCGGAAGCTACGTCCAGAATTTGATAACATTCACGCTATACATTAGCCTCCTTCTTGCATTCTTCAACATGCTGCCCATTTTCCCGCTTGACGGAAGCAAGGTCCTGCAGTGGAACAGGGGAATCTACATCATGACAGTTGCGCTGATAATGCTAATTTTCGCTTATATCATGCCTTTCTACTTCCTGCCATACCTTGTAACCATGCTGGTGTTTGCATTCCTTGTCTCGTTCGTTCTAAGGGCCGTAGTCCTCTAGCCGACGGGAGTGTATATTCTTATATACTTTAAATACAAACTAACTTTGGGGCTTACTCTATGTCAAAGGGCATCGAATTAACTGTTGCGGACGCTTTGGTTACTGATTCGGGTAGAGGCATCGCCAGGATAGATTCAAAGTCAAGGAAGCTGCTAGATGTGGTTTCCGGTGACATCATTGAGATAAAAGGCAAGACAAAGTCAACCGCCGCAATAGTCTGGCAGGCGCACCCAAGCGACGAGGGACTGGGATTCATTCGAATTGACGGTTATTTGAGGCAAAATGTCGGAGGGGGAATAGGAGACAAGATTCTTGTCACAAAAGCGGAGGTAAAGGAGGCAGACAAGGTAGTAATTGCACCACCTCCGGGACAGAGGCCTCCACTTTCTCCTGATTTTTCCGAGTATGCAAAGAGAAAGTGGGAGAACAGGCCACTTGTAAAGGGGGACGTAATCCCTATACCGATGTTTGGCATCGTATTTAATTTCCTTGTAGTGCAGGTCCTCCCTCACGGAACAGTTCGCGTCACAAAGGACACAAACTTTGTGGTAAGAGAAGAGCCAGTTCCAGAGTCCGTGATGAGAATCGGTAAGGTTCACTATGAGGATATCGGAGGATTAAAGACTGAGATTCACAAAATCAGGGAGATGGTAGAGCTACCAATTAGAAGGCCTGAGCTATTCGAGACGCTAGGAATTAGCGCGCCAAAAGGAGTGCTTCTGTTTGGCCCTCCTGGAACCGGAAAGACGCTACTTGCAAAGGCAGTAGCAAACGAGAGCGATGTCGCAAACTTCATCTCCATATCGGGCCCGGAGCTTGTGAGCAAGTTCGTTGGGGAGAGCGAAGAAAAACTTCGAGAGATTTTCAAGGACGCAAACGAGAAGGCGCCGACAATAATTTTCATGGACGAGATCGATGCGATTGCGCCAAAGAGGGAGGAGGCGACAAATGAGGTCGAGCGAAGAATGGTTTCGCAGCTTCTAACCCTTATGGACGGAATGCCAAACCGAGGTCAGGTAATAGTCCTTGCGACTACAAACAGGCCGGACTCAATCGACCCTGCTCTTAGAAGGCCTGGAAGATTCGACAAGGAAATCGAGATTGGGGTTCCAAACAGGGATGCAAGAAAGGAGATACTTCAGATTCACACAAGGGACATGCCGCTAGCTGACGACGTAAAAATCGAGGAGCTTGCGAACATAACCCATGGATACACAGGCGCCGACATCTCTGCGCTTGTTCGTGAGGCTGCGATGTCGCAGGCAAGAAAGCTCTTCCCGACAATTGACCTAGACAAGCCAATACCTATGGAGACGCTAGCGAACCTGAAGGTCTCGCGAAACGATTTCATCGAAGCTCTAAAGGACATAAGGCCAAGCGCGCTAAGGGAGGTGTTTGTCGAGAGACCAAACATACATTGGACCGATGTGGGAGGTCTTGACAGGGTAAAGCAGGAGCTCAAGGAGGCAATAGAGGCGCCGCTCAAGAACCCACAGGCATTCACGAAGATGGGAATTAGGCCTGTGAAAGGAGTCTTGCTAGTTGGCCCACCTGGAACTGGAAAGACAATGCTTGCAAAGGCAGTTGCAACAGAGAGGGAGTCAAACTTCATTACAATAAAGGGACCAGAGGTACTAAGCAAGTTTGTTGGTGACAGCGAGAAGACTGTTAGAGAACTTTTCAGGAAGGCTCGAATGGCATCACCTTGCATAATATTCATTGATGAAATAGACTCTATAGCGCATGTTCGCGGCGGCGAGTTCGGTGGAAGCGGCTCTCTTGTAACAGAGAGGGTCGTGGACACGCTCCTAATCGAGATGGACGGACTTCAAGAGCTAAAGAACGTGGTGGTCATTGCTGCGTCCAACAGGCCTGACACAATCGACCCTGCGCTGCTAAGGCCGGGAAGATTCGACAAGATAATCGAGATTCCTATGCCAGACCCAAGGACAAGGGAGAAGATCTTCGAGGTCCACCTAAAGCACATGCCGCTAGACAAAGACGTCGACGTGCTTGAGCTTGCAAACGTGACGGAAGGCTACACCGGCGCGGAGATTGAGAACCTTTGCAGGGAGGCGGGGATGAACGCTATTAGGGCGAGCAGGGAGATAGTTGGGATGAAGGACTTCGAGCAGGCGCTCGGCGATATAAAGCCCTCAATCTCCAAGGAAGTTGCCGAGAGGATAAAGCGATTTAAGGATGAGCCTAGCTCAATGTATAGATAGCAGATGATATTCGTGATTTCATGAAGATAGTATTCTCAGATAAGAAAAGCGGAAAGACGGCACAGTTGGAGGTCCCAAAGGACATCGAAGGCACGCTTCTAGGAAAGAAGATAGGGGACGTTGTCGACGGATTTGCAGTAGGGCTTGAGGGCTTCAAGCTGCAGATAACCGGCCTTAGCGACACCTCGGGCACTCCCTCAAGGATGAATGTCGAGGGGACAAGAAAGGCAGCCCTTTTGCTTAGCGGCGGGGCTGGCATTAGGCACGCAAAGCATGGCTTTAGGGCAAGAAAGCTAGTTCGCGGCAACCAGATAACAAACGACACTCAGCAGATAAACACATTTATCACTGAGTACGGAGCAAAGCCCCTAACGGAGCTCTTTGTACCAAAGCCAAAAAAGACCGAGTGAGTAACAAATGAAGGATTTCAAGCAGAGCGAGTTTAACATAGGAACGCTGGGCCACGTCGACCACGGCAAGACCACCCTCACCAAGGCGATAACGGGAGTGTGGACGGATCGGCACAGCGAGTCCCTGAAGCGATCGATGACGATAAAGCTCGGCTATGCGGATGCAATAATCAAGAAGTGCCCCGACTGCGAAGGACCGGGCGCTTACACGGTAGGAGATAAATGCGAGGCTTCTGACAAAAAGCCAGAGCCGTTTAGGCGAATCTCGCTTCTTGATGCGCCGGGGCACGAGACGCTCATGGCAACCGCAATTGCGGGCTCAAACATAATCGATGCGGTGATGTTTGTGATTTCGGCGACAGAGCCCTGCCCGATGCCGCAGACAAGAGAGCACCTGATGCTCATCTCATCGCTTGGGATAAAAAGGATAATTGTAGTGCAGACAAAGGTGGACATTGTCGGAAAGGAGAAAGCAAAGGTCCACTATGAGCAGATTAAAAAGTTCCTTGCTGGAACAGTCGCGGCAAACGCCCCGATAATTCCGGTGATGGCAAACAAGAACGTTAATGTGGATGCAGTGCTCGAGCAAATTGCACTCATGGAGCTTCCAAAGCACGACACCGCTGCACAGCCGCTGATGTACATCGCAAGATCATTTGACGTCAACAAGCCGGGAACTGAAATCAAGGGACTGGTCGGTGGAGTTTTTGGAGGATCCGTCTTCAAGGGAACATTCAAGGTCGGCGATGAGATTGAGATAAGGCCAGGTATTAATACCACAAGAGAAAAGGGAAAGAAGGAATCGTACGAGCCGATTATAACAACCATTGAGAGCCTCTCATCCGGGACCGCATCGCTAACTGAGGCAGTGCCGGGAGGTCTTATTGCGGTAGGGACCTCAATTGACCCCTCATTCACCAAGACCGACAGCCTGGTCGGAAGCCTTGTGGGACACGTGGGCAAATTGCCGCCTACGGTAAATTCACTTACGCTCAAGTACACTCTTCTAAGCAGAGAGGACATTCCAAAGCAGGCATTCAAGGACGGCGAGCCAATAATTTTGGGAATTGGTACAGCAACTACTGTGGGTTACATAAAGACCGCAAAGAAGAACTCAATAGTTGTCGACCTAAAGAGGCCAGTGTGTGCAGATCCAACTGCAAAAATCTCAATTCTGCGAAACTTTGCCCAGAGATGGAGGCTGTCAGGATTTGGAACAATAAGCGCCTAATTATAAATTGAACTTTTGCGCTCCTGTCTGTATTCTTTTTACAAACGCCTCCCTGTCAGACTTTGACTTAAGCGGATATTTTTTGGTGTTTATCTCAAATCCCGAAGCATGCGGATGCCCTCCGCCTCCCAGGCTCTTTGCGAATTCCGAGATGTCACTTTTGATCGTCCTCATGCTTCCCTTTCCTGCAACAGTGTCCACAATTATTCCTATGTCTCTGCCCGTAGCCTGAATTATCGCTCCGCATCCGTTTGTTGACTGGACACCGGTAGTGAAACCAACTGCAATCTCCTTCCCCACAAGGTAGAGCTCCTTTAGCATCTTCTTTATCCTGTCGTTGTTTAGCTTCTCAAACCTTTTTGATTCGTTAAGTATCCTATCATCCGTGAATCTCCTACCGCTTATCACGTCCGCATAGTGCCTGAGTATCTTTTGTATGCCTTCCTTAGACCTTGCTTTTGTGAAGGAGGTTATACTAAGCGCATATGCCTTTATCAAATTTCTTGACCTTGCGTCCCTTGGCTTTAAGTTGAAGTCGGAGAAGTGTACCACCCTTGTGAACTCGTTTATGAAAGGGGTGTCGAGCCCAAGCTCCATCCTTGTTATCTCCGTGGCGCAGTGCTTCTCATTCTCTCCAACGATTGCAACCTCGCACTCTTTTGCCACCCTGTCTAGCGCCATCTTGCTCCAAGGATGGTGATCAAACCAGAAGACCTTCCCTCCCTTTGCCTTGATCCTCTTTATTATTGTCCTCCAGACCTCAATCACCGGGTCGTTTAGGCTAAGGTCCGTTATGAACAGCACGAAGTCCTTTCCGTAGAACTTCCTCATCTTCTTTTCCGCAAAGAGTATGTCATCCTTTGCGTACCCAGAGAAAAAGAGTCGATTTGAGGGAAGATTATACTTTATCTTGATGAGTGCCGCGCATCCTACCCCGTCAATGTCAGCCGAGTGGGTGAGCACCGCTATGTTTCGCATCTTAATCGCTATCCTATTCACAGGATAAAAATAAAAAGACTAGGAGGGCGCTTTGCCAAGAACCTTATCTATTGCATTCCTTAGGATGTCTAGATTGTCTTGCGGCGGAAGATGGTCCTTGTGTATAAGCTTCTTCACTTCCTCGGTGCTGAAGCTAACCTCCTTCAATATGCTCTCGCGTATCTGCTTTTTGTCTACCAGCTCAATTGACATAAAGTTAGTCTCTTTTTCCCTCTTTTAGCGGTTTGTCCGGGTTCGTTTATCACCGAAAAAGAGGCATTTTGGACAAAAAGCCTATTTACCCTAACTTAGTCAAAAAGTTCCACTAAATCAATGCGTTTTTAAAGTAGTGTTGCAGTATCTATTCAGGAGATAGCATGGAAGCATATTGCATGAAATGTAAGCAGAAGCGCGAAATGAAGGACGTGAAGGAGGTCACAATGAAGAACGGCAAGATGGCAAAGTCGGGCGTCTGCTCTGTTTGTGGCACAAAGATGTTCAAGATTGGCGGGTAGGTTTACCCGTCCTTTTCCTTTTCGATTATTTTCTCTTAGTTGTAACAAGAATGCTTTTGTAGAGATTGTTTAGACCCCTCTCCTTACCTCCTTTTATGAGTATATTCATTCCCTTCTTATCCTTGTCTATGCCCATCAAACTGTCGATTACTGAGGGATAGGTGTTAATCCGTAGAACATCTACACTCTGGGCGAACCTCTTCAGCTCTCTCTTGTAATTCACAAGCAAATCTGCAGCTTTCTTTAATACGATCACATGCTTTACCGATTCGTGTCTCATTATGTCCACCACCATTTGCATGGTGGGTGGGGATGAGACCAGCACAAAATCCGGATTGTATTTTTTTAGCGCCTGTTTATGATTAAGCCTTTCCACCCACTTGCTCTTTATTGTCTCTCCGGAATCTGTTGCGAGTATTGGCACTCCCCTTTTGTTGAGCCAATAAGAAATTTTTCCCTTGCCTGCAGCAATTTCAACGCTATTTTCCGGTTCTATTGCCTTAATTAATCTTGCAACATCCCTCACAAGATTGTGGTGCACTATCTGGAAGTAATCGTTTTTGAGTAGAAGGCTCGCATAGGTGCTGGGGCCGAACCTCCAATCGACTGTGTTGATCAGGACTCTGCACTCGCTAAGAGTTGGTAGTTTGTCAATCCTTCTTATTTTGTCGTAGGTCTCAAAGCACTCCTTGAGCTCGCTGCGCATGGTTCTCTCAACATAGTTTAGCCTGTTTGCAGCGCTCTTGCTTATCTCCTTGATGTAAAGCCCCATCCATCCGAATTATTTTTGTCCCTTTATTAGGCTTAGCTAATGCTTGTTTATACCTCCAGGAATAGTATAAAGGCCTGCCTTGGGGGAAGGCAGGCCCATCTGGTTCTCACTCACTGTGGAGGTGAAATAATGAGTGTATTGGTCGTCTTGCCAGCATCATACTTGAAGTAAACCTTGTGACCTAACTGATATCTTTCCAAAAGGCCTCCGCGGTGCAGCCTGTTTAGCCTTGCACATGCCGCGTTCCTGCCCTTGTAATTCATCTCTTTTTGAAGGTCGTCGGCGCAGACCATTCCCTTTGTCTGTGCAAACTCTAGTATCTTCGAGTCAAGCGCCGAGATCGGCACCTCCTTGTTGCCCACAGGGAACTCAGGGGCCCTCTCCTCTGGCGCCTCCATTTCGGTTAGGTCAGACTCGAGCTTTCTTAGCCTCTCGGTGATCCCTTTAAGCATCTTGTTTGTCCTCTCGCGCTCCTCCAGCATGTACTTGAGCATAGTTGAGACTCCCGCATCCTCGTGCACCTCCTCGACCCCTCCCTTGGAGAGCTTCTCTACGACCTTCTTTAGCTCCAGGATTTCCTGCTCCATTTGCTTGCTTTTTTTGGTCATTTTGATGCACTTTTGGTCTCCGACGACAATCCGCCAGAGTTCGTGATTCGCTTGATTTGAGTTCGTGAAACAATCACGACTGAATCACACAATGCAAGTATTACCATTGTTAAGATATTTAAAGCTTGCGTTACTTTGGGGCTCAGCCACTGAATTTATGCGCAGTCCCCAATCCGGGCAAGCCAAAAATTTCGACGTCAAAACGGCTTTTACTGGAAGTTTTCATGGCAAAGATCATTCCGATAAGATTCTTTTGTGATTCTTTTTCTCCTGCCCCTGTTATAAATAAGTTTCCCACTAAAGTAAGTAGCACAAGTGGTTAGTTGCAGCAAATATTGATACCCCTAAAGAGAGCCAAACTACTCACCTCTGACAAGGAACTTCTTGCCTCAGTCTCCAAGAGGCTTGGCTGCGAGATAAGAATCGAGGACGAGAACGAGGTGGTCATCGAGGGTGAGGCGTACGAGGAGTACAACGCAAGGAACGTGATTGCAGCATTTGGAAGGGGCTTTGAGCTAAATCAGGCATATTCCCTGCTCACCGAGGATTACTACTTCACCTCGATTAGCTTCAAGGAGCTTTTCAAGACAAAGGACCAGATCACAAGGGTGAAGGCAAGGATCATCGGCAGGGAGGGCAAGACGAAGGAGTACATAGAGTCGGTGAGCGGCGCGAAGCTTTGCATATACGAGAACACGGTTAGCATGATCGGCACGATTGAGCAGACAAAGATAGCAAATGTTGCACTTCAGATCCTCCTTGAGGGAGGAACGCATAAAAAGGCATACAGGATAATGGAAAAGGCAAGGCGTGAGAGCAGGGAAAGGGTGATGATATAGCAGAGAAGAAGGTAAGCGCTGACGAGATATTCAAGGAGTTCAAGGAGCACTCGATATCCGAGTTCTTCAGGAAGAACCGTCAGATGCTCGGATTTGCGGGGAAGGTGAGGTCCCTCACCACAGTGGTTCATGAATACGTTACTAACACACTTGACGCGTGCGAGGAGGCAGGGATACTACCGGAGATCACGGTGGAGATAAAGGACAGCGGAGAGGAGAGATGCATAGTGAAGGTTACCGACAATGGCCCTGGAATTCCAAAGAAGCTAATCGGGAAGGCGCTCGCAAATGTTCTTTCTGGAACAAAGTTCCACAGGTACATGCAGCAAAGGGGGCAGCAGGGAATCGGGGCAGCTGGATGCACGCTATTTTCTCAGATAACCACCGGAAAGAAGATTCACATTAAATCAGGAACGGGCAAGGAGACTTACGAGTGCGACCTTGGTATCAACATAAAGGACAACAAGCCAGAGATCGAGAACCTAGTCGAGCTTGAGAAGAGCAACTTCAGGGGCCTTATGGTCAAGGCGGAGTTTGGCGGGGTTAAGTACGAGAACTCCGATCACGGCGTTTATGAATACCTAAAAAGAACAGCTCTTACAAATCCTCACATTGCAATCACGCTTATCGGCCCAGATGGAAAGGAGATCTCCCTTCCAAGGTCTGTGAACGAGATGCCAAAGAGGCCAAAGCAGATCAAGCCTCATCCTCTTGGACTTGAGTCAAGCGACCTGCTCGACTTTGCGCATGTGACAAACTCCAGCAAGATCTCCTCATTTTTGATCGAGTCATTTGCTAGGGTCACTCCGAATAAGGTTGCAGAGATAAAGGAGCTCGCCCCGAAAATCGACTTATCAAAGCCGCCAAAGGAGCTGACATGGGATGAGGCTCAAACACTTATTGCCACCTTCAAGAAGATCAAGTGGATTGCACCAGAGATGGACTCACTCTCAACAATCGGCGAGAAGCAAATCGAGGCGGCAATCAAGAACATCCTAAACCCGGAGTTCATGTCGGTTGTCGAGCGAAAGTCAAAGGTGTTCAGGGGAGGGATTCCATTTGTAGTTGAGGTTGGCATTGCATACGGCGGCAATGCTGGAAAGACAACTGAGAGCGGCGCAGGAGGGAGCATCCTTAGGTTCGCAAACAAGGTTCCGCTCCTCTTTGATGGGGGAACATGCGGAATCTCGGAGGCAATTAGGGGCCTGCAGTGGAAGAGGTACAACATCGAGGACTTTGAGAAGTCCCCGATTAGCATACTAGTTAGCGTCTGCTCGGTCTACGTGCCCTACTCCGGGGTCGGGAAGCAGTCTGTCGCACAGGAAGAGGAGATTATGGAGGAAGTAAGGCTCTCCGTGATGGATGCACTCAGAATTTTGCAGAGATACTTAAGCGGCGTCAAGAGCAGGACTACAGCGGAGACGAAGTACAAGACGATTATGCGATATGTGAGCCAGCTCTCAAGCGACCTCGGCGAGTTATCAGAGCTTAAGAGTGCGGACATAGAGAAATCGCTAAAGTCCCTAATTGAAAACAAGTACAGCAAGCTCTTTGGCCAGGACGAGGCGCAAGAGGCAGAGGAAGCAAAGGGCGTAAAGGAAGAAGCGGAAGAGGAAGCCTAATTCTTAGAAGACTATCTGGTCAAGGTTGTTTGCCTCGACGAGCCTTATGTATCCGTAGGAGAGCCCGATCTTTAGCATCTCGGCCTCGCTTCCATACGACCTGTAGATCTTGTCCGTGAATCCAAGCAGCTTCTCCTCGTCCGCAAAGACTATGTAGGTCTTGAGGTCAGACGAGACATTTATCTTCTTTATCCCTGAGAGGCTTGAGTAGATCATGATGTGCGTCTGTCCGCCGCCCTTGCTCAGCGTAATGTCCGCAGCCTCGCTTGCCCCGATGTCCGTGAACAAGATTGCATGCCCGACTGAGTAGTCCCTTATCCTCCTAAATATCGAGAGATACTCGATGTCGTATCCAGAATCGCTTGTCCACCTCTTTGGCGCATAGTACCCTCCGGATGAGACGATCTCGTTTTCAAGCGCAAGCTTGCTCATTATCATCGCCGCGTTTTGCATCGTTATCGAGACCGGGATGTTGTTGTACCTAATGTTTCCGCTGATCCCGCTCTTTATCTCCTCCAGGGTTAGCGGCATGTACTTCCAGTGGTACGCGAAGTTGACCTTGTCAAACACGCTTAGGATCTCGCCCTTGTTTATCTTCACGTTGAACTTCTTTGCCTCATGGAACTCAGGCACGTCTATGTAGTACTCATCCCTGTTTGGCGGCTTCACTATAAGGTTTAGTATTATTATCGCAAGCCCCACAATCACAAACTCGATGTATATTGTCGGGATGTTTAGCACCTGCTGCACATTTGAGGTACTGTAGCTGTATTTGCTCCCAAACATCTGCAAATTAAACGTCTCGGTCCCGTACCCCAGCACCGTGTCCCTTGGAAGGTTGTAGAGTATGTACCCGTTTGTCACATTGCCGCTTACCCTATATGCCCCGTTCACGTCGATTGAGTAGGTGGTGTTTGTGATTGGGATGTTGTTGCTCTTCACCGAAAACACAAAGCTTCCGTTCTTGAAGTTGAGCGAGATCGGGGACAGGGTCACGTTTGTAACATTGAAGAACGCGCTTGAGTAGTACTTGTTGTAGAAGTTCCTGAGTACCGCAAGGTATGTGCCGCTGGGGAGCTGGAAGGTGTAGTACTTTATTATGTTTATGTTGGAGGTCGTGTTGAAGAAGGGCACCGAGATGCTTGTTATGTAGGTGAGGTTCTTGTTGTATAAATCAATGTGCGGTATCACAAGCTGCGGCCTTGTGGAGTTTAGGTTTATGCTAACCCCTATCGGGATGCTCTGCGTCTGCCCAAGGTATGGCTGTATGGAGAGGCTCCCATTTGAGATGTAGGCGACCTTGACAGGAAGCGCCCTCTCAATCAGGCTGCTCGAGTTGTAAATCAGGGCGGTCACAACTCCGTATGAGGAGTTGACCACTTTTGCGATTGTCGTCTTGTTGTTAATCATTGTGCTGTTGAGCGCGGGAATTCCGATAGTGCCGCTGCCAGGAGATCCCTGTGAGTAAACTCCGCTCGCAAGCGGATGCAGCCAAAAATGGGTGCTTAGCGTCTTTGCAATGTCATAGCCTATCGCGCTTGTGTTCTGCCATCCAGATCTCTGGGTATTCGTGAATGACACTATAGATCCGTTGTAGGTATTGACGTAGGATGCGTATCCAAAGTAGCCGCCCACGCCAAATGAGAATGTTGGCGCGCTAAAGTAGGAGAAGGTCTTGCTTGCGTTCTTGTTTGCGAATGGAAGCGTGACGAGCCCCGCATTGTTTAGCTTTGAGACTGTCGCATTAGAGTTTGAGAATATGACCCCCCCCGGAGCGGAGCTCCTTGAGAAGTTTGTCCCGATATAAAGTATAGTGTCGCTCTGGTTTAGAAGCGTCAAGATGCTGGCGCTACCGTTGATTGGAAATGCTGAATTTGGAAGCATATAGACCGGAAGTATTCCAGATGGAACTATTATTATTGAACTTCGTGGAATCTTGGAGAGCTGGCTTGGATTTATGTAGCTAAGCGTGCTTGTTGCAGTTACAAGCCCGTACCTTGCAAGGTATGCGCTAACATTTGCGAAGAGTGCGCTGTCGCTGTAGCACTGGTAGCAGTAGTTTGTCGTGTTTAGGTAGTAGATGTTGGGGAGCGGGTTTCTGGAATATAAATTGAAGTAAAGAGAAAGAAAGGTTGCGTTGCTTGAGGTGTATTTTGTGACCACATATGGGGTGATTAGCTGCGCATTGCCATATGTTGCAATGCCGTTGCTCACCACTGAAAAGTTGAAGCGTATCTGCCCCAGGCTATTTGCGACCGAGTGCGCCTGTATGGAGCCAAGTGTGCTCTGGGTGTAGATTACAATCCCTGCAAGGAGCAAGATCACTATTGCAATCGGCACCGCTATTATCGCAATGCCTCGTTTTTTTGATTTCTGCTCCATGGGGTTTCTCGCCTATTCCTCAACCTTGTTTCTCTTCAAGATGTACTTGTCAACGAACTTTTCCATGAACTGCGAGACCGCGTTCGTGCTTTGGTTAACCTTCTTAACCACCCTGTACACCTTTACGTACCTGAACTTCTTGTTTACGGTGGCGGAGTACTTCACGGCCATCAACTCTTGAGCTCCACGTACCCGAGCGAGACCATCTTGTCTAGTATCTGCTCGATCCTGGGCGCCGCAATCTTGTAGTTGCCGGCGAATTCGGTTATGTCTATCGAGTTGTTGTGCGTCTCTATCCAGTCTTGGACCATCGCCATCAGCGCATCGTCCGAGTAGGTCTGCAGCGCCTTGAGCTGGGCGTTTAGCTGCTTGTTGTCCTCGTCAAACTGCGTTGTCTGTATCGTGAGGTTGCGGTTTGAGGCAGAGAGCTCGAGGTTGAGCCTTCTCATCTCCCTGTATTCAGATAGGAGCGAGTCGTACTTGTTAAATAGCGTGCTGTAGCTTTGCGATAGTGAGTTTAGCATCTCGTCGATAGAGGAGTCAACATACTGCAGGAACTTGACCGTGTCTATCTGGTAGGAATCGTATATTATCGAGAGGACCGAGGCAAGGTTCTTTATCACGTAGAGCCTCCTTAGCTTCTCGCTCGTGTCCGGCGCAATTGAGTAGACCACCTTCACAGAGTCCGCCCTTATCGTTATCAGGTAGAAAAGGAACGGCTTTTTCTTTATGTTCCTGCTCTCGACCTTCGCTAGGTTTAGCTCCTCGCCGTTTATCTTGGTTGAAAAGAAGGGGATCGCAGCAAGCTTCTGCCTTGTCTGCTCAAGGGTGCCCGTAAGTTTTCCAGAAAAAGTTATCTCCTCCACTTTTGGCACAATTTCCTCTTCAGGCAACCAATCACTCTTCTATTACTATCTATTAAGTATATTTATTAGTTTATGTTCCCCTTTTTGGGCAAAAACCGAGATTACTTTGCTGTTTTTACCGCGATTTTTGGGGTGTAGGTTAGCAGGGACATCAGGTAGAGGAAGATGATGACCACAATTGCTGCAATAATGCTCCCTATTCCAAAGGAGATCAGCACCCCGAGTATCCCAAATATCACGCCTATTGCGATGTAGGTCATCTGGCGAGACTCATAATTCCTTCTTGATTCCTCATATCCAACCCTCTCAACCCAGCTTGTCGGGTGCCTACCCGGATCTTGGAGGACCACTACAGGAACACCTGTCTTGTTTTGATTCTTGCTTGCAGACACGGTTGCGTGCACGTGTTTTGGATAGCACTGCCTGCACCAGACCAGCTTGCTATTATTAACCTTCATGTGAAGCTTTGCCTTCACAAATCGCAGCCCTCTGATTACGCTGTCCTCCTCAACAGGCAGCCCCGCCGCCTCGTTCCCGCAACAAACACAGATGCTCCTTGCCAAAAAATCACTCCACAGTCAGTACCACAATCTTGCCGAAGGTCTCGTTTATCTTCTCCTCGTCAAGAGCGTTGAATATCTCTGTTATGTTTATGTCGTCTATCCCCATTCTCCTGAAGACGTTTGTGATGTCGTTTTGCTTTAGTCCCACCTTCTGGAGCATTCCCGCGAACGAGACCGCGTTCACGTGCCTGTGGAGCCTGTTGAGGTTTGCCTCAAGCTCATCGATCGTCTTGTCGCTGACCTTGAGCATTGTTAGCATCCTCTTGAGCTCCAGCCTATTTACCACAAATGTCGCTCCCATACTATCACGTCGCTATGTAGGTGAACGCCCTTGTTATCACCATGTCCTGAAGGCCTATGCTCCTTAGGAGTATTATAACGTTCTGCTTCTCCACCTTGAACTCGTTTAGCACCTGTATGAAGCCTCGGATGTCGAGCTGCCTGTTTTTGTCATCTAGCCTCTTGAAGATGCTCTCTATCACCTCAATTCCGATGTTGCTCTCGATTAGCTTGTTGCGCAGGTCAATCTTCTCGAAGTAGTACTCCTTTTGCATCTCCGGATTCTCAAGCTCGTCCTGGTTCATTATGTCGCCAACTGATAGTGTGTAAACATCCAGCGGAATCTCCCCTACGACCTTGTCTATGACGAAGATCTCCGGGAACTGTACCGAGGTCTGGAAGGACATGTCTATTGCAGCCTGACCGACTCCGAACCTTGAGATCTCCTTTCTTATGAAGTTGGAGTAGTTTAGCGAGCCCTGAAGGTAGTTCATGAACTTCTCGAACTTTATCCTAAGTATCACAGTTGTCCCGACGTTTGAGAAGATCGCCTCGTTGATGTCGGTCGGGTTTTGGGATGCGACAATCAGCCCAAACTGGTACTTTCTTCCCTCTCTTACAATCATAACCGCATCGCTCCTCTCATCGCTTGCTACCTTCCATGCCTCGTCTAGCACAACGATTGCGCGAAGCCCCTTTGATGAGCTCCATCCCTCCATTCGCATCTTCTCCTTTAGCGACTGGAGTATGAAGAGCGCCGCAAGCGCCCTGAAGCTCTCGTCAGGAAGTCCCGAGATGTCAAGGTCTACTAGACCCGATGAGACAAGCTTTCCAAGGTCAAGCGTGCTCTTTCTTGCAAAGTAGTCCTCTCCCTCACGCGCAAACTGCCTTAATCTATAGATCGCATTCTCAAGCTCCGCAGGATACTCATATGTCCCATCCTGAAGCTTCTCCTCAAGAAGCGAGATAACGTTCTTTAGCGTTGGCGCCTCCTTCTTTGGATCTGGAACCGAAGCAAGATTGAATCCCAGGTTGACATATGCCTGCTCAAGCGCCTCTGTTGTCAGCCTTTTCTGCTCAGGGTACTGGGAGATGTCAGTTAGTATCTCAAGCGAGTTGACGATTTGCTTTGCCCTGTCCAGAGGCTTCATCCCGGAGAGGTCCATGATGTTTAGGTAGTCTCCCTTTGCAAGTGAGATGACCGTTCCCCCGCTCTGCTTCACCCAGGCCCTGTACTCACCAGCCCAGTCAATTATTATCGCGTTCGTGTTCCAGACATAGCTTGCCCTGATAAGGAAGGTCTTGACGAAGAAGGACTTACCAGCTCCTGTTATTCCGACAACCGCAAGGTGCGGGTTTGTGAGGTTTGCAAAAGTCCAGCTAAACGGCGCCCCGAAGATCTTCGTTATCCCTATGAAGATTGAGTTTGTTGGGTCGTTGAGCAAATACTCGTGAGGCGGCTCCGGGGGACGGCTGAGGAAGACTCTCTTGGCGAGCTCGTTGCTCATCAGATTTTGCGTCCTTACCAAAGTCATACACTTACCACTCAGTTCTAATTAAAAACACTTCACTTCTGCACATTGAATAGCCCCTCCAGCTCAGATGCGGTGGTAGGCAGCTTGAACCCGAACTTGAAGAGGATGTTTAGCTCCCTTCCCACCACCCTATTTATGCTCAGGTCCATTGAGTTGAAGACGGTCTGGAGCTGGTCGATTTGGGTCGTGAGCGCGTCCATCGCCGCCTTCTCGCTAACTCCCACCGCAATGCTCTCGATGTACATCACGCTGCCGACCGGCCTCTCCCCAGATGAGAGACGCTCGATTCTGGACTGGATTATGTTTATCCTTCTCTGGAAATCATCTATTGTGAGCTGGTTTGGGCTTGATGCCTGCATCTCCTTTGAGAGCTGGAACTCGAGGAATCCTCTTTTGCCCTCAAGCTCCTCCCTGTAGCTTTGGATCTCGTTCGCGTAGCTTATCACATGGAACTTGAACGGGAATTTCACGTTCATCACGATCCTCTCCCACTTGTCCGGCCCCGCGGCAAGCTTTGCATCCTCCCCCTCCTCAACGCGCTCCGCCGCAAATACAAAGTTGTAGACGTTGGCGGTCAGATAGCCTGTTGCGTAGTAGAGCCCGTTCACGTTTTTTATTATGCAGTTCTGGTTCTTTGGGATCATGTAGTTCTTTGCGGCCTCCGTCTTTATTCCCAAAATAATTGTGAAAACAGGGAAGAGTATGAAATCTGCGTAGTTCATAACGATTATGAAAACTATTGTGGCGACGCAAAGCGCAATTGCAACTATAGAGAGCGTCCCGTAGCCTCCCGAAAAGAAGATTCCAAGGAGTGCGACCATGCCTGTGAATCCAAGGTAAATTATTGTCTCCTCATCCATCTTTTCACAACCCCTCTGAAACCGTCTTCTGCCTGATGCTCTCGCTCACTGTTGAGAAAGGTATGGTGAAATCAGGCTGCGTCACAAGCAGAATCTCCTCGCCGGTCATTAGCGGCGCAGTGACCCCAAGTATCGCGCCGATTCCCGCTGCAATCTCATCTGCCTGCTGGTTTACAAGCGCCGTTGCCTCTTCCTCGGTCGTTCCAAGTGCTGTCACAGTGGCGTAGTTCAGCAGTGCGTGTGACTGTATCCTTCCTATGCTCTCAAGCAGGTTGTGCCACATCGTCACCTCCCCCTTGAGCCTCTCCATCGCGCCTGTTGTTGTGCTCTTGTCAACGAGTGCCTTTTGATACTGCTCCTCAATTAGGTTTAGCCTGTCGCGAATCTTCGCGATGTAATCGTCCTTGTTGATAAGGTACATCTGGGTGCTTATCTTGAAGGGCGTCCTGCTAAGGCTCACTATTCTGCTAAAGAGCCTTGCAAAATCAACCTTTTCCTCATCGTTCATCTCTGTCGCAGATTTGTAGACGGGTATCTTGATGAACGCGGTCGCGTAGACCTCGTTTCCCTCCCTCACAATCAGCGCGTTGCCTGAAGGGGAGAGGTAAAATGGCTCCTCAGTGTCGAGCACTATCGTCCCGTTCTTGATCTTTGTGAGCGGTATGAAAAGATACGAGTAGTACCTTGTGGATGCGGCAAGGATGTCGACAAAGAGGGCTATCGCAAGGAAGATTATCTTCGCATAGTCTGGGATCTGCAGGTTCACGGTGACTATCATTAGGACTAGCGAGATTCCAACAAAAGATATGAAAAGCAAGCTCCTTAGATTAACCAATCAATCCCTACGATACATATCCTCCAAAAATCTATAAATAAACCTTTTGCTCCTCTCTGCATCGGCCGGCTAGAGCGTCGACATGAACTTTCCAGATCCCTTCGCAAATCCGCCTATGAAATCCGCAATGGTAATGATTGCAAAGTAGGTGAGCGCCATTATCATTGCAGGGTAGAAGAGTATCGCAAGCCAGTATGCGCCCATTGAGCTCTGCAAATTGTTAAGGGTTGTGACAAGCGGGCTGCTCGGGGTGAGAGCATTTTGCTCTGCGCCTACTCCCTGCCCAAACTGCGTTATCTGCTCGGTTGCGGTTGTAAGCGATCCGCCCACGCCCTGCTGGGTGAAATAGTATGCGACCGAGAACATCAGGGGCATCAAAAAGAAGAAGGCTATCGCAATTCCCATGAACATCCCTCCAAGGCTCCTTGTGGGAATAAAGGATCTTAGGACAATTCCCGGTAGCAAGAAAACAGGTATCGCGGCATACATCCCGAAAAGGAGCAGATAGTACTCTATATGCAATGTCAGCAGCCCTCCCATCAAAAGGACAGAGAGAATCTGCGCGGGCGCCATGAAGAGCGCGTCAATCGCGGGGGAAAAGAGCGAGTTTGTCTTCTTGAAAAACCCGGAAAACTGCTTTACCGCTCCTATTGCGTCTTTTGAGATTGTTGTGGCCGAGCTTGTATCGGTGCCTGCCGCAACAGTGCCTCCCACGTTTAGGCTAAAGCTTGTGAAGTAGGCTGCAACAGAAAATGTAGCAAAGAGATGAGTGATTAGGCCGTTTGTCTGCGTGATTGTAGTTGAGATGTAGTTTAACGAGGTTACATAAGGGTCCGAAGGTCCTGTGAAGCTGGCCGGAACAATTCCAAGCATAACCGCAGCTATGGTCATGAAAAGGCCTGCGATAATTGCGGAGGCAGTTGCCTCATATATCTCCCCAACTCCAAACTCCCTGAGTTTTTGGTTCCTAAGCGCCACACCGCATACAAAGACAATCGCGGCTATCATAAACGAGAGGAGTATCACAGCAAATGCGACAGGAAGCCACTGCTGCCACTCCCCATATATTACCTGATTTATGCTTGTGCAGTACCATGGCGCAATCTCCGCAACCCCAAACTGGTTTGTAGCGCAAGCGCCAACGGACTGCACTGTGCCCTGCGCGGAAGGACTGCCTATAATTAGGGACAAAAGCAGAATCACAAAAATAAAAATTTTGTCTCTCATCAAACCACCCTAGTGAGCAGCGAGAAGAAGTCCATCCTCTCTCCCACCGCCTGCGAAAAGTCAAGTATGAATGTATTTACTATCGTAAATGTTATAATTGGAAGTATGAGCGTGCCAACAAGCCCTATCCCTATGTACTCAAACATGGTATAGAAAACCTGGAAGGGATCCTTGCCAAGGCTGAAGAACGCAAGTGAGGTCCCCTGCAGGATCTGGCCTGGATTGCTTCCTAGCGCCTCTATCCCTCCCACAAGCGCCCCGCTCACCGAGCTAAGCGGGTTGAAGCTATCAATGGCGCTACCAAGGAATCCATATGTTATGCTAATCATCAGCGGGAATACAACCCCGAGCCCCATTGCAAAGGCTATCATTGCGCCGCCAAATGTCCTTGTGACCCCGAATATCCTTGCGATCAGACCAAGCGGCAGGAGTATTGCAAAGAGCACCATTGAGGCGTCAAGCAGCACAAGCTGCACCTGCGAGATGAGTATGAGCCCGCCTAGCGCAATCGCCGCGCTTTCAAAGAAGAGCTTTATCGCCGATGCATCAATTGCGAAGCTCAGCGAGAAACCAAAGTTGCTAACCCCTGGGAGGAAGTTCTCTGCGAGCCCCACACCTGGCGCGCTTGAGACAAGGAAGGTTATGAGAGCAATCATGTAGTTTAGGAAGTCTACTATATTCTTGTTGAAGTTGTAGAGGTTACACTCCGCGAGAGCAAAGATGTTGTTTATGCTCTGGTCTCCTCCCGCGAGACTTGGATTGCATGCGTTTGGCACAAGTCCGACACTAGAGTATGTGGGCACCGGATTCACCGTGCACAACATGCTTGCTATTCCGCCGAAGATTAGAACCAGCAGGAAGGCGAAGAATGTCTCGTAGAGCTTTGCCCGAGTCCATGCCCTCGAGTCTGATCGCTTGCTCACAAACGGCTCAATTACGTAGAATAGCGCTATTATGAAGGCAGTCGCAAGGGTACCAAGCACTGCGACCGGGAACCATCCTGTGATTGGGGCGCTTAGGAATCCGTTTATGCTACTCAGGCAGCTGTTCACAAATAAGAGCGGCTCAAAGTTCATATAACATTCCTCAAGAGATTCTTTGCCGTAAGCGATGGGGCGCCAAGCAGGTCCGCAAAGCCCTCAAGCAGGCTGTACGAGACCACAAACGAGATCACCACCCCGAAGATCTGGAACGAGGCGTTTATTATCGAGAAGATCCAAAAGTCAAGAAGCGCTATGAACTGACCCTCAAAGAAGAAGGTGCGCAGCGCGGGAACATTTAGCGCGACGGAGAAGGCGCATGCTATGCTCTGGGCAAGCGATGGGCACTGGGCAGTTGAGGGAACGGGAGGAAGGTTGATCGTCTGCTGGGGCTGGAGCGTGCAGCTGCTTGACTGCCCCGCAAGGCACCTATAGTCTATCGAGGCAAACGGGTATAGCAGCGCAGGGAAGAAGACATAAAATCCTATGAAGAGCGCAAGGAGCGTTCCTCCCGCGGCTCTTGTCCACGGAAGGCAGCGAAGCAAGATCCCCAAGTAGAGGAAGATCGGGAAGAGATAGTAGATGAGGCCCAGGAGGAAGATTATTCCGAGCTCCACGATAATCGCGCCGGTGATTAGCGGCGTCATAAAGCTGAGCACCTGCACAAAAGGGGTTATTCCAAAGAAGGGTGAGAACTTTATCCCCATCCCGTTTGGCATCGCCTGTATCTCAAGCCCGGAGGCTATGCTGTAAATCAGATTTTCATTGCTCAGCGCCCCAAGCCCCGCAAAGTGCAAGACCGCATCGTTGAAGTACGTGTTGCAAATCGAGTTGTAGACCTGCGTGATTGTGCCTATGCTAGAAGAGCTTGCCAGAGAAAGAGTGTAACTGCCAACCTGCTGCACTCCCGAGGAGCTCACCACGGAGGCGCCAAGGTTCGAGATGAATCCGATTCCGCCCGCAAGCACCCCGATTCCACCGAACAGCAGGACGATTATCACTATGTTCAGCACGCTCTCAAGGTACTCCGTCCTCACAAAAGTTATCACCCTTTGTATTCCAAACGCGGTGGCTATCGCGTACATTATAGCAAGCACCATCAGAACCGCAAGCACTATCTCTAGCGAGAAGAGCAGCATAAAATTATATCCTGTGAAGTCTGTGAGCTTTGGGAGCGCGCTTTGTATGCTGCCGGGCGTGACCTGGCCGTTTGCTCCAACCTGCCCAAAAAGATCCGAGCAGATTCCCTGCGCCGGCAGCACAACCTGCGCATGCAAGCTTCCGGCTAGGAGAAGGAGCGCAAACGCAACCACGAATACCATTGCCTTCATTCTAAACCAACTTGCCAAGCCCGGCGATGTCTGTGTCCCCTCCGAAGAGATACGACATGTTCTTTATTGCAGAGATTATTATCAGTATGTTGAAGAGCGGAATTATGAATCCAACGACCGACATCATTCCGTACACGTCCATTAGCTGCAGCGTGCTTGCAATCGCCTCTGGAGGCGAGCACTTTATCCCTGCACCCTTTAGGTCGGGAATTTGCTGCACGAATCCCCCAAACTCAAGGCCCGTTCCAACTCCCAGCTGCGTCGCCATGATAAGCGAGTCGCTAGCCTCTTCAAGCCCAAGGTTTCCGTCCTGGGGCCAGCAGTCATTGTAGTTTATTATCTGCTGGAGGCTTGGGAAGACATAAAAGTTTGGAAGGAGTGAGTCATATGGGGTGCAGATTCCCGCCGTTCCCGTTGGGCAGACTGAGACGCTCAGTCCGCTTATTGCAGGGTTGCTCATGTAAAGAGCTGGCTTTGGGCTTGCGGGCGGCTGGTACTGTTGCACAGGGGGCAAGACAATTTGCTGCGAAGCTGTTGTCTGTCCTCCATTTGAGTCAGTCACAGTTGCTACAACTGAGTAAGTGCCCGCCGTCTGGTAAGTATGGCTTAGCGTCTTCGTATCGCTTGTCCCATCTCCCCATGCAATGTTAAATGTTGAGCCCGTACTCTTTAGGCCAAAGAGCATATGGTCCTGTATCTGCGCCGCGTTGCCCGCAAGCTGACTCGTGGTGACCCCGTGCGCAAGAGCCCCATACTCGATCATTGTGACAAGCGGAAGTATTATCACTATGACAAGAGTGAGTCCCATCAGCAGCCCCCCTGCGCTCCTTGTGAAGGGAAGGGCTCTTAGAAGAATTCCCGCAGCAAGAAGGTATGGCCAGATATTTATGAGTATTATGAATACCACCATCTGCGTGAGCAGCATGTAGAAGATGAAGACCGCCTGCGACTCTACTGGCCTTGTCATTGAGCTAATAAGCGAGTAGCCAGCGAGCGGCTTTGAGGAGACGTCAACCGAAAAGAGCCTTTGCACCACCGGAATGGTGCATGAAGGGGCAGGCTCGCAAAAGCCCGGGTCTGAAACAAGCGTGCTCAAAAATCCCACGAATCCCTCGTAGACATACAGGCTGTTTATGTTGTTTGCGGCCTGGTTGGTGAGGTTTGCAATTATTACGTAGCTTGAGGCAAGCCCGTAGTTTAGATACGGTGTCGCGTCCACGCCCCCCCCGTTTGTGCCTTTAACTATCGTGCACATTAGCGTGGTCGGATTCTGCTGAACAAGCGCAAGCTGCACCTGAGGGGAGGAGAAGCCCGCGCAGATGTTTGATATATCTGTTGAAAATCCGCCAGTGAAGAGGGTTGACCCAGAGATGAATGTGCCAAAGAAGAGCAGGACGCCTACCGCGAGGACTGCAAATATCGCAGTGCCGATTCCCTGCCCGAGCTCGGAGAGCCCCCTTGCGCTTATCTGCGGGTCGTTTAGGATTTTCCCAAGCATGTAAAGTATCGCAGCAAAGGAGATCGAGAGGAAAATCGCAATCGCAAGTATCGGTAGCCACTGCTGGACTGTGGCAAGCGGGTTTTGTATGTTTGAGGGGAGCGCTGTGCCTTGTGCCATCGGCGTCCCAAGTAGCATGAGCAGCGCAAAAATTCCAATAATCCCTTTTTGTACCATATCTATCCTCTAAAAGAGTCCTTCTGTTCCAAGGAAGCTAAGGCCCCCCGTTAGTCCTTTCCAAAGTCCGTATGCAAGTCCGATCGTTATCGCGATGTTTAGCGCGATTAGCACCGTTGCCTCAAAGAGGTACTGCGATAGCTGCTGGGCCAAATCTATCACTATCGAAGGGGCGTAGAGTATGAGAGTGAAGGGATTCGAGAAGGCATTGCCGCTGTTGCAGTATATCACGCTGCACCCGAGCTGGGTGATTGCGGTCTGGTAAAAAGAGAAGGGCAAAAAGCCCGTGCTCGCGGTAGGGGTCGCAAAGAGCGAGCTTTGCTGCACGTTGTTTAGTGTATACTTTGCGATGAACTGGGGATACGGGTTACCTATGCAGGTGCTGCTCGGGTCCTGTGTGCAGTACAGCCAGTTCACTATCCCCTGATCCATTATGAAAGTCATCGGATAGATGAAATAAAACGCTATCGCAATCGCAATGAAGCTATTTGCCGCTTCGCGTAGCCTTGGTCCTGAGAAGGAGAGGCTTCTCATTATCAATGCTACTGGAATCACCACCGTCAACGAGACTGCGGAGATCACGGGCAGCGTTACGAACTGTATGAGCAGCATCGCAAAGCTAACTATTAATATCGGTATGAAAAAGTCAACTATCACCGCCGCGTAGTTTTCATAGAGCGATGCAAAGTCGCTTGGCGGCTTTAGCGTCACCTCAAATCCCCCTATAGTGGTCTCCCTGGTGAGCTTTGGGAAGTAGCTGTAGAGCTGATCTATACCTCCGCCCAGCACTCCGCTCCAGACCGCAAACTGTATGCTAGTTGAGTACATGCTCGTCTCAAGCCCGATTCCCTTCTCAAAGAGCAGGCTTCCCACATAGTGCTGCGAGAAGGAGAACGGATCCTGGCTTGGAGTAGTTAGGCTTGCTCCTATGTTGCAGGTTGCGGATGCTATTAGTATTAGCACCATAACAAGAAGCGCGCTAAGCCCCGCCTGAACGTACTCAAACCTAACGTAGCCCTTTATCTTATCCCCCTCCTTCCTAGGCAAGAATCCGGAAACCAGATAGACAAACGAGGCGACGATGAGGCTCGTCATTATGATTGCAGCGCAGATTCCCACCCAGTCGTTCGCGTTTATCCCGCCAAATGCGCAGGTGCTTGATACGGCTTGCAATAATATTGGAAACATAAGATCACTTTATCCTGAACCTTCCGAACTCTACATCTATCGTTCCTCCCAGCGACTTTGCTATCGCCTCCACAAGCGGGAAGGTAATCATCAGGTCAAGTATGAAGAGCATGAACTGCACCACGCAAAAGATGCTGAACTGCACTATTCCGTTGAGTGCCGGGAAGATGTTCGAGAAGCTCGCAAATGCATCAACCGCCCCAGCCCCGCCCGTGAAGAAGGGAAGGTTTGCGGGGGTGAGCCCAAAGAGGGGCTGCACGCTTCCCGAGGAGCTCGCAGTCGAGACAAGATAGGGGGTCACCATGCTTGTGACAGGAAGGTTTACTATGAGCAGCGTCGTGGGCAAAATCACCGAGATCCCAATCCCGATGCCAAAAAGGGTACCGCCTATTCCGCGCAAAAATGGCATTGACCTAAAGATTATGCCCATCGGTATTAGGAACGCGAGCCCCGCAAAGACAAACATAGGAAGAAGGTAGTACTCCATCCCGATTATCGTGTAGGTGGGCAGTATTATGAGTCCAATCACATCGTTTATCAAGTTTTCATAAGTCTTCGAGTCACCAATGTTGTGCAGCAGCATCGTGTTCTTGTATGGGTTGAAGCTTGTGCCAAGCGTGAATGAGATTCCAGGGGTTGGGATTGGAAGGTAGTATCCCACAGAGAGGCTCTGAAGGAATCCTATCCCTCCGCTCAGCCCAATTAGGTAGCTCACGTAGTCGCTCCCCCCCAGTGCCCCCTGGCTCGTGAAAGACTGCACCGATACGCTCTGCCCGCTCTGCGTTCCAGAGAATGCAATCTCCATTCCAAGTCCGCTCTTGGAATCAGAGCTAAATGTTATCGGGGGATTAGAGCTTGCGACCACGTTTATGTCCTTTGAGACGCTAACCTTGTCCCCATTTGAGTTCTGAACTGTAGCGGTGATGGTGTAGGGTCCCGGGGCAGCATAAAAGTTGCTTGCGCTGCTTCCATATCCCGTGTTTCCATCGCCCCACATCCAGCTAACCGTTGTTGCGGGCGTGGTTAGGGCCTGCCCGCAAAAAATTCCGGCAAGGTAGAGCTGCGTCGACGAGGTGAGCGCCCCAAATGGAGAGCTAAGCCCTCCTCCGGGCGGCGCGCTAACGCCCACAATGCCCGTGGACAGGCTTCCAAGAAAGACAAGTATCGCATAAACTCCTGCAATTAGCATCGCGGACTTTGCAACCTCCCAGTACTCCTTCCTAACCCACGGGGTGAGCTGCGTTCCCGGAACAAGCTTTCCAATGATGTATCCTATCGCGATTACGTCGAGGGAGATGCTAATTGCAATTAGCGCCACTACGAGTAACGGTATCTGGTTTATTGCAATAAGAGCGGGCGAGTTGCTAAGGCAAATTCCCTGCGTGGGGTAGTTGTTTATCGCCGCATTTGTCGTTCCAAATAAGAAGAATATAAGAAGGAGAATAGCCTGAGGACCTGCCAATCTGCGACGCATCTAACCGAGAAGAGTATTGCATCAATTATTTAAATAGCTTTCAATCAGGCGTTCTTGATGATTGGGAACCTTTTCATATACGCCTCCGCCTGGAAAATCACGAAGAAAGGTAGGATTATCAGAGAACTTACAAGAAGTACCACATACCTGCTCCAGAGCGTTCCGCTCAGCCCGATTGCAAACGCATCCACCAGCGAGAGCGAGACAAATAGAAGGAAGATTCCAAAGAGGAAGTATAATGGCTCTTTTGTGACGAGCTTTGTGCTGTCCTTTATCGCACGCACCATCTTCTTGTTGTCAATCACCATCGCGCTTGGCGCATAGAAGATCACCATGAAAAGAATGAATCCGACCACCGCTGTCAGCCCTCCGGAGATTCCGAGGAAGTAGCCGATTATGTTCACTATTATGAGAAGGAACTGAAAGATCAGAAGCAGGAAGAAGACCTGCGCCGTGTACTTTTCTATTCCCTGAAGCGCAGACCTGCCCGTTCGCACGTGAGTCCTTGAAGCCTTCACTATCAGGCTGATTGCAACAATCGCAAAGCTCAGGAAAAGTAGTGAGACAAAGACCGGGATAATTATTGCCGCAAGGCTGAAGATGTTAAGGTTGATGAAAATACTCGCGCTCCTAAGGAAGATTGCGCCAGATGTTATGTATGTTGGCAGAGGCGCCAGAAGCGGTATCAAGAATGCTATGACAAACGGGATTGAGAAGAGAAGGACCAACTTGAGGTTCTCCATGTAGGTCTCGAGCGTGTCGCTGATTATTCCTGCCATACTACCAGATAGGATTAGCAGTGTAATAAATAAAAAGACCTCTTATCCTGGGGAAAACTGGCTCAATATTGTCTGGTTGAAGATCCCTCTTGAAACATAGTAGTAATTGCCGTTGTAGATTGCCATCCTTGCGCCGTAGATTGGGTCTTTGACAGAGGGCTTAATGTATAGGCGAATGCTGTAAATCGAGCGGTTGCTTGGGAGCACAATCCTATTCACGTTCACCTTGCACATGTAGCTAGAGCACCTTGAGCAGTTTTGTATTATGCTGTAGTTGAGTATTCCCACAAAGCCTATGTTGTAGCGTGAGACTGCGCCAGAAATCACGTATATGGTGTTGTTTGTGAGGTTACTATAGTGCAAATTTGCGCTGTAAATTGTTGTATTTGTTAAACTGTCAAAATAAAGCGTCTCATTATTGACACCCAAGTTGAAATTCTTCGCATATGCGCTATGGGACGCATGCAAGATGTAAACTCCAGCGAGCACAATGATTGCAAGTGCACCATACACAACATTCCTGTTTTCGCTAAGCGTCTTGCTTAAAAGTCCTACGCCCTTGCCCTCTTTAATAAACAGAGTGACAATCATGAACCCAGTGAAGAAGGTGTAATATATCGGTATTGAGTGGGACAAAAAGACGAATGGAATCATGCTAAAGAGCCCCACAAGCTTCTTTTTGTTTAAGTAGATAAACAAGAGGGTGAGCGCTATCATCGAAAGAATGAAAAGCAGCGAATAAGTGCTCAAAAGGATATGATAGTTGGTTGCGATCAGGTAGCCGATGGGAGATCCTGATTCGGGCAGCAAGAATCCGCTGACAGGACCGAAGATATTCCCAAAGAAGGCGGCAGGGTTGCCCGCTATGAAGTATGCGTTAATAACCAAAAACACTCCGAAGCTTCCAACCAAATTCTCAACTCCCTTTCTCATTCCTTGGTTGTTTGCAGAGTAGACGATCAGCAAGAGGACGGGAAACCAGAGCTGCTCGTGTATTGAAGCGCACAGCCCCAAAAAGAGCCAAGAGTACTTTGTCTCAAGCTTTGCGTAGGCAAGAAGGAGCAGCGCAAACATCAGGTATATGGTTATTGATGAGAGGTATGCGAGCGATATGGTTAGGAAGAGTATTATGCTGTATTTGGGCTTTTCCAGATACTCTTTTTTTAGCACTATGGCAGTGGTGAATATCGCGATCAGCAGGAAGAGTATCCCCTGCGCCTCAAGCTGGTAGCCGACAAGGTTTGCGAAGGTGCTTGGGCCAATTAGGGTGAATGGCACAAAGGAGAGCAAAAAGAGTGCGGGGTAGGCTAGCGTTCCCATGATCTTGTTGTCCGTTGTTATGCTAGGCGAGCTGATTGTTCCGTTTGTGGAGTTGTCTAGGATCTGTCCGGAGACGGAAATAGTGTAGGGGTTTATCCCCTGAAGCAGCAGCTTTGAAGAGGCATACTGTATGAATACCTCATCGTCAATCTTGTAGTGGTGGAAGACCATCCCGGAAAAGAAGTAGAAAAGCATCACAGCAAAGGCGAGTACAAAAAGTGCTCCTGCGACCTTCTTGTAACCCTTCCTCAGCAAAAAGAGCCCAAAGAAGGCAAGGAAGATAAGCGGAAGGAAGAGCACCACATTTATTGCAACGTACTGCAAGGCCGAGAGGAGATAGGCGGCGGCAGTTGCCCTTGCTTCGATGTTTAAAGAAACTGTAGAAATGATAGAGATTAGAAGTAGCAAAAAACCACCCTTTATGAAAACGCCCGTGCCTGTTTTTCCAAACTTTTTGCCCGAGTTGTTGATGTACAAGAACGCAATGATGAAGTAGGCCAGCTCGGCAAATAAGGCAGTAATCTGCACGTATCCTGAGACTAGCCCAAAAACTGTTATCGCAGTGGCCAGGCTAACGAAGATGAAAGAGGATAAAAAGAACAAGATTCTGTAAAGGTCAGCCTCAGACCTGATGAGCTCCATAAAGAGGAAAGAAAAATAAAAACTGAAATCGCTACTTTTCTACTTTGCTTTAGCAGGCAAGGCTCGAGAGCCCTGAGCCGAAGTTCAGTATTGTTGAGATTATGAATGGTGCGAGAATCACAAGAATTACTCCAATGACTCCACCTAGGATCATACCCATTGCCCATCCCTGCATACTTGCCTTTATCTGTCCTGCTGCAGGCATGAAGTGACCAACTGCGTAGAGCACTCCACCTACTAGGAACATAACAAGCGCAATCACACCGATGACTGTTCTAACCCCGCTAACTATTCCGCAAAGCTGTGATGTCAAAGTGGTAACTACCGAGGTGCTTCCCGTTCCTGAGGTACCAGTAGGTGGTACTACAGGCGGATTATCTGCATTAACAAGACCTATTCCAACTAATGCGACCAATACGAACAACAAAGATATACGTCCAAAAGCATTCATTGCTACACCAACAGATAGTCTAATTGTATATAAAACATTTAAATATGTTCCTTTTGGTTTGTACCTTAAAAATATTATAAAAACGACGGATGGCGAAAGGCTTAAAATCTCAAACCCAACCTATTAGCTAGTAATTTGTATGCAAAAAGCACCTCTGTTAATCTTATTGTTGGTTCTGTTTCAGTCCATCCACCTTGTTGGCGCACAGACCTACAGCTACTATGTGGACGACCTGGGTCTCACGTTTTTTCAGAATTCGACCGTAGTTGGTTATAATGTAACCGCGACAGCCCAAACTGATGGCTCTGGATATGGTCCTGGCTATTTTGTTCAGGGATTTTCTGACACAGGCTTCTGGTACCAAGAGGGAATAGGCTTCGATTGGCTTGGCGGTACAGGGTTTAATTTTATGTACTCTATGTTTGCACCTGATGGCACACTTCTTGCGTGGAGCGGTAATAACTACCGCTTTACCGGAACTGTCTATCCGAATGACAAAGTAGTGCTGTACATGTATTTTAGCAACCCAAATGTGATATTGATTGCAAAAGACCTCAATACAAGTGCTTATGCTACAGTCAAACTTAGTAACCGTGGGGCAGTAAGATTTCTTGGAAATCCTTATCGCACTAGCTATGGTTCAAGTGGCTACTTTACTGGCCTTATGACCGAGTGGATACATCCCTCTCTCTACTATTCACAGATGCAAACCGTCACTTACTCCCCTTATTCAACCTCACTTTCAAATTCAACAGCAAGACTTTGGATATACGATGCACAAATGACATATGGGATTGCTCAAGCAACAGTTCCAAAAACCCTAAGTAATTTCACCTCTGGCCCTGTTCTTCCCTCTGATCAAAACATTATAAGGTCCGGAAATCTCGGCGAGAAGTACTATCTTGACAATTTTTACACGGGAAACGTGAGTTCCTCCACACTGAGGATAAAGAACGCGCAAATTCAAGGTATAACCACCGATTATGGGCTCAACTGCGCAATGAATGTTTCTCTTTCCGTAGAGGGTGGCAAATTTCCCTACAACTATTCCGTAATACTGGATAATTCATCAATTAATTCGTCCCTGACAAATTCCCCCACATTCAACTTCAAAACAAACTGCAATGGCATTCAGGTAGGCACCCATTATTATTACGTGAAGGTTGTTGATGGTGCTAAGAATAAAACTATAACCCCTGTACAATTCATAAAAATAAACAATCCCCCGCAACTGCTAGCTTACTCCGCCTCAACCTCGAATTCATTTTTCTACTTAAACGATACCCAAAAGATCTCGGCCATCATTCAAAACGGCACACCACCTTACTCATACACTCTTTATGTAAACAATCAATTAAAGTTTAAAACCAGCAGCTCAAACTTTACTGTGCATCTTGACAACAATCTTAAGAACCAAGTTAAGGTTTTGATGCAGGATTCTGCAGGATTCACCATGCCCCAGATGCAGTCTGTTCATACAGATTATGATTATCTGCATCTGCTTTTTGTAATAATCCTATTGCTCCTAATTTTACTCATTTTGTATCTGCGTTGGTATTTATACAATCGCGATGAGTACTATTACTCACACGAACAAAGGCGCGAAAAGGAGTCGCTTTTGCTAGAAAAAGAAAAACCTGTAGAAAGAAATCAAATTATTGATGCAAGCTCCGATGCTCCCCAAAACTTCCTTGATGATGAAGGAGATTCAACTCAAAATATTGGCAGCGAAAAGGCCGATTTTGAAGCCTCAAAGGAATCCTTTTCCCAAGACGAAGTGCAAGAACAGTCCTCCGACTTTAATTCAGATACTCAAGTTCAAAATAACCAGGACAGAGAGACCGAGGAGTCTGAACCTTTTGTCCAGGAAGAGAAAGGCAACATTGAAAGTGATGCACCAATCGAAAAAATGGTCAAGGGCGATTCCAGCCTCTCTACTGAAAACGGGGAGCTAAATGAAAATACGGCTCCTTCCTCCGAACAAAATGTGCTATCTGAAGACAAATTGGATTCGATAGCTTATGCGCCTTCTGACAATATCGTGGAAAATTTGCCGGTTGAATCTGATACCCAAGATGAAAAGTTGAATAAATCAGATGCCGAATCCGTTGAGTTAAAATCCGAAAAGGTGGAAGAAGCCCCAGAAGCAGCGGCTCCAAAAAAGAAAATTTACAGGCCTAGGAAGAAAAATAAAGAGGGAACAACTTTCACTACCCGAAGGAAATCAAAGGACCAAAGCCCGACAGACTAAAAACTACTTCTTGTTCCACACTAAAATTTTATGGCTTGCAGTATGCGTTGTTCGGGTTTGCCGTGCAGAACTGGTAGTAACTTGAGTAAGGGTAGTTCAGGCATAGGTTCGAATACGGATTCTGCTGGCAGTACTTGCAGTATGCTGATCCCTGGAATGCGGTGCAATAAAGATACTGCTGTGAAGTGGTATAAGAGAACTGCTGACAGAAGTCCGATGTCGGATTGCTCTGGCAGTTTAGACTGTACATATAAAGCTGGAAACCCTGGCTGTTTATAGAAGGTGAGCAGTAAGATGCGCTAGGGAACTGGCTGCAGTACTGGTAATAAGTATATGACTCCGAGGCAATGTAAGTTTGGCAGTACTGGGTTGCAGAGCCGCTTGAGCATCCGGTGTATGCGGAAGGGTCCATGTATGTCTGGCAGAAAGGCGAGTTTGAATTGCTCTGGCAAAGGTAGTAATACTGATAGAGTTGGTAACCCTGCTGGTTAGGGTTGGGTGCGCACCATTGCGATCCGGGATTGCTGTTGCAGAACTGGACGTACTTGTTGCTTGCAGCCTGCTGCTGTCCTTGCTGCGTGTTTGCAGAACTGGAGCAGGATGCTGAGTTAGGATTTATCTGGCAAGCAGAATACTGGTAGTATGGATTGTTTGATCTGCTGACGTATGGCTGGCAGTACTGTGAATTTGCGTTGTTTTGACAGTACTGACTATATTGCCAGTCCTGGTATCCTTGGGTACCCCTAGGGCTACAGTAAGATGAGCCTGAATTGCCGTTGCAGAACTGGTCATACTGATAAGATTGCGAGTTTAGGTAATCATGACAGTACTGCACATTGTTGTTTTGCTGACCACAATAAGTTTGAATTGTCGTAGTGCTCTGGTAAGCCTGGCAGTACTTAAGGCTTGAATAAGCCTGGCACAAATTAGTGTATTGGTATCTTTGGAAACCCACTGGCCCAAAATTCGCACAGTAAACAGAATTTATGCTGCCCCCACAGAACTGGTCATACTGATAAGAAAGATAGAGTGTGCAGGAATGGGACGTTGGATTTGAGCCGCAATTTTGTGCGTTGCTGTCCCCGATTCCTCCATTCTGGTTGTTCGTGTTCGTGTACTGTCCAGTTGCCTGAGGCGTTTGACAGTATGCGTCCCCCGGGTGTGAAGTACAGAAACTCAAATAACTTGAATATGGGTAACTAGTGCATGTTGAGGAAGCCGGATTGTTCTGGCAGTAGTTGCAGTAATTTGATCCTGTATACTGTGTGCACCACTGGCCTGCCGTTGCAGTAGTTGCGGTTGAGCTTCCAGGTGGCAAACAGTATGAGTTGGTTGGGTTTGAAGTGCAGTAACTTAGGTAATTTGAGTAGGGGTACCCTGTGCATGTTGAAGAGGTTGGATTATTCTGGCAATAATTGCAGTAATTGGATCCAGTATATTGTGTGCACCACTGCGTAAGCGTTGCGCCTCCACTTCCACCACTGCTTCCTGCCGGAAGGCAGTATGAGTTAGTTGGATTTGCATTGCAGTAAGCCAAGTAACTCGAATAAGGATAACCTGTGCATGTAGGAGAATTTGGATATTTTTGACAGTAGTTGCAGTAATTCGATCCAGTGTACTGTGTGCACCAAGTTGCGGCAGATCCTGAAGTGCTTGTTACCGGTTGACAGTATGAGTTAGTTGGATTTGCATTGCAGTAAGCCAAGTAGCTTGAGTAAGGATAATTAACACAGAGTGAATCTGTCGAGTGTAAATTGCAGTAGTTGCAGTAAGCAGATCCATCATACTGCGAGCACCAAAATCCTATTCCTGGTGCGAGAACCTGAAGGTTGTGCGCCGCGATCACATTTGGCGCATGAGCCAAAACCCCCACTCCCAAAAGCACAAGGTTAGCCACTACAACGAGGAACGCAAATGACAAATATCCCAAAATAGATTTATTCATAACCCACTCTCCTTACATATTGGGATTTTCTTGGTATAAAAATATTACTCTATCCTCGTTTTTCACTAAAATAACATTAAAGGGTCGCAAGTAGTCCGTCTATTATGCCTTTTACTCCAACTCCTCCTGTTGACCTGACTGCAATCCTGTGGCTCAGCACCGGCTTTGCAAGGAACTTGATGTCATCTTTTGTTACCGTGTCTCGCCCTTCAAGCAGCGCCTTTGCCTTTCCACACTGCATTAATGCAATATCCGCTCTTGGGCTTGCTCCCATAACAACGTGAATATCAGTTCTTGTTGCACCCACCAGGGTCGTGATATAGTTTACAACATCATCTGGCAGCTTCACTGACTTTGCCTGCTCTTGGAAGCGCTGTATGTCCTCGATTCCTATTATCTTGTTGACAGTGCTGTGCTGCTCGCTCTCCTTTATCCTAATCATCTCCCTCTCCTCCTGCTCCGTTGGGTAGTCCACATCAATCTTCATAATGAACCTATCTGCCAGCACCTTTGGCAGGGGCTCCGTCCCCTCCACCCTTAGCGGGTTTTGGGTCGCAAATGCGGTGAATGGCCTTGGAAGCTGCATGTCCACTCCACCTGCGGTGACCTGCCTTTCCTCAAGCGTCTCAAGAAGCGCGCTCATCGTCTTTGGAGGCGACCTGTTGAGCTCATCGATAAGCAGGATGTTTGTGAAAATAGGTCCCTTCTTGAATGAGGGCGAGTTGTTCTCGTCAAGATAGGTGAAACCAACGATGTCCTTTGGCTCAAGATCGGGAGTCCCTTGGATCCTCTTGAAGTCAGCCTGGATGGTCGAGGCAAGCGCCTTTGTCATGGTCGTCTTTGCGACTCCCGGCACTCCCTCAAGAAGCGCATGCCCGTTTGCGACCAGCGCGATCACCAGGAGCTCTAGGGTATCCTCCTTTCCGGCTATGTGCTTTTTCATCTCAACTAGAATGCTTTGATAAGCCTCTTTTGCCTCCAAAAAATCACCAAATTTGACTCATTTTATACATAACATACAAAGGTTTAATAATCACTTTTACCCATATAGCCTTGGTCGAAAGCATGATAGGAAAGAATCACATTAGCGGAGAGCCCGTCTCGGTAGCACAGGCATTTGACATACTCGAAGAGCGAAAGAAGGCCGGAGAGCTCGGATACGAGCAGCAGATCTCAGAGGAGCACGCAAAGAAGTTCAAGAGTTTGGATGTGTCAAAGTCAAAGAAGATGCAAGAAGAGCTCTCGGAGATAAAGGAGATCTCAAAGAAGGCAGTCATAAAGATAATCGACATAATGCCAGCAAATGACGTTCAGCTAATCAACACCCTTCTAATAGAGAAGAAGACGTTCGAGGAGCCGACAAGGAAGAAGATCCTCGAGATAGTCGCAAAGTACAGGGGAAAATAGGGTTTGCATGCAAGGAATGGGTAGGGAAATATGGAAATTGAAAGAAAAGAAGAACTTGAAGAATATGCAGTCGTTCTCGACTACCTCCCTACTGGAAAGTCCGGCGCTGCAAAGTCAGAGCCAACCACAATTCTCCTAGGGGAAAACAAGTTCACGCTTCTAGAGGCTGTTCCTAAGCCAGGCGCACTCCTAAAGGTGGGGGATCGCGTCTATATTGGAAAGGGCGAGAGGGACAAGATTGCGCTAATTAAGCTGAGGCTAAACTACATGGAACTAACCGAGGGGTCACGAAGCGCGCTTCCAAACGCGGTCTCTGGAGTGGTGAAGGCAAACGAGGCAAAGTTCGTCGAGATATTCAACAAGGCAGGGCCAATCAACATAAGAGAGCACGCGCTAGAGCTGCTTCCGGGAGTCGGAAAAAAGCACCTTCTTGGCATAATCAAGGCAAGGGAGGAGAAGCCATTTGAGTCATTTGCGGACATCTCAGCAAGGGTCTCGCTTCTTCAAGATCCTGTTAAGCTTCTAACCGACAGAATCATAGTTGAGCTCAAGGGAGAGAGCAGATTCTATTTGCTTACAAGGCCTTATGGTAAGCCTCATTTCTAATCTTTCAGAAACTCACTGGGTCTGCAGATTCTTATCCCTTCAAATCCGTTTAGTTCAAGCAATCTCTTATCCCCAGTCACGATACATTCCGCCTTGCCCTCCAGTGCCGCTTCAATTATCCTGTCATCATCAGGATCCAACTTAACTACCTGAACACGCGTTCTTGGGTACCCTTCCAACCTAATGCAGAAATTAGCACATTGGTGTCGAGAACTATGTTTTTCTTGCCCATTTGACCGCCTTGGATATATCACTTTGCCTAACTCTCCTTTTTTTCAGATGTACACCCAAGTCCTTAGAAATAGCCTCAAATTCAATTTTTATTTTCGGTATATTTACCCTTTTGAAGACAACTCCGTCCTTTATCTCCACAGCAATAAACCTGTCGCTTGCCTTAAACCTCTCATTCTTCCTTATTCTTGTTGGAACCACCAACTGGCCCTTTTCGGACATCTTGACCAATTCTTCCATGTTCAACTATTGGAAAGTTAAACTATATAAATTTTTGTATAAAATTAATAAATATTTGGGAAAGGTAAAGATATGAAATATAAGTACGATTACAAAACCGACATTCTAATCATGGTGCTAAAGAGCGGAAAGCCAGATTTCGGTGAACAGGAAGGAAACATGATTACGCATTACAACAAGAAGGGTATTCTAATAGAGCTTGAACTCCTTGACGCAAGCAAGATAATAGACAAAATTGCAAAAACAATCCTTAAAGGCAAGACCAAAACCGCAAGCGCCTAATTATTTCGCTGGTCTCTCAAGATGCCTTTGAGGGACGATTATCTTCCTTATTGTGGACTTTGAGACCGGAATCCTGACAACGTATGCGGTTCCCCTCTTCTCGATTATCTCCCCAATCTTTCCCCTGTACCTTGGGTGTGGGATGTCCTTGAAGCTCCCCTTTGGAACAATCGCGACCATGTCGCCCACCTTGAAGTCCTTGATTAGCGTTGTGAGGCCAAGCTTGTTTGGCTTGTGGTGGCGCGCGAGGTGCCTGGTCCTTGCCGACAATAATCCCTTTGAACGTGGTGCCATAACTCATCCCTATTAAATGTACAACTTAATTGTTGCTCAAATATATATAAATAGCTATCATGGTATTCTAATACACGTGATTTAAATGGCAAAGAACGGCAAGAACCTCCCTAGGCCGGTTTTTAGGGTGGAGAATATAGTCGCAAGCGCGGACCTTGGAATAGACCTTGACTTATACGGAATAGCAAGGGCGTCAAGCGACATAGACTACGAGCCGGAGCAGTTCCCTGGTGCCATCTGCAAGATCAAGGAGCCAAAGGCAGCGCTGCTGCTATTCAAGAACGGAAAGATAATCTGCACGGGAGCAAAGACCGAGAACCAGATTAGGCTTGCGATCGACCAGATCATAAAGATAGTGAAGAGCCACACGATTGTCTACAAGGTGGAGAAGCCCCTTCCTGTCCAAAGGCCGACGGCAGGCGCTGCTGCAAAGCCATCAAAGAAGTAGTTCGATTTGTTTTTCTCCGGAATTTAGTTCACGCCTTAGCCATGCGCATGGCGCACCGACATTCTCTCTATCCTCACTATGCTCACTCTGTATATCGTGTAGAGCGCGACGGTGAAGGCAGCAATTCCAATCAGCACAATGTTCGCGTCGTTTGCGCCCAGGCCAAAATATCCAAAGAGCATCAGCACGACGTCCCAGATCAGCGAGCCCGCAAACGAGAAGAGGATGAAGCTCGTCTTGTTCATCTTCGCAAACCCCGCAGGGAAGCTGATCAGCCCGCGGACGACGGGTATTAGCCTGCCGATGAAGACCGCGAACCTTCCGTTCATCTCAAACCAGTCCTCAAACTCGTGGAGCTGCTCGCGCTTTATCCCAAGCCTTGGCGAGTAGCGATAAACCACGTTTCGCCCGACATAGTATGCAAAAAAGTAATCAATGAACATCCCTATCACTCCGGCGGCTAGCACCACCAGAAGCGCAGCAAAGAAAGAGAAGTCGTGCTGGGCCGCGAAGAACCCGACGAGCGGGAGCACGACCTCGCTTGGTATTGGAAAGGAGGCGTACTCAAGCATCATCAGTATGAAGATCGCAAAATATCCATAGGCGATTAGGAAGTTGTCTATCAAGGAGTAGCTGTCTGTAAGTGTTGCCAGGTAAGAGGCCAAAGTGGTGGTCAAAAGCACCAAATCCATGATAGGGCTTGTACTCTAAAGCTTTTAGCTCGTTTGGGTCGATCAAGGCTTGCCTTGCGGCGGGGAAGGCTCGATCCTCTTCATGCTCGCGATGCCCTTTTTGTAGACAATGTATATCACGACCGAGAAGAGTCCAATTCCAGCAAGCACAGTGCCGGCGCTGCTTGACGCAAGCCCGTAGTACCCAAAGAGCATAAGCACCACGTCCCAGATGAACGAGCCAGCAAGAGAGTAGAGCAGGAACTTCCTCTTTTGCATGCCCGCAAACCCCGCAGGGAAGCTAATCAGCGCGCGCGCGATCGGGATTAGCCTTGCGATGAAGACCGCAAACTCCCCGTTCCTCTTGAATGCTTCGTCAAAAGTCTCTATTCTTCTCCTGCTTATGTGAAAAAGCGAGGCATGCTTGTATACCACCTCCTTTCCGAGGAAATATGCAATGTAGTAGTCGATGAACATTCCAACCACCCCTGCAACCAAGACCACCCCGAGCGCAACTGGGAACGAGAACGTCCCGCTTGCCGCAAAGAATCCGATAAGCGGAAGCACTATCTCGCTTGGTATTGGAAGGGAGGCGTACTCGAGGGTCATGAGGATGAAGACTGCGTAGTACCCGTACGATGTGACAAACGTGCCTATCGCCGCTGAGGCGTCAGTGAAGAGCTCAAGCAGCGATGCTACCAGGCCAACTAGCAAAAACTCCATGAACTGCTTTGGAGTCTAAAGCTTTTAACTTATTTCCCCATCAATAATATAGAAGTGAGGCAGTGCACGTACTTAAGACAATCTCAGCGACAAGCACACTTAGGCTTAGGCCCGACTCTTTTGACGACCTCTACCTAATCGAGAGAATAGTTGCGGTCGGTGACAACATTGAGTCAAAGAGCTATAGGAGGTTCCGTGCAAACGAAACCGATGTTGGCGAGCAAAAGGAGGTTACGATAAAAATCGCAGTAGAGAAGGTGGAGCTAGACAAGGGCGCAAGCATGCTAAGATTCACGGGCAAGATCCTCTGGGGCAGGCCCGAGGAGTTCATCAGGCTGCAGAGCTACCACACGATAAACGTGGGGGTGGGCGACGTGCTTGACATCCAAAAGGAGGAGTGGAAGGATTACATACTAAAGAGGGTAAAGCAGGCGGTTGCGGACTCAAAGAAGCCAAGAATTGGGGTCGTCGCGCTAGATGAGGAGAAGGCAACCACTGCGTATATTCGCGGATATGGGATTGAGATAATAACAGAGCTATACAGCAAGCTTTCCAAGAGGATGAAGGAGAAGGACTACGAGGCGCAGAGAGAAAAATATTTTCTTGAGATAATTAACGCAATAAAGAACATGAAGGTAGAGATTGTGGCTGTCGCGGGCCCAGGCTTCACAAGGGAGGATGTCAAGAAGTACATAAACGACAAGGGGATAAAAATCGAGAAGCGCCTTGTCTACATTCCCGCAAGCGATGCTGAGCGCGGCGGAATACGCGAGGCGATGCAAAGCGACGCGATAATCTCGCTCCTTGCGCAGGAGCAGGTGAAGAAAGAGTTTGAGCTCCTAAACAAGTTCCTAACAGGACTAAAGCTTTCCGCCTCCTATTTTGGAGTTGATCAGGTAAGGGAATCCTTGGAGAGCTATAGTGCCGCAATCGTGATGGTGAACGACAGCGTGCTAAACGACAAGGAGATACAAAAGGTCCTGGACCTTGCGGACATGCAAAAGGTGAAGATGGAGATCTTCAACTCGATGGACGATGCTGGCGCGCAGCTCGCGAACTTCAAGAACATCGCAAGCCTCTCAAAGAGGATGGCCGAGTAGCCTTTACGGAAGGCCGGTCAGCTTTACGACCTGCACCCCTGGGCCGCAATCATGATCCCACAAAATCGCGAGGTAGTTTATCCCCGCTGAGAGCGTTATCGAGTTTGCCGCAAAGGAGGACGGCCCCTGGTTTGCATTCCATGCCCCGCCGCCAAGCACATTGCTCCATGCAAAGCTGCTTGGCGCATAGTAAACCTCTAGCGCATTGTTCGCGTACATAGAGACCGTACCTGTTCCCGCCTTTGAGGCAGGCACATAGAATGCGGTATAAGCCATTGAAAGAAGAGAGTTGTACGGGTTTGCGCAGGCGACATTGTTGTTGCTTAGAAAGGAGGTCGAAGTGGTGAAAGGCCCCACCCTTGTTCCCAAAAAGGTGTTGCCCACAAACGCGCTGCTCCCAAACCCGTAGTTTGAGGTGACTGTGGTCCAGCCCCCATTTTGCACGCGCGTGAATCCCACAGGAAGCGCAAGCGGGTTTGTCTGATACACGGGAATCTGAGTTGCCTGGGGGCTAAGCAAGGTAAGCACGCTAAAGAAAAGCGGCTTTGTGGCGGTTGCGGTGGTTGAAAAAGATCCGCTGTACTGTATTGCAGATCCCGCAGTGCAGTTGTTTTGCAAACTGCTGACTCCCGAGTTGCAGTAAAGCGTGTTTATGGTGTAAAATCCGCTCACCGTTGTCCCGACCGCCGGGGTCTGGGCCATTGCCCCGATGCAGGTGAAACTTCCCCCCGGATAGACCACGTTTGGTATGCACCCGCTCGAAAAACTGTTTGCGGTGTTTATCAGGACCTGCATGCTAAGTATGTTGACAGGAACTGGCTGGGAATTGGAGAACGAAAATGTAAGAAGCGAGTATCCAAGGCTCCTGTTCACATAGTCTATGACCGAGGCGCAGGAAAGCCCGGTAAGCGAGGTGCACTGACCAGGTATCACGGACCTTGGCGCGGTCGCAAAGAAGAAGAGGAAGCTGATTATTATCCCTATTAGCAGGAAAAGGAAGCTGTAGGTCGTTAGGAACTCAATTGATGACTGCAGTTTCATTTAATCTCGCAATATGGATATTACCTCAATAATTAAATATCTTCTAATGCGATTTTGCTATTGTTCCAATGCTTCCAACAAAGGAGATATACGGGAGGCCGATCAAATCCCTTGGCCAAAACTTCCTCACAAATCGCGACATCGCAGTCGCGGAGGCCGCTCACTCTTACGATAAGACCGTGCTTGAAATCGGGCCGGGCTATGGAATCCTCACAAAGGAGCTGTGCAAGCACGCAAAGAAGGTCGTAGCGGTCGAAAAGGACGCGAACCTATACAGGTTCCTAAAAAACGAGATAAAATCAAGGAAGCTAAAAATCATAAACAAGGATTTCTTCAAGGCGACAGCACAGGAAATAGAAAAGGAGTCTGTGGAAATCGTCATCGCAAACATTCCCTACAATCTCTCAAGCAAGGTGATCGAGTGGCTCTTTGATAACTCAAAGCAGGCGGTGCTCTGCTTGCAAAAGGAGTTTGTGGAGCACATGCAGGCCAGCCCAGGCACCGAAAACTACTCGCGGCTCTCTGTAATGTCAAGTCTGTGTTTTTCAATAACAAAGATACTCGATGTCTCGAGGGGAAACTTCTATCCTGCCCCAAAGGTTGACTCCGCGATAATCTACATGAGGCCAAGGCAGGTGAAAATATCCGAGCGCGAAAAGATGCTCATAAACCTGATGATGCAGCACAAGAACAAGACGATAAGAAACGCACTAATAGACTCGCATAGATACCTAAAGATGGACAAACCAGAGATTGCGCAAAAAATAGACGGAATGGAAAACTTGTCAGAGCGTGCATACAAACTAACTCCGGAGAAGATGCTCGAAGCTGCAAGAGTTGCAGGCAAGCTGCTTCACAAAGGTTTGGCAAAATCTAGGCCTGTTTTGCGAGATAAATAAGAATAAATAACATAGTATGGAAAGAGTAGTAGATAGCATGAATTTGTCACGCAGAGCAAATCCGCTTATCCTCCTGATTTTGCTATCCCTCTCATTTTTTGTATCCTCCGCCCATTCGCAATCCGCGCAGATAAACGCTTACGTTGGCGGCTCTTATGGCGGGGGAGGCGGATTTAGCCTCTCCACAAGCGCTCCTCTAGAGTACTCTCCCACAAGCTCTGTGAATTCCCTAAATGCGCAGAGCGCGCTCTGGCTTCTCACCTGCCCAAACTCTCCCGGCACCCCTCCCTCACCGGGCTCTTCTCCCCAGTACTTCAACAATAATCCGCCTGCAGGACAGGACTACTCTGGGGGCAACCAGTGCTTTACCCACCCGGGCTCAGGACAGTTTGATGTTGTCACCACCGCGACGCTCAGTCCCTCATACTACGGGGGCTACAGCGTAACCCGCTCCGGACTCTCCTCCTCTTCCACTTCCACTAGTTCGCTTCTTGGAACTCCTCTCACAAGCTCCATTGCTCCTGTTAGCGGCGCAACCCTCCTTACGATAAATGCTCTCGCATTCGGCGCTCAGGTTGACGGGTATGTCTCGGACATATTCTCAAGGAACCTCAACATTTTCCAGCAGGCCCCTTCAGCAAACCTGCATCTGCTCTGGACCTGGTTTGGCGCGGTGCCGCACATCTCAAGCGACAGGGACCACATCTCCTACTCTCCTGCGTACTGCGACAGGAGCAACAACTGCGTGGGCGAGGCGCAGCAAAAGACAACAAACGCAGGGTCTTATCAGACAATCTACATGAGCTCAGACGCATCCGGAGGCAGTGTGACCACAACCTGCAACTATCCAACTTACACATACAGCTCCGATGTGAGGGTTTCGGGATTCTCAAACTCGTACATCCCATATCTCGAGGTGACGGGCGCCTCCTCTTCCGCCTCTCCTCCTTCCTCCACCCGCCTTGGCCCGGACCCAAAGCTCTTCCCCTACCTGACCTACACGCTCTCAATCCCCTCCCTCTTTAGCCAGACCCTTCAGGTTCCATATTACCTCTTTAGCCCCGCAAAGTACCTCTTTTCGGCAAACGAGCTTGACGCGCTACCGATTGCAATTGGCGGCCAGCTCTTTGCAAGCATAAAAAACGCACAGGGGCAAAGCCAGCTCGCGATGGGCACGCAGGAGAGCCTGCCTACCTGGACGAGCTCAAACCTTAAGACAACAGTCACAAACCCGGGCGTCGGATCCTCGTCGAGCTCAGGAGGGGTCTGCGCCGCCCCCTCGCTTGCAGACGCGCTCCTTGCAACCACCGGCTCTAGCTTCTATGACCCAAACAACCCACCTCCATATCCCTTCCCCGGCGCTGGCGGATACCTAAACTCGCTTTACTGCAACTTCTGCCAAAGCAACCAGGGCTCGTCCCTTTGCTCGCACAGCGAGTTCATGCAGTACATGGTTGACTGCACCGGCCAGACCTACCCGAGCACGTACGGCGACAACGGAGGGCTTGTTGCGCTCGGCAACCTGGAGCCAACTCCTGCGTACTGCCAGCCGTTTAGCACAGTACAGTCAAGCGTGCAGCAGATAACAAATCCAATCTCGATTGTCTCGTTGCCCACCGATTACACATACATTCTCTACAAGGACAACTCAGGGAACTACGGCATTGATGTTTTAAGGGCAATCCCAAGCGGGCGCTATGACGTCGGAATTCCGGCAGTCCCTGCGGCCCCAGACTCGCAGATATGGGATGCGGAGTGGCAGCAGTACTGGAAGCAGGTAATACAGCTACAAAACGACAACATGTATCTCCAGTCGCAGCCAAGCATTCCCTCCGGATTCACCCCGCTAAACCTGACGGTTGATTATATTGGCGATATTTTTCTGACAGGAACCATGGCCGATTCTAGCGGAAACATCCAGCCTGCAGTCGCAGAGATTGTTGGCCCATCAAATCCCTCTCAGGCAAGCTTCCTTCCCCAAATTGTGACCACCACTAGCTCGACATCAGGTCAATCAAAGGATTGGCCGATGCCTGAAATTGCTGTTGCGCCGGGGGGCAAATATGTCTTCCTTGCAAACCAGAGCGATGGCGGATACATCTACCAGTATGCGATAAACACCGCCTCAGACGGCTCGCTTTCAGTTTCAAAAACTCCCCAGCCAGTAAGCCTTGCATACCAGCAGCAAGATTCTACAACTGGAAAGTCCTCAATGCTAAACATTGTGTACTGGCTTGAGCACCAGGGACTTTACAATCAGAAGCTGCAGTTCATAAACGATTTCATTGCAACGTATCTGCCACAGTCGGGCCAGCAGCCTGTCGAAGTTGATAGCCCGCTCTACCACCATCCCGTGGGAATCCAGGATGTGAATGGGTACCTCTACATACTCGACAACTGGGCAGGAGGCCTTGATGTAGTGCAGCAGTCCTGTCCGGGAATTGGGCAGTGCAACTACAACGGTGTATTTTTCAGCATCATGACGATGCGCATAATTAATTCAAGCGGTCTCAACGTTCCGCTCAACCCCACAATGTTCAATGACCTATACTCCACAAAAGCGGCAACCTGCATCCTCACTCCAGCTAAGGGCACCACGGCTCCTGCTAACAACTGCTACTCAGCCCAGCAGCCGCAGCCAACCTGCGCGGTTCCACCAAGCTCGGGCGATACCACCACGCAATGCGGCGCTCCTATATCGACAACTTGCGCCATTCCCGGTTCATATCAATCTGGCAAGCCGCAGGCAGGCTCTTCCTATGTTTGCACCACCCCTATAACCAGGTCCTCAACTTATACCTCGCTTTCGGTTCCAACAGCATATGGCACCAACATCTATCCTCCCTATGGCTGGTTCATTTCCGCAAACATCACCACCACGCAGCTCCAAGATGAGCCGCAGGCAGGATTTGGCACTCCTATATACGGCCTTGGGACTCTCGACCAGCCTGCTGCTGCAACAACTGTAACTTTCTGTGACTCAACTGATCCAAAAAGCTGCACCTTCAATCCGCACAACCTAAACGCCGCGGGATATAGTGGAACCTTTAATCCAATCGGTCCAGAAATAACGGCGCTAAACATGTCGCAAGTGCAAGGCATAGGCGGAGCTTTTGTCCCAAGGGCTATAAGCTCCTCTGCTGATGTTAGGACAAAATGGGCACCCATATACTACAACACCGGATTCTCTGTCGGCTTCAACGAATCCATCAGCCTTCTCTTCACCGGTGCGCAGTTCAGCCCAACTGAGCCTGAAATCGGCTACACGCTTCACAGTACAAACCCGAATACATACAATGCGCTTATTTTGGCAGGATTCGGGGCGCAAAATTACACAAACTTCTTTGCGGGCGACCCGCTTTTCACCTGCTACACGGATAGCTTAGTTCCATCTGATTGCAAGCACCTTGACCTGATAAAGAGCATGCTCGCCCCAATATACAACATGCCCGACCCTCTCAAGTTCAACGAGAATTTGGGCGGCAGCCAGCAACTCGCATTTAGCGGCGCAGTCGCCTCAAGCCTTCCATCCTCCTCCTCGCTGCCTACTGCAACTCCCTCCTGCGTCCAGGCGATAGCCCAGGGAACTGTCTGCAACGGGGGAAGCTCCATTGCGGGCACGAGCTCATCAGCGCAGTCAACAATCACTTCATCCACCCTTCCGGTCACCCTAGTTCCGGTTCAGCAGTCAGCGACTGTCACAATAAATGGACAGGTGCTTATTCCATATTCGTACTCCTCAACAACCTCCCAATCATGGACCGCCTTCTCTGGCGGCACCTGCACCACTGTCACAAAATCGCCAGCGGGCAGGGCGGGCAGGTTCAACATAAACACTGTAGTGAAGACCGACCAGAGCCTCTCAAGTCCTTTAATCTCGCCGCCCACCTCCGTCCCCGCCTCCTCGCAGGGCGGGCTGAGCCCATCTTCAGTGCTCTACACATACGGTGCCGGTCCGGTATTTGCAAACACCATAGTTGCCCCGCTTGAGGGGGGTGGCACATACCTGCAGGATCTGCTCGGCAAGTACTACCAGCAAAATCTATCAGACATCGGCACAATGCTCTCCCCACAGCTCGCATACAACATCAACTCGAACAGGCAGATCCCGGACACGCTCGTTAACATAACCACAAACAATCTCCATGGGGGAGACGGAAGGCAGTACATACTAAACTCAACGCACGCGCTGCAGTACATGATAAACACCTACACCCAGGGAGGCAATCCTGGCTATCAGACAATAGTCTCGCGGCCATATGCGCTTGCCCAAAACGGGCTTGCGGCAGCAGTGAACGTGCTCTCAAACACAAACCCTGCCGATCCCTCTGCTGTGAACCAGAACTACCTTGGCCAAAACACAATCTACGGCATCATCCCGCAGGCGCAGAGCGTAGCCAACCTGTTCAACTTCTACATCTCGATGGCAAACTCGAACATAAACAGCTTCTACATGAGCAACACCATCCTCACCGGCGTCTCCGGAATTACGTACCAAGCGCTTGGATACAACAGGCTCACGTATCTTCTAAGGGACAGGTTCAACAACACCCTAAGCGCGCCGATTGACGCAGACATTTCAAACCCTACACAGATTGCACTCACTGTGAATCCGACCGTTGACCAGATAAATGCGAACAAGACGACCCTTGCGATTTCAGGCAGCGCAACCTACACGATCAATGGACAGACACAGCCTGTCCCTGTTGGCTCCTCAATTTACGTCTACTATGGAAAGAACATAAACTTCGCGCTCTACAGTCCTCTCACCGACCCGACTAACGCGCAAAGCTGCGCATTCAACGGAGCTCCAAACGCACAGGAGGTGACAAGCAAGCTCACCACAAGCTGCAGCCCAGCAAATCCGCTGACAAGCGATGCGCAGGCGGCTACTGCAGCGCAGCAAACATACTACACCTCCTACAACTCGATGGGAGACTGCGCCCCAGCGCCCCAGCATCTTCTAAGCAGCACCTCCTACAACTGCAACATAAACGACCCAATCACATCAAAGTGCAAAGTGAGCCCCCAGGGCAACCCGCAGTACTGCGTCCCGCAGGCCTCAGACGGCTCTGGAACCTGCACAAGCCAGCTTGGCCTAATAGGCGCTGCAAAGACCGATGCAAATGGGGCATTCTCGATTAGCACAGTTGCATGCGGGATTGGCTCCGCGCTAATTGACTCCACATACTTCGGATACCCTGGTCCGGAGCCCACAACAGTTGCTCAAACTCCCCTTACGCTCTCCTCAAGTCCTGCGCTGACCTGCGCTGCGGGCAAGTGCACCCAGACAACGGTTGTGAACAACTACTACTATGCGCCTACCCACACCCTCAAGGCGGTGCCGATTGGGATCTTTGAGCTCTCTTATGGGCAGATAGGCGTTGCAATAATTGCATTCTGTGTAATATCCGCAATACTTCTGCTCCTGTCAAAGTCAAATAAAGCTATTTATAGGAGAAAACGCCGAATACCATAGTGGATCAATGATTGGAATACTCTTAAGCATAGGCGCCATAAACGCACTAATTCCAATAATAGTTATACTGATTCTCATAGCCGCTGCTGCGGGATCGACAAGGGGCTCAAAGCTCTTTGAGATGTTTGGCATATCCGCACTCCTTGGTATGAGCGTCGGAAGGGGAACTTTGCAAAAGCAGAGCCCGTTTAAGAGCAAACGATTTAAGTACGGGGCAAATCCTTTCCAGAAGCTAACTGGTCCAGCAGCCGGTGCTGCAGTGAAGGGCGTTCAGCAGGTATTAAGCAAGGCAGAGATTGGAAGAGCGGCCAATAAAAGTTTTGATAATTTGGGCGGAACTGGTCAAACTCTATCAGATTTCAGCCATCAGCAGATTGACAAGACCAAAAAAGATTTGGCCTCAAGAGGATTTTCTGGCATGCTTACAAACAAGCAGGAAGAAAAAATGAGGATGGCTGTTGACACGCATCTAAAGGCGCACGAGCAGGGCTTTAGAGTACGAAAACAGGAGATAATAAACAACCCTGCACTCGGGAAGGCACAGAAGGCTCAGGCACTAAATGCACTTAGAAAGGAACACAACATCACGATTTCTAAATCCCTGGACAAATTGGAAGGAACGCTCGCAAACATCACTAAAGTCAGCAAGGATGCCACTTTAGGCATTGGCGCTCTTTCGATTCGTGATCAATTGCGAGTAATGAAATATGATGAGCTTGCAAAGCAGGTCAAATCTTCGCGCATTAACTTATCACAACTTGGCTACAAACAAACAATACCGCCTTCTACAATACAAAAAGTCAAATTTGAACCCCTGAAACTCAGGAGGCAGCAACAAAACGAGATGAGAAAGTTAGAGGAGGCTGCCAACGAATTAAAAAAGCTAGAAAATGAAAACCCTCAGATAAGGGGCATACTAAACCACATACGCTCTACAAAAGATGCAAAAATGAGCTCTGACATAAATAATTCTTTAGTCGGGGCTAAGCTGGGCGGAAAAATCCTGAACCTCAAAAAATACAATAGCGCAAAATAAGTTAAGTTTAAAAATTAAAAAAACAGGAACCTACTCCTCATCATCCATATCTTCTTCGTCGTCGGAGAAATCATCATCTTCTTCGTCGTCCATGTCATCGTTTTCATCATCTGCCATATATACACCTGCCATTTTATTCTAAACAAATACCTATAAAAAGCTACCTCAACCCTAAATCAAGCAGAATCGCCAAAATTGTGTCTTCAATCCGCTCTTTACTGTAGGCCATTTACTTTCTCCAAATATCTTTACCTTCCGAAATGAAATCTGGATCTATTCCACCCTCAACCACACTTCTCTCACCGGGAGGTGTGGCGCCCCCACGAGTGGTAGTTGCAGAACCAATATCATACGTGTAATATTTTGATGGAGTTTCAATTGCCCCCTCAATTATTTTCCTAATTCCATTGAGGCTACCAGTTTCCCTTGCCTTTGCAAGCACCTGCACAACAAATGTTTTATGCGAATAATCCTCAAACCATTTTCCTATCTCCCCATCCTCTCTTGTGACCTCTGCAGCATATAGCTCATCAACCATCTCTTTCAAAACCTCAAGTTGATTTGCGGTGCTCCTTGGCACGATCCCTAATCCCAAAGATTGCCAAATCCTCTCAAGGCCCCTCCTCCAAAGTGGTCTTGCAAGAATCGCCTCCGACTTGTTATTGTACTGTTTGCTCTCTTCTGTGAAATCGTTAAGTTCGTCAGCTCCGCTACTATCTCCCCATATTTGCTTTGCGTATGGGTTAAGAACTCTCTGAAGTCCACTTGCTGCCAAGTTAACATTGCTGTGCGCAAGTCCATCACTTATTCGCTTTAGTCCTCCCTCCGAAGGCTCTGCAGACTCAAGGCCTACTGCAACCTTTAGCTCTCTCATTCCTCGCTCCATAATTCCTGCGCGTGCTCTCTCCTGCCATGCACCTTTTAGTTTTTCTACCTTTTTAAGAAGTTGAACATCTCCCGAGTTTCTTGCTGCAGTTACCGTTATCTCTATCATCTTTGTCGCTCTATCAAAAACCTTCTTGCTGTGTTCCGCCATCTGATCCGAACTTGCTCTACCTGCAAAAAAACCTATGTTCAACCATGGTTTGGTTAGCGCATCCTGCTCTGGCCTTACTTTGTCTGAAATTATCTGCATTAAAACTCCCGATTATCTTGTTCTCTTCGTTATATTTAAAGCTAATCAAGTGTGCGTTTCCTTCGTCGTGCGTCTAAGCGGAAAGCTTTATGAATTCTTTTCGCAAAAGTAGTATGGACACCCTTAGTGGGCTCTTGGCTCAGTGGTAGAGCGTCCCGTTTGCAACGGGAAGGTCGCGGGTCCAATTCCCGCAGAGTCCATTTCTTCTTATTCACTCACATTGATGCTGGTAGCTGCTGAACCCGCATAAACATTAATTGTCTTGATATTTGCAAACTCGCGAAGTCCGTAGTGCGACAGCTCCCTTCCGACTCCCGACTTCTTTATTCCCCCAAATGGCATCCTTGCATCGCTCTTCACGATTGCATTCACAAAGGTCATCCCCGCATCAAGCTCTCTTGCTACCTCTGTTCCTCTTTGATCATTTGAAGTCCAGACGCTCGCCCCAAGCCCGAGGTCAGAATCATTTGCAACCCTGATTGCCTCCTTTTCGTTCTTCACTATAATTATTGGTGCAACAGGCCCGAATACCTCCTCTTTCACGATCTTCATATTCTTTTTTACATTTGAGATAATAGTTGGCTCATAGAATGCTCCCTTTCCTTCAATTCTTTTGCCTCCAACTAAAATATTGGCGCCCTTTGCAACTGCGTCTCTCACCTGCGCATCAAGAGTCTCTACCTGCTGCATGTTTGCAAGCGGCCCTATGCCAATATGCGGCTCAAGAGGATTGCCGACTTTTAGCTTCCTGACCTCCTCAACAAATTTTTGTGTGAATTTATCAGCGACGCTTTCAACGACTATGAACCTCTTTGCGGCTATGCAGCTCTGCCCATTGTTTTGCATCCTTCCTATTACGGCATTCTTCGCTGCAAACTCTATATCCGCATCTTCCAGCACCAAGAACGGATCATTTCCACCAAGCTCGAGGACCGATTTCTTCACGCTCTTTCCTGCAATCTTTCCAACCATTGACCCAACGCCAAGCCCTCCAGTCACCGAGACCCCATCCACAAATCTGCTTTTTATCATTGCTTCAACTGTCTTGTGGTCCGTAATAACTGTTCTGAATACATTTTTTGGGAACCCTGCCTCAGAAAATGCCTCTTCAATTGCAAGCGCGCACATGGGAACCGCATTTGAGTGCCTAAGGACAACTGTGTTTCCAAGCGCAAGGGAGGGAATCGCGAATCTTAGCGCCTGCCAAAAGGGAAAGTTCCAGGGCATAACGCATAGGACCGTGCCTATTGGCTCAAATGTTACAAGGTGCTTTTTCCCGTCTGCCTCCACCTCCTCGTCCTTTAGCCACTCCTCACTTTTTTGTGCATAGAGCTGTGCGGTACTTGCACACTTCTCTATTTCCGCAACAGCCTGACTGATCGGCTTGCCCATCTCAATTGTTATCAGCCTTGCGTACGAATCCTTATTTTTTAGCAAAGTGGTTGCAAGCGCATTAAGGTGGGCGCATCTCTCATTTATTTTAAGCTTCCTCCACGAATAAAACGCCTTTTTGGTTTCCTTTATTATCTCAATGGCCCTCTTCCTTTCAAATGCCTCAAACTCCTTGTTTATCTCCCCCGTTGCAGGATTTATCGATTTTATTGCCATCTGCTTCCCCCCCACTTAAATGTAGCTTATATTCATTTCTGCTTCAAATATTTAATTGTAGCTTCGTGATTTGATGATGCCGAACATAGACCCTAGGACGCTTAAGACAATGATGACAAGGATGGGGATAAAGAGCACCGATATCCCTGCAACAAGGGTCGTGATAGAGGGCCTAGACAAAAACATCGTGATTGAAGACCCTCAGGTGCTAAGCATTGAGGCACAGGGCTCTGTCTCGTTTCAGATAAGTGGAAGGGTGGTCGAAGAGGCAAAAGCAATAGAGAAGGTGGAGATATCAGAGGATGACATCAACACCGTGAAGGAGCAGACTGGAATTGGCGATGAAGGCGCGGTTAGAAAGGCGCTTGAAGAGACAAACGGGGACATTGCGGAGGCAATAATCAAACTAAAGGGGGGCTAAGGTTAAACTATCTTATAAATCTGCACAAACGGCACATTTTCGACCTTTTTTATTTCTCCTCCTTGAACCATTCCA
>JAGWGX010000019.1 GCA_028867145.1 Microcaldota archaeon | reverse complement strand
AAAACTTTTTAAAAAAATAAATCGCAGAACTTCCGTATTGAATTACTGTCACAAGTATTATTATGAAACCAAAATAGAAACAATAGGGTAAATTATAGAGTTTTTATTGAATTCCTCCACAAATTTCTGTATTTTTGACACCAACAAATTACCTTATTCTGAGTTAACCTTAGCCATACTTGTAGAGGAATATGGTTGCAAGGGAGTAGAGTATTCCGTACCAGAGCAGCCAGATGCCCCCTGCAAGGTTTGCGACCGAGAGCGCAAACGCGCTAAGCCCAAACATGATTGAGGCAAATGCTATTTCGGTTTTTGTGTTCGAGATCGAGAAAATTGCATCACTCTTGCCGCTTTGCAGCTTGCTTCTGTTCCAGTGTATTCCCGGATTCATGTTCATGACCGTCGCGATTGCAGCCTTTGTCCTTACAAACGCAAGCGCGTAGTTTAGCAAAAAGACCATGAATCCCTTGCTAAACGACTTGAAATAAATTTTCGTGAGGAGAACTGGGGTTAGCAAGGAGAGCGTGAATGCAAAGAAACCAAGAATCTCAAGGTATACAGGAAGCTGCGAGCCTGAAAGGAAGTTATTGACGCTTATGTGCGCAAAAGGCAATGCCACAAAGACCACGCCTATCGATGCGATTGTAAACATTATCAGCACAGCGGAGAGGTAGTTTAGCCCAAATCCGTGCGTGATGTAGTCCACGTACGCAAGTATGCTCTTCCTCTTCCCGCTTGGGCTCTCCTTGTTTCGCTTAAAGAAGTAGCTTATGAACTGCGTGTCGCCGTAGTTGTATCTCCACTGCTGCTTTACAAGCTCCGTAAATGTTTTTATTGGCCTGCCAAGTGCATAGATCTTCGGCACATACATGCTCTTGTAGTCGTGCATGTCAGACTCAAAGCTAAAGAACGTGTCCTCTATGACGTACTCCGGGAATCCGCCTATGTTGTCAAGCGCGGACCTTCGAATCAGGCCGCACGATCCCGCAAAGACCGCGGTGTTGTTTAGCGCCCTTGCGGGCTGTATGAACTTGTAGAAGAATGCATCAAAGATATCAACCGAATCCGAGAAGAATGAGTGCTTCATGTATTTTTTCTCTGTCTGCACATATGAGACCTTTTTATCCGCAATGTATGGGAGAAGGTCGAGCAGGAAATTCTTGTCTATGAGGTACTCGTCCGCATCGAAGACTGCAAGAAACTCCTCCTTTGAGTACTTTAGCATGTTGTTTAGGGCGCCTGCCTTGAATCCCTGCCTATTTTCCCTGTGTATGTACTCTACTCCGAGCTTTCTGGAGATCTTTGCGAGCTCCGCAACAATCTTCTTGTCCGTCGAGTCATCCGCTAAGTAGAAATTTATCTTACCCTTTGGGTAGTTGAGCTTAAGCAGCTCCTTTAGGTTTTTTTCAACCATCCCCGGGTCCTCGTTGTAAACCGGTATTGCTACAGCAACCCTAGGGAAGGCGGTTATCTTTGGCAACCCTGCATTTATCTTTTCAAGATATTTGTCATAGAAGAACGACCTAAAGTACCAAATTGAGGCATAAATGTTGAAGAATCCGGCGATTAGGGAGAGTATGGTGAAGGATGCCGCGAGAAGGTACATGTACGGCGAGTTTGCGACGTAAAATAGGTAGAGCGCGAAGATCATTCCCGCTACGGAGAGTGTCACAAAGAGAAGGACCGCAAGCGTCCTGCCAAAAAATCGCCTGTTTAGTAAACTGCCGTCCATCCTAATCATTGATTATGGGCACTGCTCCCGCTACTATATCATTGTTAACATTATTTATAGCTCTTTTTGTGCCCTTTTCCTCTCAGAACTTTAGCATTGGCGAGACGAGCTCCAAGTCAAGCGGGCTGCTCTTTGTTATCTCCCCCAGCAGTATTGTCGCATACGCGCCAGATGGAAGCGCAAAGGAGACCTTCACCAAGTCCTCGGATAGCTGCTCGTATTTTTCCTCCTTAAACGGGGCAAGAAGCGGCCTGTAGGTGCCGCGCATGCTAAGCTCAGGCATGCTTCTGATCTTGAACCCCTCCTTTTTTATCCCAAGCTTCTCAAGCGCCTCCCTTTCGTACTCGTTTATCTCCTCCTCCTTTGTTTCGTATCCAATTATTGTCGAGACTGGAACTTCCTTTCCCGCAGAACCAAGCTTTTCAAGGTCTGGGAAGCCAAAGAGGTCAAGCCCGCAGAAGAGCTTTGAATCCTCAAAGGCATTTTCCTTTACCATTCTCTCTGCTGCGTAGTTGAAGATTGCAGCCTCCACAGCATGGATAAACAAAATTGAGATCCCCCTTGGTATTGAGCGCAACGCCTTTGCAAAGTCCGTTCCCTCCTTTGCAAGATGGTAAATCATGGTGCGCTCATGCTTTAGGTATCCTGGGAAGTACTCAAGTGCCGCTCCGAAATCCCCCTCCTCCTTGAGCTTGTTTCTGGCTGCCACTGCGTTCTGATTGTTCTCATTTGTCGTTCCAGTTAAGAATTCCATTGCCGCATCTTCCAGCCTATTTTGCAGTATGAATGTTCCCACCTTTGCGTTGTTTAGCCTGTTCCCAAACCTTTGCGCGTCAAAATAGTTTGGGATTCTGCCGCCAAGCTCCTCAAAGATTTTTGGTATGTTCTCCGAGTTTTTGCTGCCTATTATTGTTATCTCAAAGGCGTTTCCAAGAAGGTCGCCAAGCTCGACCGGGTTCTTTGACTGCCATGCGCCATTTACCCGGATGTCCTTCATGTTCACGTTTGCAAGCGCCTGCGCACTCACCCCAAAGATGCTTGCGATTTGGGTTGAGGTTGCAGTCCTGTCCTTCATTCCCGCATATCCAATCGACTTGACGCCTCTTCCGAGCCTCTTTGCGACGTTTTGCAGAGCCTGTATTGTGTTCCAGTCCCTTTTCTGCAGCACAAAATTTGCAAACTTCCCCTCCGGATCTACCTTCATCCCAAGCTGCTCGGGAGAGTACTGCATGTTTAGCTCAAGTATCTTTCCGGTCCTTGTAATCTCCTTGACTATGAACTCGTCAGGGCTTCGCTTTATCTCGCCCCCCGTCCCCTTGCTGCTTGAAAGATATAGCATTTTGACACGTTAAAAAGCATTTAAACCTTAGCTTACAAATTACAATATAAGTTTATTAGGCGCTTGGCTTACTTATTTTCGTCTCTGTAAATTAATATAGTGATTGTGTTGGCGCAAGAGTCCCTTGTAGAGAAGGTAATATTTAGGCTGATAAAAAAGCACATCTCAGGGCCCACTATGGGCTCCGCGATTGAGCGAGCAAAGCAGTTCAACGCAAAAGGTATTCCCTCATCCATCTCCTTCATGTCCCAGCCGCCACAGGACAAGGCGAAGGCAAACTACATAACCACAACATATCTGCAGCTGGTGCGCGAGATCGCAAGGCTGGGCGTCACCGCGAACGTGCATTTGCGCCTAGACCAGCTTGGCAGCCTGCTTGACGAGGGATATGCTCTAGAGAATTTGCACAGCATACTTGCTCTGGGCTCAAAGTACGGGGTGTTTGTCTGGTGCGAGCTTTCGGACCCGATGCGCGAGATTGCGATAATCAACCAGGTCAAGGAGACAAAGGGCCTAGGCGTTGCTCTCACAAATATTGAGGACGGTCTAATCTTTGCAAAAAAGAGCAGGCAGCTCAAGTCCCTAAAGGTGAGCTGCAGGGGAAAGCACGATGGGGAGAAGGAGACAAAAAGCGACCCGATAGAGTCTATAGAGTCGATTGCCGGGAAGGCGACGAACCTGGTGCTCCAATCTCCTAAGGAGGGCTCAATTGCAAAACTGATGAAAAAGAACGGAAAATACAGAAAATCTTTAATCTTTGAGTTTCCATTAGGCTACGCCGACAACAAGCTGAACAAGATGGCAAAGAAGGGCGCAAGGCTTAGCATCTACATCCCGTTCGGGAAGGACTGGGTATCGTACGCCATGAACAACGTGCCGCACAAGTACATGCGGGTGCTCGCAAGCAGCCTGCTTAGCGAGGGAAAGGAGAAGGGTGTTTAGGATGGAAAAGAGCGCCATGCAAAGGCCAGTTTCTAACGTCATGGATGCAAGCAAGGTGAGCTTTGTGACCGGTGCAAACGGGAAGACCGGAAAGGAGCTAATCAAGATGCTATTAAAGCGCGGGGACAAGGTGCACGCGCTTGTGACAAGCAAGGAGTACATACTCCAGCTCCCCCCTGGCGTTATCCCGTTTCTTGGCGACATAAACAACCTTGCGGTGCTAAAGGAGGCGTGCAAGGGTGTCGATAACATCTATCACCTCGCGGCGATCGTGAGCGAGTACCAGGCTGGCACAGAGGAGATAATGCGCGTTAACGTGGAGGGCACGCACAACATAATGGAGGCAGCAAAGGAGAGCAGGGTAAAGCACGTGATCTTCCTCTCCACCCTTGACGTCTACGGCCACTCAAGAGGTGAGCTGCTAACCGAGGAGTCTAGGCTCGAGCCAAAGGATCGGTACGGGCTCTCCAAGGTGCTTGCGGAAAAGGAGGTTCTCAAGTACACAAACGTGGTTCCCTTCACGATCTTTAGGGTCGCGCAGATATACGGCCCAGGATTTGAGCACTACTTCTTCAAGTTCTTCAAGGTGATAAAGGAGCAAAAGGCGTACATTATCGGCGACGGGAAGAACACGCTCAACCTAATCCACGTCGATGATTTGCTGCACGCGATGCTGCTTGCGGCAAGCAGCGAGGCGAGCAGGTACAAGATCTACAACCTCACGGATGGAAACGCTTACACCCAGCAGCAGCTTTTCTGGCTGGCTGCAGATTTAATGAAGGTACCGCGCCCAATTCGCCACATCTCAAGGTTCATAGTCGGTTTTGTCGCAAAGCAGAGGGGAATAGACAGCGACGAGCTGCGTTTCCTCACCAGCAATCGTAACGTTGATACCTCAAAGATCCTAAGGGAGCTTAATTTCAGGGCGACTGTCACCGCTGAGGAGGGCGCGGGCGCGTTTGTCGCGCAGTTCCTTGAGCAGCACTCAAAGGGCCATGCGAAGGAGGAAAGTGCGTTTTAAAGCTTTAATTGATGCTTAATAGTAGATGATAAAATGAGGATCGGGAAGACTGAAGTTTACATCAACAAGGCACTTGAGGACAAGGGCTCGCTGCTTTTCATGCTAATCGACCCGGTTGACTACAAGACACCCGAGGCTGCGATAAAGACCGGAATAGATAGCGCAGAGGCGGGCGCGGACCTGATCCTTATCGGCGGGAGCATCGGCGCGCAAGGCGAGCTGCTCGAGCACGTCACAAAGAGCATAAAAGACAAGGTCAAGGATGTGCCGGTTGTTCTCTTCCCGGGAAACATAGCAACGATCACAAGGCACGCAGATGCTGTTTACTTCATGTCCCTTCTAAATGCGAGGAACCCGTACTGGATAACCCAGGCGCAAATGCTTGCCGCCCCGCTGATCAAGCACATGAACATCGAGCCCCTTCCGCTCGGATACATAGTTGTCGAGCCTGGAGGCACGGTCGGATGGGTGGGCGATGTGAATCTAGTCCCAAGGGTGAAGCCAAAGATTGCTGCGGCCCTTGCAAATGCTGGAGAGTTCATGGGAAATAGGTTCATACTAACTGACGCGGGATCAAACCCGCAGCTACAAAACCTAGGGCCAATACCCTCCGAGATGATAAGCGCAGTGAAGAAGGCAATAACTGTTCCATACATTGTGGGGGGCGGAATAAAGACGCCAGAGCAGCTAAGGGCTGTCTACAAGGCGGGAGCTGACATTGCCCAGATCGGTGCGGTCCTGGAGGATTCAAAGGATAGCAAGAAGATAGTCTCCGAGTTTGTGAAGGTCGCAAAGGAGGAAGGCAGGAAGAAGAGATAATCAACTGATTTTATGCGGCAGATTGCGGCGATAGAGATAAACGCCATAGTGAAGGAGTTGCAGGAGGTGGTGGGCTCCTACCTAAAGAAGTTCTACGACCTAGGCGACAATTCCTACAGGCTGCTCTTCTCCTCAACTGCGGGAAACAAGATAATCTACATCAAGCTAACCCAGGCGATGAACCTAACGAACATCGTGGAAGAGGTTGAAGAGCCAACCAATTTTGCAAAGGGAGTGCGAAAGAGGCTTCTTGGGAGAAAATTAAAGCGCATCGACCAGAGGTACTCTGACAGGATTGTTATATTTGAGTTTGAGGGAGAGCCCGGATACAAGCTGATTGTGGAGATGTTCGGGAAAGGCAACATGATAATAACCGACAGCGAGTACAACATCGAGATCCTCTCAAACTCTCTGCACCAAAAGGAGAGGGCACTTGCGCCCCATGTGATCTACCAGTTCCCGCCTAGCATAAAGGTGGACATAGACAACATGCAAGAGCCGCAGGTAACCGAGATAATTAACACCGTGATGAAGAGCAAGGAGCGAATAATCAAGGAGCTCTCAAGGAGCGTGGACATTGGACCAGTCTATCTTGAGGACGTGCTGATTAGATCTGGGGTGGATCCAAAGTCAAAAGGAGTTGACCTAAAGCTTGAGAAGAGCGTTATTAGGAACATGGTCTCCTTCTTTAGGCAGCTCAAGGCCCCAAAGCCAGTTGCATACCTGAAAAACGGAGAGTTTGTTGACTATGCAATCGTGCCTATTGAGAAGTACAAGGAGTGCGAGGCCAAAAATTACGAAACCGTGAGCAAGGCGCTTGAGGCATTCTACCTTGAGTCAAGGACAAAGCTCGACAAGAACGACGATGAGGTGCGCGAGAAGCAGGCGAACCTCGACAAGCAGCTAAAACTAATTGAGGAGCTAACCCTCACCGAAAAGCAGGACGCGGAGAAGGGCCACAAGGTTATGTCAAACATGCACCAGATAAACGAGATAATTAATTACATCAACGAGAAGCGAAGGGTAACGGTCGAGGAGCTAAACGAGAAGTTCCACATCAAAGTCAAATCACTCGACCTTAAAAATAAGCTGCTCACAATAGAAATAGAGTAGGTTAAATGATCAAGATAACTCTGCTAGGCACCTCAGGCTCCACGCCCACAAAGACGCGGGGGATGCCAAGCGTCGCAATAACCCACAACGGGAAGATCTACCTCTTTGATTGCGGGGAGGGCACACAGATGAAGATGCTTCTGCACGGGATCAATATCTCAAAGATTGAGACTGTCTTCCTAAGCCACATACATGCGGATCACGTAATTGGAATTGCGGGTCTTGTCAGGACGATGGCCTTAAACAACAGGCAAAGGCCTCTCATAATTCATGTTCCGAAGGGATACGAATCCGCAATAAAGAGCCTGATTGTCTTTGACAAGGCGATGATAAACTACCCGATAATAATCAAGGGAATCGGCAGCGGGAAGGTGTACAAGGGGAACGGATTTGAGGTTAGCGCTTTCAAGCTGATCCACCAGATAACAACTCTTGGGTATGTCTTCAAGGAGGCTGACAAGAGAAGGTTCGATGTGGAGAAGTGCAAGGCTCTTGGGATAAAGGGGACAATGTTTGCGCAGCTTGAGAAAAGTAAAAAGATAAAAATAGGTAAACGCATAATAAAGTTGGAGAGCATAACAACTTTGCAGAAAGGCAAGATTGCAGTATATGCAACAGACACAAGGCCCTCACGCGCGACGGTTGGCGCAGCGAAGAACGCGGATGTTCTGATACATGAGGCTGCGTACACGGAGAAAGAGAGAAAGCTCGCCGTGGAAAGAAAGCACTCAACAGCGCAGGAAGCGGCGGGAGTTGCAAAGCTTGCGCACGCAAAGCTGCTGATACTAACGCACCTCTCCGCAAGGCACAGGGATCCTGATGCGCTTTACCAGGAAGCAAGGAAGGTGTTTAGACACGTGATTGTCGGAAACGACGGTTACATAACAGAAATTTAAGTGGAGGTATCGTCTAGTGGTAGGATAACAGATTGACATTCTGTGGGCAGGAGTCCAATTCTCCTTACCTCCATATTTCTTCTTTTTGGTCAGCCTATCGGATATTATTAATATATTTGCAGCCATCTTATTGTGAGTTCAATGCTGCTGATAGGATACATATTCACAGGGGCACTAACATTTCTTCTCGCCTCACTTTTGTTCTTGATTTTCAGGTCCAGAAAAGAACTGCTTTCTACAATTTCCCACACACTTGACAAAAAGACTCTGCTTGTGCTTTTGGGATCGCTGCTTTTCTTTTTGGTTTTCTCCTTGCTCTTTGTGATCCCAACCGAGCAGCTTTACTTTGACGAAAACATCTACCAAGGGATTGCAATCAACATCCTTTCCCACGGCAACGCGCTCTGGTGCCAGTACGGAACAGGTTTCCTCACAACCTGCTTTAACAATGCGCTCTACCACGACATCATAGGCT
>JAGWGX010000018.1 GCA_028867145.1 Microcaldota archaeon | reverse complement strand
CACTTCCGTCATGATAGGAAGTTGGCGATTAATCTATTTATATCCGTCCTGTGAGGACAAGATTGACTATGGAAGAGACCACAAACCCCAGTATCCCGACAATCAGCGTCCCGATGAGCACTATCTTCATCGTCTTTGTGAAATGGGCCGCGGTGGGCTTGTAGCTGATGTTGATCACGTGCTTTGCGTTTGCAAAGAAGCTCTTGAAATCAGGCAAAAATCCCATTGTAATACACTTTATTTAATATGCGATGTCAAACTTTTTAGCTCTCATTACCTCTTTGCCTGCAACTTTGGCTTCTCCTCTATGTCAAAGATCTCGTCAAGGTCGATGTCCTCGGTGTTGTCCTTGATCTTCGTCTTTATTCCCGTCTCCGTGTAGTCTGGGAAGTCGACCCCTCCCATGACCACCATCACCTTAAGCGAGCTCTTTTGCATCGTTGGGTCAATCCTTGCACCCCACTTTAACAGTCCCTCATCGCTGATCCTTCCTGCGACCTCCTGGAAGATCGACTCCGCCTCTCTGAGCGTTAGGTCCTCCCCTCCGATTATGTTGACAAGCGCCTTCCTCGTGGTGCCAAGGTCGACGTCTAGAAGCGGGCTCTTAAGCGTGTTCTCAATTGCAATCTGTGCCCTGTTGTTTGACTGGCTCGCAGTTGCCTCTCCAATTCCAATAACTGCATATCCTGAGTCCTTTAGAACGCTTCTTAGGTCCGCAAAGTCGAGATTTACCATTCCTGGCTTTGTTACCATTTCAAGTATTCCCTTTGTGGCATTGCAGAGCACCTCGTCGCTCACCCTAAATGCCATGTTGAGCGGAAGGTCTGGAGCAACCGAGAGAAGCTTGTCGTTTGGAATAATTATCGTGCAGTCCGTTACCCTCTTTAGTTTTGAGAGTCCCTCAAGCGCGTTTCGCATCCTCATCCTGCCTTCACTTGAGAAGGGAAGTGTCACAATTGCGACCGTTAGCGCCCCGTTCTCCTTTGCCTCGTGCGCAATTACAGGGGCAGAGCCTGTTCCTGTTCCTCCCCCAAGTCCGCATGTGATAAATACAAGTTGAGCGTCTCCGATGATGTGCCTGATGTCCTCCTTGCTCTCAATTGCGGCCTCTTCTCCAATCTTTGGCTCCGATCCCGCTCCGAGCCCCCTTGCAGACTTCTTTCCGATGAGTATCTTTCTTGTCGAGTGCGTCTTTGCAAGGTGCGCAGCATCCGTGTTTGCGGCAACGAGCACCGCTCCCTCTATGTTCATCTCAGCCATTCTAGTGATCGTATTTGACCCGCTTCCCCCGGCACCGACAACGTAGATCTTCGGCTTTGCGTTTTCAATAAATCGCAAAAGCTCTTCATCGTCCTGGGAAATCATTGGTTTGCCGTCCGTCATCTCACTACCCTAAGCTTAACTATCGCCGTATATGTATAGATAAAAAAGCATATAAAGATATTGAGTATTTTTTATAACTTCCCATGCCAATTAACCTTACGTATGGTGTTAGATTGTATAACAAAAAAGATTTGCTAAAGCAGAAGGTGCAGGATCTAAAAATCAAGAAGGGAATGAAAGTCAGCGAGCTCCTCAAAAACATGAAGAACATCGGCGGCTTCTCTGGGCAGAACCTAGTCAACGGGATAGAGATAACATCAAGGATGCTAAAGGACAAGAACTCTTACAACTTCTTCTCATTTCCAGCTGACATAATCTCAACTGGCCTTCGGGGCGCGATCGCAAACTCTGTAAAGTATTTTGATGCCCTGATGACCACCTGCGGGACTCTTGACCATGACATAGCAAAGGCGTACGGGGGCGTTTATCACCTCGGAAGCTTTGAGGCTGACGACTCTGAGCTGCTTAAGCTTGATATCTACAGGCTTGGGAACATCTTCATCGCAAAGGACGAGTACGGCATGGCGCTTGAGAAGTACTTCCTTGAGATAATGAATGATATCTACAAGTCAAAAGAGTACAGAAAGGAGTACAGCCCAAGCGAGCTCCTCTGGGAGTTTGGCAAGAGAATGAAGGATCCTAACTCAATAGTGAGGCAGGCATACCTAAACAACGTGAAGATATTTGTGCCTGGAATAGTCGACGGCGCATTTGGGACGCAGCTGCTCCTCTTTTCGCAGGACCACCCTGACTTCAAGCTTAACATCCTAAGGGATGAGATGGAGCTCTCCAACATTGCATTTGACAACAAGACGACCGGGGCGCTGATGCTAGGCGGCGGGATCAGCAAGCACCACGTGATCTGGTGGAACCAGTTCAAGGGCGGTCTTGACTATGCGGTCTATGTGACCACCGCAAGCCAGTACGATGGCTCACTATCTGGTGCAAGGCTTACTGAGGCGGTCTCATGGGGAAAGGTAAAACCAAAGGCAAGGTACGCAACAATTGACGGGGACGTAACGATAATACTCCCTATCATGCTTGCTGCACTTGACCTCTGCTAATTGTCTTTTCTCCAAAGGAGCATGCTTGCAAGCAGCACTATAACAATTAGATGTATCGCTGTGCAATAGAGGCAGATCTTCCCAAGCGTGTACTCTGCGTACCAGAAATAAAAGAGGAAGATGAAGCCGATCACGTTCCAGTAGAGCGCGTCCTCGCTTTTGCGCTTTAGCACAAGGTAAATGAAAATCAGGAAGAAGACAATTCCAAGTGCGGAGCTTGGGATTATGCCAAGGATTGTGGCAAAGCTGCTGCTCAGCACCGCCCCGCAGTCAACCACTCCAACTGTCGGGCAGTAAACTGGCAGCGCGGAGAAGTAGTGGCTTATCGTCAGATAAATTGAGATAAGCAGTCCTAAAATCGCAAGCGCCACCTGCAGCTTCTCTCTACTTGTATAGTTCGCCATGCTAGCACTACGTGAAGGTCTCTATTTTCTGTATGTAACTTTGCGAGCACACATTTGAAGGGGTGTTGTTGGTTGCCTTGCATATCTGCGCGGTGAGCAGGTTTGCGGATCCAAGCACTGACTGCGCGACCGTAGAGTTTGGCGATCCAAACTGCGCCATTATCTGGCTCCAGTTCATTCCAGAGAGCACCGTGGGAGCATATGTTGATCCGCTCAAGACGCTCATGTTCGCAAAGTCAACAAACGGAATTCCCCCCCCGTTGTCTAGCGTGTTTAGTATATTGTTCTCAGTTGCGTTTAGCACCTGCAGGGTCGGGTAGGTGCCGTTCACCTGCTTATTTGAGGTCATCTCCCTTGCGATGAAAGTGATATAGCTGCTCTGGTATGTCGAGCCATAAAACGTGAACGTGGGCGTGCTTGCCGCAAAGTCGCTTGGGCTTGAAGTTATATAGTGCAGATTGCTAAATGTGCCGAACCTCGAGAGCGCAATAATCATCGGCCATCTCTCTGCAGCGCAGTAAGGGCAGTACTCCGCGCCGATGTACAATATCTCAGGCTTGCCATTTAGTGTGAGATGGGGCCTGGAAATCTTCTTAGGGAAATTTCCTGATGCTCCTATTCCAACGCCTGAAAGGAGCTGGTTTGAGACATTCAGGCTTGCAATTATGCCCTGCGGAACGGGCATGTTGTCAAACCTGGAAAGCCCAGAAGTTGAGCCCATGAGACTGGTCGCAATAAGCGCAATTACGACAATTACTGCAACTGCTATCAAAGCCAAAAATTTCCTTTGCATACTACCACATTTAATATCCAACTAAGCCTTTTAAGCATTGTTTAACTGCCAATCTGCCACCTTATTTCATACTCCGCATGCTGCACCTCCTGCTGCCTGCTTTATGATTCCCTTTTGGATCAAATACTGGTGCACCCTTAAATAGCCTGTGAGGCTTGAGTAATTTTTCCCTATGATCGCGCCTGCATTGATGGAAGTATAATTCTCTCCCTGCGTCGCAAAGTAAGCTGCTATTTCTCCGTACTGTCCTGGAAATTGATACTGGTTGAATTCTTCTACTGCTCTAAGGACCTGATTTTGGGTTGCCCCTTGCGAGGCAAGAAGCTCGATTATCCCCAGTGCTGCGGCCCCGTGATTGCAATCCGGGAATGCTGTTGGGTTATCGCAGCATGGCCTATAGGAGTTTTCTGCGGTGTAGTCCGCAATGCTTTGCTGAGCTGCGGATAGACGCAGCACGCCCAGGGCACTAAACTGAAGCCGCCCTATTGGGCCGTATCCGCCCGTGCTTGCAAAATATTGGCTTGCAACGTACTGCGGGGTGACTGTTCTGCCTGTGGTTGCATTGCTGTTTATCTGACCGCTATACTGGATGCTTGCATTAATTATGGGCCCATTTCTTATTATTGTGTTGTTGTTATTCACCCCAAGCGCCCAAAATGCAAGCTGGACAAATTCCGTGTTTGTTGAGTTAAATTGAATGTAGCCTTCGTAAGTTCCATTTATGATGCTCTTCTCCGAGCCTGTTAGCTGTTGTCCCGAATTCTTTATCAAGGCGGTAAAATTGGAAACATTTATCGCTCCCGCATCCACCAGCGTCTTTATGCTCTTGCCCCATCTAAAGGGAAGCACGTATCCACCTGATGGCACAACCTGCAAGGAAATTGCGGTCAGGTTTATTGAATTTGGGCTTATCTGCTTTGTAAAATTGTGCTGGGTGGTGAGAGGCTGAGATGAAAAGTAAAATGCTGCCAGTACCAGTATGGCTCCCGCCGCAATAGGTAAAAATGAAAAGGACGTGTTTTTGCCTTTCCTCAGCCCGCCTCTCTTGGTTATTTTTTTGCCCATTATTATCACATTCTTCTTAGGTTCGCAAATTTTTCTAGCATAAAAAGTATAACGAAAACGTTTGCCAGTATCATAATTGAAAATATATAAGGGCTGTAGTTTTTAAGGAACGCACTGAGCTGATAAACTCCCGGAGAGCCAGCCCCCAAAAATAATGCTGCAATCGCTGAGCTAAATGTTGTTGTGCATCCACAAAGTCCACTTCCAACAACTACTGTTGTGGCACTGCATGTGGTTCCATTCACACCAAAATTCCTACCGGCTTTGTTAAATACTGAATACGTCGCAATTGTCAGTAAAAGCGACGAAGTGGCAATCAGACTGAAAATGAAATACCATTCTGTGTGCAACATGACCGCTCCTCCGCCCTGGACGGATGCAAGATAGATGAAAACTGCATATTCCGCGATCCCTAAAAAAAGATTTAGCATCAAATATTTCGGGCTGTAAATGGCCCTCAAAACCTTGACGAATCTCTCAGCCCTGTGCAAAACCCAGTCCCCCTCAAACGCTAATTTGCTATCCACCGCAGCAATCCTCTAGGTTTATCACTGCTGCAGCCTGTTGAGCGGTATAGTTGTAATTTCTAATCAGGTACTTCGCCAGGCCCGCATGAGCGTACCACGCCCAGCACTGGCAGCAGCACCATCCATGGTCGGCAGTTAAGGTCGCTGCGTTGCTGAATGTTGCATTCTGGGACGGGTTTAGTACTATGTTGTCATAGTACCCAAGCATCTGCTTCACCTGTCCGACCGAGACGTTGTATGGGTCTTGAGGTATTGCGCTTATGCTCGAGTAGTTCTTAAGCCCCCCAATCTGCTGTGAGTAGTGTGCAAAGTCCATTGGGGAGCAGCACGAGCCTTGGAAGCGAGCCGCATCTGACTGGGAGTATACAGAGTTGTATATTGCAGCCTTATCCCCTAAAAATGCGCATTGGTCGCTCGTTGCTTTGCTTAAAACGTTAAAATTTGCCTGCATCTGGGATCCTGACTGGGCCGCAACCGTCTTTGAAGAGAGCGAGAAAAATAACGCTACGGCTAAAACCAGCGAGACAGCACCTAAAATAAAGACCATATTTCTATCAATTTTCATAAGCTCACTGCCATCAAGCGCCGCTGGGCACCTGGCTACTGCCGATTTCTTTTCCAACCCACCTATTTGCAGCAGTCGCAGCAACCGCAACTGCAATTGCACGCGCACGATTCAATTGCAATCTTGGCCTTTTTCGCTGACACTGGTTTTTTCGTTGTCCTCTTCATTTACTTACAGGACTAACTATACAAAATAAAGTATAAATACTACCTAGTTTATACTGCTATAGTGGCAACATCAAAAAATTTTAATTCAGGCACATGCCCCGTGATAAAGACTGTCGGCATCACAAGCAAGAAATGGATCATTTTGGTAATACTTGTGATAGGAAATGCAGATAGGCTGAGATACGGTGAGATAATGAAGAAGCTAAACGGCATAACCCCCAAAAGCCTTGCGGATACCCTGAAAGACTTGGAAAAGCTGGGCCTTGTTAAAAGAAGGGCATTTAATGATATACCCCCCAGAGTTGAGTACACGCTTACAAAAGAGGGGTTTGGATTGTACCGCGCGACTATTCCCCTGCTTGAATGGGCTGCTGAAAAAACTGGCGATAAAGAATGCGGGATACTGAAAACAGCATTGAGCAAGAAAGTACGCATTCAATGATGAATGGCCGGTTTGTACTCTCGCGTTTGGTCTACTTCCTAAGCAGTTTGCCGAAAAGAAGCTGCGAGGAATACAATGTGACTCCCGCAGCAAGGAAAAATACCCCTGCAGCTTCTACAGGAAGGCTATTTTCTGCGCCACCTGGCGCCAAGCTTGATGCACCGAAAATCGCCGAAATTGCACCTGCAATCTTCAAACTCACGTTCTCCCTTCTCTCGCCGTCCTTTCTCTCCTTCCTTATCTGCATGGTTCTGATGGGTTTTAATCTTTTATAAAACTTGTCTCCTATTTTCTCTTTTATTAATTCAACAAAGATAAATTTTAGAAAAAGGAGCAAGGCAAAGCTATGCTCTAAAGTAAAAACTGAAAATAAAGAAAAAGAAATGGGATTAGTTCAGGCTCATCTCGATTTGCACCGAGTCCGGGACAGGGATTCTCATCACCTGCCTTAGCGCCTGCTCCGATCCGTCTATCTCCACCATCCATTTGTGGATTCGCATCTCCCAGTGGTCAAAAGTGTGGGAGCCGTCGGCAGCTGGCGTCTTCCTTGTCGCAATCTTGAGCCTTCTTGTCGGCATCGGGATTGGGCCCTTGTTCTTGACCCCTGCGCTCTTTGCGATCTCGATTATCATCCTTGCGATCGTCCCGACGTCCTTTGCGCTCCTGCTGATTATCTTGATTCTTGCGACTGGTATTCAAACACCTTACATCTGCTTCTTGACTACTTCAAGAATGACTCCTGCTGCGACTGTCTGACCCATGTCCCTGATCGCGAACCTTCCGAGCTGCGGGAAGTCAGTGTACTTCTCGACCACGATTGGCTTTGAAGGCTTGATCTTCACGATTGCTACGTCTCCGTTCTTGATGAACTCTGGGTTCTTCTTGAGCGTTGCTCCTGTCTTTGGATCCTTCTGCTCGATAATCTCTGTTATCGTTGCAGCAAGCTGCGCAGTGTGGATGTGGAAAACCGGTGTGTATCCAGGGGCGATTGCTGTAGGGTGGTTGATCACTACGATTTGCGCCGTGAACTCCTCGGCTACCGTTGGTGGGTTGTTTGATGGCCCGACAACGTCTCCTCTCTTGATTACTCCCTTGTCAATTCCCTTAACATTGAAACCTACATTGTCTCCAGGTCCGGCGCTTGTTAGCTGCTGGTGGTGCATCTCAATGCTCTTTACCTCCGTCTTTATGTTTGGAGGCATTATCACGACCATATCCCCTGGCTTCATAATTCCCGTCTCGACTCTTCCTACTGGAACTGTTCCGAAACCTGAAATCGTGTAGACATCCTGAAGTGGAAGCCTTAGCGCCTTGTCTGTTGGCTTTGCTGGAAGCGTTAGCTTGTCAAGTGCCTCAAGCAGCGTTGGTCCTGTGTACCATTCCATCTTTGGCGACTTAACCGCGACGTTGTCTCCCTGAAGCGCTGAATATGGAACGAACATAACCTTTGCGACGTCAAATCCAATCGTCTTGAGCAGAGTTGAGATCTGGGACTTCATGTCCTCGTACTTCACTCTGTCGTACTCGATTGCATCGATCTTGTTTATTCCGACGATGAGCTGCTGTATTCCTAGCACCTTCGCGAGGAACGCGTGCTCTCTTGTCTGAGCCTGAACTCCGTCCTTTGCTGAGAGAACGAGCACTGCAGCATCAGCCTGCGATGCTCCTGTGATCATGTTCTTGACAAAGTCCTTGTGCCCTGGGGCGTCAATGATTGTGAAGTAGTAGTTCTGCGTCTTGAACTCCTTGTGGTTCACGTCTATTGTGATACCTCTTTCCCTTTCCTCCTTGAGGGAGTCCATGACGAAAGCGAACTCGAAGGTTGGCTTGTTGAACTTAGCTGCCTCCTCCTTGAGCTTCTTTAGGTCCTGCTCGCTTACCGACTTTGTCTCGTAAAGCAATCTGCCTACTGTCGTCGACTTTCCGTGGTCTACGTGTCCTATGAATACAA
>JAGWGX010000017.1 GCA_028867145.1 Microcaldota archaeon | reverse complement strand
TTTACTACTGGGCGCTTCCCCTGGCATTCTCCTCAGTTGCGGAGGGGCTGGCATTCACGATGTTTAGCCTGAGCTACAAGACGCTGTTCATAGCCACCACGTTCCTGGTTGGCTTCTCCCTCTCGATGGGCATGATGACCCTGGACAAGAGGAAGATGAAGAAGGAGAAACCAGCGGAGAATACGGCAGTGCAGCAATAACTTTTTATAGATGAAGAGACAAACATGATATTTAGCAGGTGTTCAAATTGCCAAGACCAATGTATCGATCTAGAAGCTACAGGAGACTCTCAAGGGTGACTCCATCAAAGAAGAACGTGGTTCACTACGAGAGGAGAAAGAACTCTCTGCCACACTGCGCAATCTGCGCGGCAGAGCTCAACGGAATTTCTATTGCAAAGAACGCAAAGGGAAGGACATCCAAGACCAACTCAAGGAAGTTCGGTGGAGTCTTGTGTGCATCGTGCAATGCAGAGGTTATCAAGCTCGCCTCAAGGATTGAGAACGGGGAGATGAAGCTCAACTCTATCCAGATAAAGCAAAAGCAGTACGTGCTCCAGATGATCGCGCACTAAACTTAGGTGCGCAAGAATGGAATCTATAATTTTGTGTGGAATGCCAGCCTCTGGCAAGACCACTGTAGCAAAGATAATAGCGAGCAAGCTGGGCTTTGCGGTTATAGGCGGCGGCGACATCCTAAAGGAAATGGCACGGGACCGCGGTTACAAGATAACTGGTGATGACTGGTGGGACACGCCGGATGGGATAAAGTTCCTAAGGGAGAGGGACGGCAATCCCGACTTTGACAAGGAGGCGGACAGGAGGATAGTCCAGAAGATCAAGGAGGGCAACTTTGTGGTTACAAGCTACACCGCACCATGGCTCTCAAAGGAGGGATTCAAGGTCTGGCTTGGCGCTACGCAGGACAATCGCGCGGGCAGGATGTCCTTGAGGGACTCATCTGCGATGGACGAGAGCAAGGCCGCCACAAAGATAAGGGACGATGAGAACACCAGCCTTTACAGGAAGCTCTACAAGATAGATTTCGGGGCAGACATGTCCCCATTTGACCTAATAGTTGACACAAACGAGATATTTGCCGAGCAGGTCGCGGCAAAGATTATCGAGGCATATAGGCTTCGCAATAACGTTAAATAGCTTGAGAATCATAGTAAATTGTATAATTAGAGTGATAGCATGGCACTAGTAGAAGTAGGAAGGGTTTGCATAAAGAAGTTCGGAAGGGACGCAGGGGCAAAGGCAGTCATAACAAAGGTAGTCGACACAACTCACGTTCACGTGGTCACAAGCGTTAGGCCAAAGGACAGAAAGTGCAACATCAACCACCTCGAGTTCCTAAACGAGCGAATCGATCCGAAAAACGAGGAGCAGCTCTATAGGGCTCTTGAGATAGAAAGGCCAAAGGCAGAGAAGGCGAGCCGGGCAAAGAAGTAAGTAGCCCTGTGAGCAGATGGTCTCCCCTGGGCTCCTTGCGATAATTGTAACCTTTGTCGCATTCTCAATTTCTCTTACACTTGAGCGTCGCGTCGCAACCCTGGCAGGAACCCTTAGGGGATCAGTGCTCGTTCTTTTCTTTGGGCTTTTGCCACTTCTTGTTTTCTTTTCAATTTCCAATTTCAATCTTAGCGCGTTTGAGATTTTCCTCTCGCTTGCATCCGGTATCTTATTTGCTGTCGGATATGTGCTCTACTACAAGTCCCTTGAGACAGAGCAGATCTCAAACACAACCGGAGTCGGCCTGATTCAACCTGCTCTGCTTCTGGTGTTTAGCATAGTTGTCCTAAAGGAATCCATAACCTTCCACCAGACGCTTGGTGGAATCATCATCTTCGTGGGAGTGATTTTAATCATAACAAATAACAAGTTCGAGCTTAACAGAAAGCTAATCCCGGCGCTTGTCGCAAACATCTCATGGGCAGGATACTGGATAATTGCCTCGTACGCAATCTTGTCTTCGCAGCAGGTGGGCGCCGTCCTTCTCATCTCAAGATTTGTCGGTTTTGTAATTACCACGCTCCTCTTCGCAATTTACCTAAGGAATGACAAGATTCCGCAAATAAAGAGTAACCTTGTCCTTCCGCTTTTGGCAGTTGCAATCGCGGCAGGTCTGCTTGACGGTTTGGGCAACGCCACATTTGGTTTCGTTATTCAGTACGGTGTCCTCTCGCTTGGAAGCATATTTGTTGCTGGTCTGCCTCTCTCGGTCACTTTGCTTGCGTATTTTGTATACAAAGAGCGGCTAACAAAGTTGCAGGGGCTGGGGATGATGGTGGCGGTTATCGGAGCGTTGGTAATTGCCGCGTTCTAATAACTACTTCTTCCAGTTACCAGAATAAGAAATACCATTTGCAACTCCGTTCAGAAGATCTCCGCTGTAATCATTTGGATTTGAATTAAGTGGCCACCAACCAATCAGATTCTGCAGCCTTATTGGAGCGCCTCCAATGCCCTCATTGTAGAGTGCTGTTACCCCGTTTGCGGAGAGTGAGCTATTGTAAAGTTGCACATTTGATATTTGGCCATTGAATCCCGACCCGCAGCATCCGTATCCTATGTACATTGATGTGCTTCCAGCAGTCACTACCGAAGGCGTCGCAGAAAATGTAAGTGGGTATCCTACTCCATCAACATACGCGGTCACAGAATTCCCGCTAGTGTAGGTTAATCCCACATGGTGCCATGAGCCGTCATTTATCGCTTTGGTTGTACATGCATCATTGCCCGCATTGCTGACACAGAAAGTGCTGTATGTTTCCATAAGCCAGTTTTGTGAAGTTGTGATCGAATTCGGACCATATTGGACTACAAATCCAACAGTTGAGCTTGTCTTCACCCATGCGAATATGCTCACAGAGTTTGTTCCCATAGGAAAGCCCTTGTCTGGTATGCTCCCCACGTAGCTAGCAAGGCTGCCTGGGAATACTGCCACAAATTGCGGCAGTTGTGAGCTACAAACACCCTGGAGCGTTATGAGCTGCGTCGTGTTGGGTCCGTTTGGCCTTAGCACTTGGCAGTTTCCAGGCTGCGCCTTTCCCTGGAAGGTTGAGGGGTTGAATACCCCAAGCTGGTAGAGTGCCCCAAGCACAACTGCGATAATTAGAATGGCCCACCCATAAGTCATCAAATACTCCATCGCTGACTGTGCTTTCCTTTGGCTTTGCATGCTATAGCTAACGCACGATTAGAATAAAATCTTATCTATCTCGCTTTAGGCAAAACAATAAGAAGCTTAATTCATCACTACAATCAGTCTTTGCATGAAAACCAAAATCAACCAGAAGATAAACTCCCTCCTCACCAAAGACTCGAAGGTCATGATAAAAACGACAAGGGAGCACTACCGCTTCGTTGCATCTCATGGAGACGGAGATTTTGCCTACGACATCGCAGGAAATACGTTCATTGACTTCTCAAGCTTCATTGGCGTTTACACTCTTGGCGTAAATGGGAACAAGCAGATAAGGGACTCCATAAAAAAGCAGGTTGATCGGCTTATGCACCCTGCGTTTACCGATTTCTATGCCAAGGAGCCTGTAGAATTCACGGAGAAGCTTCTCACAATGTTTCCTAAGGGCTTTGGACGGGTCTTCTACTCAAATTCAGGCACCGAGGCAAACGAGGCTGCGATAAAGTTCGCAAAGCTCTTCACAAAGCGCCCGTATGTCCTTGCATTCTACAACGCATTCCATGGAAGGACAATGGGATCCCTTGGCCTAACCGCCTCCAAGGCAATACAAAAGGAGCACTTTGGACCGTTTGGGGGAGTCGTGCACGCGCACTTTCCAAATCCCTACAGATGCGAGCTAAACCACGACAAGAACCATGACTGCGCAACTGCCTGCATTGATTACATCAAGAAAAACATCTTTGCAAAGGAGGTTCCGGCAAAGGAGATAGCCGCAATATTCATTGAGCCAGTACAGGGAGAGGGAGGATACATTGTTCCTCCAAAGAATTTCTTCAGGCAGCTTCGAGAACTTTGCGATGAGCATGGAATACTCCTTGTCTCAGATGAGATTCAGGCGGGATACATGAGGACCGGAAAGTTCCTTGCGCTTGACAACTTCGGTGTCGAAGCAGACATTTACACGATGGCAAAGGCGCTGGGAGGAGGGCTTCCGATTGGCGCAACAATAACAAGGCATTCCCTTGGCGACATACCTGTAGGTGCCCATGCAAACACATTCGGAGGAAATCTTGTTTCAATCGCCGCAGCAAACGCTTCGCTTGATTACGTAAAGAAAAATCAGAAGGCTCTTGAGGATGGCGTCAAGTCAAAGTCTGCATATGTGATGAAGCGACTTGAGGAGATGAAAGAGCAGTACGCAATCATCGGTGATGTTAGAGGAATTGGTCTCATGATTGGAGTCGAACTTGTAAAAGATATTAGGACAAAGGAGCCCGCAATAGCTGAGAGGGGAAAGATAATCGAGGAGTGCTTCATGAATGGGCTGCTCCTGCTGCCCGCAGGAATCTCAACAATCAGGATAATCCCCCCAATCACGATCTCGCAGCAAAATCTCGAGAAGGGGATGGACATATTAGAAGAGGCAATAAGAAAGGAGAGCAAGCTGCTCTAATCACATGAACTTGCTGAGGTTGAACTGCTTGGTGTCAAGCACCACTTCCTCTCCAAACAGGTTGTTTATCTCCTCCCTAATCAGCTTTATCCTCTGCCTAATGTATGGCTCAAGGCTGTAGGTGTCTCCAAGGTTCGTCGCAATCTCAAGGTACTTCTCTATTCCTCCCTTTGATACAGTGAGGAGCAGCTTCCCCTTGCACTTTGTGCACACTCCCTGCAGCGGCATCCTCCTATACTTCGCATTACACACAACGCACCTAAAGCCCTGCCTTGAGAAGGTGTGAAGGTTTCCGATTAGGTCGGGAATGAAGTGGCTAATTATCAGCCTCTTTGCGGCGTCCCGCTTGTCGACCGCGCGAATCATGTTCATCAGCTTGAATTCCGCGTCAATCTTGCTTTGCATGTTGTTAAGGATTGCGTAAAGGCTCCTCTTTGGCGAGACTGCAATTGTATTTTGTGAAGAGAGGTGGGTAAATCTTAGGTTCATGAAACGCTCCTCGCCTTTTTGGAGTCTCTCCTTTATCGTCTCAACAATCGCCTCAGATGGCGATGCCCTTGCAAGCGTCTTGTTGAAGAAGTCAAGCGAGAATTCTGTTCCGACTTCCATTACATGCACCTCCTCATCGACCTCCTCTGGGAAGACGTTAGGTGAGAGAATTATAGGCGCATCCATGGTCGCTCCGATGTTTGTCGGTAGGTAGCTCCTTGAGAAGTTTATCAGCCCGTCAAGAAGCAGCATCGTTGTATCCTCGTCCCCATCGCAGTTCCTTCTCCTTGCGCAAATGGTGTAGGGGTGAGCAAATCCAACGTTTGCATCGGTGAATCCAATCACCCTCCCCAGCACTCCGCATGAGGTGTGCGGCGAAAGGGAAATCACCATGTGCCCTATCAGGTCGTTTGCGGTGAAGGCGTTGTAGAATGCGTCGACCCCATAGAATTTTGTAAGCAGGTCGTCTATGAAATGGGTAGTCTTGAGCATGTAGGCGCCGCCGTTCTTGCTAAGTATCACGTCTTGGTGCTTCATCTCAACTAGCTGGTTCTCGTCCCTTAGCTCGTTTCCGTAGTAATCTTTGTCATAGCCAAGTTCACGAAGCTTCTCAACGCTCACATTCATCTCCTTTGGATAGAAGTGGGTTATCGGCACATCGGTCGCATCAAACCTTATTGTTCCGTCCTTGAAGACCCACAGCCCATTTAGGCTCCTGAGGATTCCCTTCTCGATTGCCTCGACCTTCTTGTCCTTGCTCATGAGTCCCTTCACCCCCTTGACGGTGTCTGGCATCTTTGAAATCCTGAGTTTCTTTGTGGCACTCGAGATCAGCTTTGCGACATCTATCTCCCTCTCCTCGCACGCCCTTGTCTCAGTGCCGCAAATAGGGCACATCTTGTCTTTTGTTATTGTATTGTCTTTGTCGCACACGCGCAGCACCACTGCGTTCACATCGCAGTCATAGCACTTTGGCGTCTCAATCATCCTCTTGCAGTTAGGGCAGGTGTATCTTGCGATGTTCGCAACAAATTTCCTGTTCCCAAACTTGTTCGGATCGTTTAGGTAAGCCTTTGTGATGTTTCTCTCCTTGCCCCCAAAGTCCCCGATTGGGAAGAGCGCATTTGGCGCAGGCTTCATCATCCTCTCTTTTGCCTTCTCAGGCCTTCCAATCCTTGCGGCGATGAAGGTTGACCTCTTCATCACTCTAAATGGAGCAACAGCCCCGATCAACTCTATACTCTCCTTCTCCTCAAGTCCCTTGTATTTCTCAAGTGCCCTTTCACTAATATCCAAAGCTCCCTCCGCACCTGATGCGAAGCCAAGGGAGGCAAGTAGGCTCTGTGCATTGTCTCGTGAAATAATTATTCTCTCATTTTCCAGTGTGTGTGGAACCGTGAGCACCTCAAGCCCTCCTTTTGTCGCTGCCTTGTTTTCAAGTGAAAGTTTTTCCACCCCAAACAGCGTTCCATCCGAATTTGTAACAACCCCATTGCTCACAACTTCCTTTGCAATTCCAAGAAGCTCATTAGAGTTTAGCGCCTGGAACTCAAGGAGGAACTTTGGATGTATCGGTATGTCATGCTTGAGTGAGATTGTGTAAGCCGTTTTGAAATCCATTTTTGCCTGATCAAAACTTGCTCCCTTATCCTTGTCTAGAAGCTGTGCCTCCCAGAACTCCTCAACATAGCTGCTTGGCATCAGCATCGCATTCGCGTTCCTGAAGTCCCCGAAGGTTATGAGTATGTCCCCAACCGAAAGGATCTCGTCAAGCTGGTCCTTCACCCTGTTTGCCGTCTCTGCGTCATTTACCCTCATTGATTCTCCAGATTTTAGTCTGATGAACGGCCCCTCAATCGAATCCACCGGCGTAACTACGCATCCCTTCCTTGGGCTTTCCATCTTGAGCTGCGTCCCCGTTGCCATGAATCCCATTGTGAGTATCATCGTCGCAGGGCTCACTCCCATCGCCGCAATCCCTGTGAATCTTGTCCTTCCGTACCTGAGCCTAAATCCGCCGATTGCGCCTGGATATGAAAGAATAGGACGTCCCGCCACAAGCTCGTCTAGGAAGGATCTTGCCCCGTCCTTTTGCTCCACCTTTTGCGACTTGTCCGTCTTCTCAACCTTGATCACATTGTTTAGCCAGCTCCAGTCAAGCCCCACGTTCTTTATCTCCTTTAGCACCTTCTTTGCCTTCTGCGCGATTCCCTCGCACAGCACAAGCGGTATTCCTCCCCTGACCCTGTTTGAGACTCGCACCTCCTTTCCATCAAGCCCGATCTTCTTCATGTCCCTGTGCACGCTAACCTCAATCTCCTCGGTCGGCAGGCTGTCAACGCAAATCGGGCAGCTCTTCACTATCGCCCTAAGGTCATCATCACTTGGCTTGTACTGTAGCCTCACCGCTCTTGCATTGTAAATCTCAACCTCCTCAACGTACCTCTCAATCTCCTCCTGTGTGGGCTGGTAAGCGCCAAGGTTGAAGATCCTCCTTGCATAGTCCGCAAACGCAACCGAGAGCGCGACTGAGGTTCCTCCCGCGCTTCTAATTGGTCCCGTGAACACCATTGCAAGGTACTCCGTTCCATCAGGATTCTTGTACTGCGTTATCCCGTATACTCCTTCGGTAGGGGCCACGAGAACTCCGTCCGTCTGGAGCGCAAGCCCCACCCTCACCGCAAGCTCAAGCCTCTTCACCGTTTCGTAGTTGCCGAACTTTTCATTCGTGCAGATCTCCTTAACCACCTCGAATGCGAGCTCCGACTTTGATTGGTGCCTCTCCTTGCTCTTGATTATCTCCGCGATTCCGGGAATCCCGATGATTCCCTCAACCCTACTTGCAATGTCCGGCGCAATCTTTATCTCAACAAACGTCTCAGGGTCAAATCCCTTGCTTCTTGCAAGCTGCGCTCTGTTCTGGGCAATCTCGTAACCCTTTGAAAGGGAGGCAAAGTATTCTTTTGTGTCCATATTAATCACTCTAGATGGTTGAAGTCAACGTTTGAGAGCATCATGCTCTTCGATTCATAGACTGGCATAACTCCCGGCGAAGGCACGTGTCCCTGCTTTACCTGAAATGCGGTTCTTGCCTGCCAGGTTCCGCTGTTTACTATCAGTGTCCCGTGGTAGTCGCTAACCCCGTTCTTGTGCACGTGTCCCATATGAAGGATGTCTGGGACCTCATCGATCACAAGCGAGTCGGTCTTTGAAGGAACAATCACGTTTCTTCCGTATATTGGGGAGAGGTGACGCCTCTTTAGTATCTCAGCCATTGCAACCTCTGGCTTTGCGTAGCTGCAATCAGGGATGTTCTGTATCACGGAGTCAAGGGAGGTGCCGTGGTATGCAAGCACCTTGAGCCCCTCAATGTTTATGTGCGAAGGGTTTGAAATGATATGCACATTGTCCATCGCAAAGTCGCCCATCAGGTCCTTTGAAAGGGGAGGCTGGGGCTCCGCAAGCTGCACCGCATCGTGGTTCCCGGGGGTAACAAAGACCTCGATGTATTCCGGTATGGAGTAGAGGAAATCAAAGAAGATCGAGTACTGCTTGTAGATGTCCAGGATTGCAAGGTCTCTGTCTTGGTTAGGATAGACCCCTATTCCGTCAGCAACGTCTCCGTTGATTATGATGTATTTTATCTTTCCCGCAAGCTCCTTCTTTGAGTCTATGTTGCCGTTGAGCCACTTGAGCATCGAGCTGAACTCCTTTTCCATGAAGAGCTTGCTCCCCACGTGCACATCCGACATCATCGCGACCGCGATGTCGCTCTCGGTGGGCTTCCTTGTATGGATCGGGATGTCGGGCCAGATCATCTGGTTTGCAATCACCAGCTTGTTGTAGATCTTTCCCTTTATTGCAATCACATCTTCGCTAACAAGCTTCTTTGCGTTTTCAAAAACCGCGTTTTGCTGCGGGTTTGCGGACTTTACAAACAGAATCTTCGCGGTTCCCTCCTCGTCCTCAAGCGTGATTAGGATATTCCCATTCTTTGTGATGATCTTGTCATACACCATCCCTATCACACCAACCTCCTTTCCTTCAGCGTACATCTTGATCGCATCAACGCTGCGAAGCATTCCTGACATCATGGACCTGTGCATCATTATGAACTCGCGCAGCTTTTGGAACCTGTCCCTGAAATAGTCAGCAAAGTCGGCCGCTGTTCCCCCTGTTTTCTCAAGCCTGCTCTGCCTAACGGTGAATTTCTTGTCAAACTCCTTTGCAAGCGGCTTGAAGTCGCTTGACCTTGAGATCTCAATCACCTCCGGAAGCTTCTCTTCAACCTGCGCCTTCATCACCTGGTCGAAGATCTGCTTGGTGAGGATCGAGACCCCCTGTTTCTCCGAAAAGAAGGACTCGATTCTAGCGGTTA
>JAGWGX010000016.1 GCA_028867145.1 Microcaldota archaeon | reverse complement strand
CTATACTGATCATTGCAGTCGTGCTGGGCGCACTTTACCAACTTGGCCTATTCAACAGCAATCCGCTTGGCACGTCATCAGCCTGCCTTGCTTCCGCAGGATTCCTCTGCCAAACGCCAACATTAAATTCAACAGGCTCGCTCGCAGTGAAGTTCGGGGAGATAGGCCTTGGCACAATAACAATTACAAACACTGCTTGTACCACCAATGTAACTGCTCCCTCTTCAACGCAAACTGCCAACGCTGTGCTTACATCCGGTCAGACCTCCGTCCTAACATTTAGCTGCCCATTATCCTCAAACTCCATTGGATCCCCATTCAAGGGCTATATCTGGGTTACCTACAATACGAATACCCAGTCAGGGATTGTAGACAGGATTGCAGTGGTAACTTCAAAAGTCTCAACTTTGGGCGGCTCTGCAGCAATTCTGGGCGGCTCTTCAGGAAACGGGGTTCTAGCACAATATATCTACTGCATCGGTAGCTCAAGTTCCCCATTCAATCACGTATACTATGCTCCGCTATCAAGTTCAGGGATTGGGGCTTGGATCAGCTCAAATACCTATCCGGTTCAGATGAACGGAGCCGGATGCTCGATATACAACGGATACATATATTGCGTTGGGACGGCAAACGCTGCCCCCAACACACAAACCTATTATGCCCCTATAAGGAATGGGGTGGGGACATGGAGCTCCACAACAAGCTACCCAATGGCGATGTATTTTGCAGGTTGTTCAACATACCAGGGCTATATTTACTGCGTCGGAACCGGCAGCGGCGCCTCAAATAATCAAGTCTATTCGGCGCCAGTCTCCAGCTCGGGGATTGGGGTCTGGACTGCTAGTGCAAATTACCCCTTAGCTGTGGACTTTGCGGGTTGCTCGATATACAATGGATACATCTATTGTGTAGGGGCAAATAGTGGCGCGAGTAACCAGGTTTACTATGCCTCAGTATCGGGAGGAACGTTTGGTGCATGGACCGCAACAACAAGTTATCCCGTTTACGGGACTGGTGCTAGCTGCTCAATTTCCAATGGGTACATTTATTGCGTAGGAACTCAGCAATCTCCATACACCTATACCTATTATGCCCCGGTATCTTCTTCCGGGGTTGGTGCATGGACTTCAACCACAAGCTATCCGATAGCAATGTACTTTGCAGGCTGCTCAATATATTCTGGATATATCTACTGCGTCGGCGCCAGCAACCAGGCGCCAGAAAATCTGGCTTACTATGCCCCAATATCAAGCAACGGAATAGGTACGTGGAGCACTACCACCAGCTATCCCGTAAATCTTTACCAAAGCTACTGCGAGATACCGGGTTCTGGTGGGGGATACACAGGTGGCGGCGGGCCCAATTAATCGCTCGGTTTAATAATCGTATTTTTATATTTAGACTGAGCTTCCCACTTATGATCGAAAAGCAGCACTACCTCATTTTTGGGATTCTCTCGCTTTCGCTTTCTTACATAATGTTCACGGGCCAGCAGTACTTCTCCATTCCGGCGATGCTCGGGCTGTTTGCTCTTGCTCTCCTTGCAATGGCCTTCTTCCTTTTCCCCCACATCTATCCGGACAGGGTGCACGACAGGAAAATACTCCTCGCGCTCTTTGCACTACTTGCGATCTTGGCACTCTACGAGTACCTCTTTGACCTTATTCCACCAAATGCGCTAGGCCCGATAGGTTTTGATGCTTTCTTGGTCGCAATCTCCACTGCAATCTCCATCCTTGGGATTCATTACCTTGGCAAGGCAATTCAGCTCAAGAAGGAATACGGGTGGTATGCATATGCAATCTTGGGCGCCCTTGCAATCGCATTCGCAGCTTATGCGGTGATGTACATAATAAACACCGTCCAGTGGAACGGGGTCGATGAGGTCGCATTCAACTACTATGCGGCGTACCTATTTGTCCATGGGCAAAACCCCTACACGACAAGCATGCAGCCAATAGTCGCGCTCCATAACATCCAGCCCACAGTTCAGCTTGACGGGACATACGAGTTCGCCTACGACTATCCTGCAATGAGCTTCCTGCCTTTCATAATCCTACCGCTTCTTGGGATCACAAACTTCCTGAGCTTCACATACCTCACAATCTTCTTTGCGATCTTTGCGGCGCTTGTGCTGTATAGAAACTCGAACCTGAATAGGCATCTTCTGATTCCCATTGCAGTCTGGCTGATCGCAAGCTATGCCCTTGTCGGCGTCGCATCGCAGTACCTTGCGGTCCCTGTCTTCATCCTTCTTGCCTATCTCTATCGCGCCCGCCCTGTGCTATTCGGAGTCTTCATGGGGCTTGGCGCAAGCACGATTCAGCTCACCTGGTTTGCGATTCCATTCCTGCTTGTATTGATCTACAAGGAGAAGGGGATGAAGTTCGTCGCAAGGAGCGCTGCGACTGCACTTGGCGTATTTGCTTTGATCAACGCCTACTTTGTCCTATTGGACCCTGTCGCGATAAAGAACATCTTCGGGCTCTTCGGGCTCACAAAGCTTCCATTCTACGGGACGAACATAATGCAGTTCATAGTCGCATTTTACTCGCTCCCCTACTGGTACTCTGCGTTCATCTCCATTCTTTTCTTCCTTGTGATGCTTGCACTCTTTTACTTTTACACAAATACCCTCAAACCTCTGATTGCGATAGTTCCGATTGCAATCTTCTTTTTTTCATGGAGAAACATCACAATATACGGGCTGCCTTTCATACCGATACTTCTTGCAATCTACTACTGGAGCGACCGCCACAAGCACAGGGATATGCTAAAGGACAGGTCTTACATGATTGGCGCACTGGGCGCTTTTGTGTTTATTGGGCTAGTAGTTGCAGTAGTGGCACATGGGTTGTATCTCAACTCCCACTCACTTAAGATACAAAATGTCTTCCCTATAATCAGTGTGCAAAGCAGCAGCTACTACAGTGCAGGCACGCAATTCGGGCTCATTGGGCTCAAGGCGTCAGTGAACAACTCATTTGACTCCCAGCAAAATCTCTCCTTCTATATTGTTAGTAGGAGTCCGTATGGCGAGCAATACTTCCTCTCGCAGAACCTAAACAAGTCCGCAGCTCACTCACTTTCGAACTACACGCTCAATTATCCTCTTCAGCTTATCGGCCAATCAACACAGATCGAGGTATTTGTCTTCAGCAAGGACTACATCTCTTCAAGAAGCATAAACTTCAGCAGGCTCGGGAAGGATTTCAATTTGCATTAAATATTTTCTTTTTATCCGTAAATCTCACATAGACTTTTATTTTCTTTCTTTGAACTCTAGTTGTGGGAGCTAAAGTAAAACTGCAGTCAGCAATGGAGTACCTGATGACCTACGGATGGGCGATACTGATCATTGCAGTCGTGCTCAGTGCGCTCTACCAGCTTGGTGTTTTCAATGGCAACGGTCTAGGACTCTCCTCTTCGTGCCTTGCAACTTCTGGATTCCTCTGCCAAACGCCAACATTAAATTCAACAGGCTCGCTCGCAGTGAAGTTCGGGGAGATAGGCCTTGGGACGATAACCATTACTAATACCGCATGCACAACAAACGTCACATCCCCCACTTCCACCCAATCAGCAAATGCGGTCCTCACATCGGGCCAGACCTCAGTCCTTACTTTTGCATGCTCCTTAAGTTCAAACTCGATTGGAACCGGATTCAAGGGTTATATTTGGGTCACATACAACACTCAGACGCAAACGGGGATTGTTGATAGAATTGCGGTCGTCACCTCAAAGGTCTCCACGCTAGGAAGCTCCGCATCAGTGCTTGGCGGGACCGGAGGAAATGGGGTAATCAATCAATATATCTACTGCGTGGGCAACGGGCAAACAAACCCCTACAATCAGGTTTATTCTGCGATTCTGCAGAACCCTGGAGTGGGAAGCTGGACGAGCGTAAACAGCTTTCCAGAACAGCTCTCCGGGGCGGGCTGCTCCATCTACAGAGGCTACATATACTGCGTTGGAAATGCCAATGGCGGCTCTTCCAATCATGCCTACTACGCTGCGGTGTCTAGTGGTGGCATAGGCACATGGGCAGCCACGACAAATTATCCCGTTAATCTTTACAATGCCGGCTGCTCAATTTACAATGGCTACATCTACTGTATCGGTACCGGTGCGTCCACCTACAACTACGCTTACTACGCCTCCGTTTCAAGTTCTGGGATCGGTGCATGGGGCGCAACTACAAGCTACCCAATAAACCTGTACCAGGCAGGATGCTCAATTTACAATGGCTACATCTACTGCGTTGGATCACCATCAGGCGCTGGCAACCAAGCCTATTACGCTACCGTGTCAAGCAGCGGGATAGGAACCTGGACAGCCACAACTAACTATCCCATTAATCTTTTTGAGTCAGGCTGTTCTATTTCCGGCGGCTACATTTACTGCGTTGGTTCTGCACTGGGGCCGGTAGGGAATGAGGTTTATTATGCATCTGTATCAAGTTCTGGCATAGGTACCTGGAGTAGCACTACCAGCTTCCCTGGCGCTCTTTATCAGGCAGGTTGTGCAATCTACAATGGCTACTTGTATTGCGTAGGCAATCAGGTTCTTGCCCAAAACAGAGCTGTTTATTACGCTCCAATCTCAAGCTCAGGGGCAGGAGCATGGATCGCAACAAATAGCTATCCTGTTGCATTATCCAATGCTTATTGCGAAATTCCCGGATACGGTGGCGGGTTTTATGGAGGCGGAGGACCTAATTAAGATTCCCCCATAAGTTCCTTTGGCTACATTCTTACCCTCTATAAATCTAGCTTGGAGATGGAACTATGTTTCCTATTATGAAATCTGGGCTGTACCTCATTATGTCGCTGTACTTTTCGCCAAGCCCAAAATAGATTATTGGCACAGGGGAAGAGCCAAGTATTGAGAGGGTGTTTCCGCCCTTTGCGTCGCAGTCAAGCTTTGTTAGTATTATTCCGTCAAGCTTTATCGCATTGTTGAACTCCCTCACCTGGTCCATTATCGCGCTTCCAGTTGTGCTCTCACCAACAAAGACCTTCATGTCGGGAGTTGTCACCCTCACCATCTTCCTCATCTCGTCCATCAGGCTCTGGTTTGTGTCCTGCCTTCCTGCGCTGTCAATTAGTACTACATCAATCCTGTGGGCCTTTGCATACTCTATCGCGTCAAACGCAACGCTTGCAGGATCAGCCCCATAGGTTCCCTTTATCGCTTTTATCCCAAGCTTTTCCGCATGGTATACTGTCTGCTCAATCGCTGCCGCCCTGAAGGTATCGCTTGCGGAGAGAACGCATGTCATGTTGCTCGCAAGCACAAGGCTTGCTATCTTCGCCATTGTGGTCGTCTTGCCCACCCCGTTTGGCCCAATGAACAATACCTTGAAAGGGATTTGGCCCGCCGCCTTCTTCTCAAGGGCTAGTTCTATCATATCCTTGCCTGAGCCCTTGTCAAGCAGCTCGTAGAGCGACTCCTTCACCACCTGGTTTATGTGCGCGCTCATTCCCTTTGTCTCCACGCTTGCCCCCACCAGCTTTGCCTTGATTGAATCAGCCAGCCTCTCCGAGACCTCATAGTTAACGTCAGCCTCGACAAGTGAGAGCTTGAAGTTCTCGAGCAGCTCCTCGACATCCTGCTCCTTTATTGTGATTTTTCCCAGTATGAATCCGGTTATCTTGGAGACGGCAGAGAACTTTGGCTTCTCTGTGAGGATCGTCTTCCTTTCCGGTGCGGTCTGTGCTGGCTTTTCCGTTTTTGCCGGTTTAGGAATTGTTTCCTGGGCTGGTTGCTGCTCAGTGATTTGCGGCTTTATTATCTCCTTGGCGGGCTCTTTAATTTGAATGGGCAGCTCCTCCTTCACTATTACTGGTTCCGGGGCCTGCTTTTGGATAACCGGCTCAAGACGTTTCTCAACAGGCTTTGGTGCTGCAATCTCGGCCTCTTTTTCGTGCGCTATCTCAAGCGGCTGCTCCTCCTCAACCTTCTTTTCCTCCTTCTTGACTATTGACCCTACTAGGTCGGAGAATTTCTTCTTTAGTCCTTCAAACATCTAATTCACAAATGCGCGTGCTCGTCCCTTGAGTTTATTTTGTAGGACAGATCGATTATCTCCTTCTCAAGCCTCTGCTTTTGGGACATGAGCTGGTTCAGGTTCGTCTGCACCCTCTCGGAGTTCTTTTCGACAAACTCCTTTGCCTGCTCTACGCTCTTCTCCACAAGATATCCCGCTCCCACGTTCGTGATCACCTTCTCTACCTGCTTTGTGCTGACCTCAATGAACGTGCCCGCTTCGAGTCCGACTAGCATGCTCGTGTTCTCGATGCTCTTCACCTTCTCTAGCGACTCAATGTTCCTGTCAAAGGAGGCTGCGACCATCATGTAGTTGTTCATCTCGCTCACCACGCTCTGGTACTCTTGCGTGTATGCGTTGTACAAGTATCTTAGCTGCTCTAGCTCCTCGTCGTGCTCTGCCATCTGATCATCTATCTTCTTTTGCTTGGCTTTTATTTATACTTTGCCCCTCCCCCTGGCGCGGGCGACTTAGCTACAAGCTCCACCGTCACTGATTCAGATGCTTTGATGCTGCAAGCTCTGAGGTCCTTTTTTCTTTCCCCTAGCACCGCAAGCGAGTAAGGCTTGTCCTTTATCAATGATCTAAAAACAATTTCGCCCCTCTCATCCGTCGTGCCCTTTGTAAGCGCCATTCCCAAATATGAAAGCTCAACGCCTGCATTTTTTAGCGGTTCACCTGACTCCTTTAGGCAAATCGTGCAATCGCTCTCCATATTCAGGTTCCCCAAACTCAGCGGGATTGCGGGATGTTCCCCTTTGGCATTCTCCACTTCCGCCTTCGCAAAAATGGGCCCCCTCGGAATTTTCTCACCATTCCTATTCTCCAGGTAGAGTGCTGCAAATCTTCCCTGCCCTAGTGACCTCAGGCTTCCGATGCCGTCTTGCTCCTCTGTCTCGAGCCCAAGATCCTGCGCCGCATACCTTGCAATGTCGGAGCTCTGCCTGAAATAGAGCTTTGTCTGGCACAGCCTTCTAATGCTTGCCGGGATGTCGGTCACGCTGTGGGTAATTAGGCAAAGCCCAACTCCCTTCTTCCTAAAGTCCTGGATCCTCTGCTTGAGGTCCAAATTCACCGCGGAGAGCTCGTTTTGGGAGAGGGCGACCTGGGCCTCCTCAAGCACTATCTCGAGCCTCAAGGAGTCATTGCCCTGCTCGTCTAGTCTGTCCGCAAAGGAATAGATCCTGTTTAAAATCAGCGCATAGTAGAACTGCTTCATATTGTTCCCCACGTTCGAGAGGTCGAACACCACTCCCTGCTTTAAAATTTCCTCAAGGTTTATCCCCTCCGTCGCTGCGAATTCGGGCCTAAAGAGCATCAGCCTCAAGTTCTCAAGCGCAGCCCTGATGTTCTCCCCATGCTTGGTGTACTTCACGCCAGCGTTGCTGCGCTTTGCGTGCCTCTCCACTATTGCCTCCTCGATTTGCATGTAAACCTCGGCCGGGTCTGGGCAGAGCTCAGTTGCGTAAACTTTTCTGAATGCCGCAAGCAGGCATTTCTCAAGCGAGTTTTGGTAGGGCCCCGCATTTGAGGCGTGGGCAAGGAGCATCGCAAGGTTCTCGTAGAATTTTTCCCTTGAATTTGAGACCGGACAGCTGAAAAAATTTATCGGGACCTTGGATTCGTAGAATTTTATTAGGCTGAGGCGGCTTCTTGCCGCAAAATCCCCCCACTCCCTAGTTGGCGCAATCACCGCGATGCTTGTCCTCTCGCCACTTATCCTGTTTAGCTGCGAGAAGATCGACATTGCCGCAACGCTCTTTCCGGTCCCAGGAAGCCCTGTGAGTATTGTCCCCAGATTGAGGGAGGACTTACTGATTCTTATCGAAGATTGGGTCATCGCCACCCCGTCTTGCAGAACCCTTCCCATCTCAATTTCCCCATTCAAAGATTCGGCCTGCTGGGTCTTTACGATCTTCTTTCTCTCTATTTTCTCGGAGAAGCTCAGGTACCTTGCGGCGGAAGGGTAGCTAAAGGGCGCAGCCTCTATCTCGCGCATCCTTGAGTAAAGTGAGTCAAGGCGCCTGCATCCAAGGCTTATGGACTCTAGGATCAGTCCTTTTGAGCAAAGGTACTTCTCGATTCTGTCCCCCTTTTCATTGACGATAAGGACCACCTTGTAGGCGCTGCCGTTCGTGTTTGCTATCAGGTTTAGCTCACTGAGCAGCCCAAGGAGCGTGCCTCTCTCATCCGAGCCATAGTAGAGGTCTGATTGGACAGAATGCGAAGGTGTGAACTTGCTGCCATGCATCCTTGTAATCTTCATCTCGCGCCTGCTAAGCAGCTCCTCCACCCTCTTCTTGAACAAAAGCACGCTCCCAAGCTCCGGCCTCACAAAAGAGACGAGGAGCATCGCCTCCTCCTTCCCGATTATCCTGTATGCGTCCGCAAGGATCTCCGGAGTGTCTGGGGGAGGAAAGAGAATGAACGCTTTGAGCTGCGAGAGCTTGGGTAAATCCGAGCCCATAAACTCTAGCCCGGGTACGCATTCGCCCATTTTTGCAATGAGGCTGCCTTCATGCACAATGATCGAGGTCTCAAAATTTCTAAAATCATGCACCACCATAAACTGCGAGCCCATCATTGATGAAATCAGCGATGGAGCGTCAATCTGGTCTGGCATCGCCGTTACCACGTATCTGCAAAGTTTGCCTTTTTTCATAGCACCACAATAATCAGAAACAGCACTGCGCAGTTGAGGATGGAAAGAGTGCAGATTTTGGAATATGCCTGTGAGGTTTGCAGATTTCCTTTCAAGTGGGAAAAAAGGAGGCAAAGGCCGACTACGAATAGGGGCAGGTAAAAATAATTTTGGATTTTCAGGAAAAGCTGCAGCTGCAGCAAATTGAGCCCCAAAACCGCCCCTAAAATTAGGTATGAGGCGTAATGGTATAGGCTCGGGACCGACTTGTAGAGCTGCGATAGTTTGCTAGCGTACGCCATCCATCCGACCACGCCAGGGCCCCTATACACCCACTATACATTTTGGCGGAGCCTCTTTTAAACCCGATAGAAATTTTCTATAAAAAAGTCAGAAACGCTTTTAAACTTCCTCCCCCTATCTTCGCTTATGTATGGCAAGGAGATAGAGTCCCTCTTCAAGTCGGGCAATGTCAAGATAGGCGACTCTGTCGAGCTTACAGTTGGGAAGGAGCGATTTGTTGGAACGATTATGCCGCGCCCAGAGATCGGGGATGACAAGATACTAATTATCAAGCAGCAAAACGGGTACAACATAGGCATAAAGATAGGAAAGGGCGCAAAGCTCACAAAAATCAGCGTTGAGAAGAAGATATTTCCGCCCGCAAGGACGGAGGTAAACTTCAACAAAAGCCTTCCAAGGATTGGGCTCATCTACACTGGCGGCACGATCGGGAGCAAGGTGGACTATGTGAGTGGAGGCGTCTACAGCTTCACAAAGCCCGAGGAGCTAATTGCGGATGTGCCCGAGCTTGCGGAGATCGCGAACCTTGAGATCTCAAACCCGTTTAGCATACTTAGCGAGGACATGAACTACCAAGGCTGGCAGGAAATCGCAAGGAGCGTTGCAAACGCGCTAAATGGAGGCGCAAGGGGAGTTGTCGTGACGCATGGAACCGATACAATGCACTACTCTTCCGCCGCGCTAAGCTTCATGTTAGAGAACCTAAATTCGCCTGTGGTGTACACCGGAGCTCAAAGGAGCAGCGATAGGGGATCTAGCGATGCGTTCATCAACCTGATCTGTGCGGCTCAGCTTGCCGCAAAGAGCAACATCGCGGAGGTAGGAATACTAATGCACGGCTCGTCATCTGACAACTACTGCGATTTCAACAGGGGGACAAAGGTGCGAAAGATGCACACCTCAAGAAGGGATGCATTTAGGCCCATAAACAACCTTCCAATCGCAAGGGTGAGGCCCGAGGGCGCAATAGAGTACATCTCAGAGCACAAGCAAATCTTGGCGGAGCAAAAGGAGAAGGTTGTCGCAAATACGAAGTTCGAGCCAAAGGTTGCCCTCATCAAGGTCTATCCAAACTCTGATCCCGCAATCATCGAGTACTATGTTGGAAAGGGGTACAAGGGAATAATTCTTGAGGGGACTGGGCTTGGGCATGTGCCAACCGCCCCTAGCATGAAGGAGATGTCCTGGATCCCTTACATAAAGAATGCCAACAACTCAGGGCTCGTGATTGGGATGACCTCGCAGACATTATTTGGAAGGGTGAGCTCAAATGTCTACAGGAATCTAAGGGAGGTCGCAGCCGCGGGTGCAATCCACTGCGAGGACATGCTTCCCGAGACCGCCTACGTAAAGCTTGGCTGCCTGCTTGCAAACCACAATAAGGATGAGGCGAAGAAGCTACTTGCCACAAACCTTGTTGGAGAGATAACGCAGCGAAGCGAGACCGACTGGGAGATATAATCATATCTCTGCGATATTTACTACTTTTACATATGTGCCTATTCTATTTGCAAGTTTGGTGTCTTCAGTAACCAGTGGCATTCCAGTTATTTTGGAATAATAAATATACGAGGCATCATAAAACGAGGAATTAGTCTCATTAGCTGTTTTTATGATGTTTCCAATTACCCCTTCTATTTCAACAAGATGCATAAATTTGAGCATTTTTTCAAATGATTTGGAAATCTCATATTGCTCTGCAGTGTTAATCCTTTTGTGTATTTTACCTTCGCATAATACTATGTTTCCCAGCTCATATCTCGCAAGCGTCAAAGTGTAGCTGCCATCAAGCTTTGAGTGCAGCCCTTTCTCTACGGCCCGAAATATCGCCGAAGAGTCAAAAATGTACTTCATCTTGAATCCCTATCTTCCCTTATTATCTGGACGACTTCCTCTATGGGTATCTTTCCCAGTATCCTTCTTGCAACCTCAAACTCCTTATCTAGTTTCTTCAATTTTTCGTGTACCAATGCATTTTCAATGGCTTCTTTGATTACTGAAGAGGGCTTTATCCCTGCTATCCTCATTCTTGCCCTAAGCCTGGTAGATATCTTTGCCGAAATGGTCACGTATTTCTCCCTCACCATGAAAGTATTATCCTAGTTAAATTTATATACTACTTTGGTAGTATAAATATACTAAAATATACCACTTAATATTTGATATTAGGAATTAAATATCCATACGAAAAAATCCTGATTTTTTTACAAAATAAATAAAAACAATTTACCTCATATCTGGATTTTTCTACAACTTTTTTTGTTGTACGTGCAAAAGTGTTTAAATTCTCATGCTCCAGTAATCCTTACTGATTTGATGATGAGGAAGTTAACATTTTTGCTCTTTATCTTCTTGGCCATTGCAGCTTTTTCTTATTTTTACCTCCATATTCCTATTGGAAATCTTATCTTAAACCAACTTGCCACCACAACAATTCCACAAACTACCACCGTCCCTGTTGGAAACCCCACAACCACAGTAG
>JAGWGX010000015.1 GCA_028867145.1 Microcaldota archaeon | reverse complement strand
TCGCCGGGTAGCCACGCGCTTAGCGGATAAGACCTGAAAGCATCTAAGGTCGAAGCCGCACCCGAAACGAGAGACTTAGGGTGGTTGTACTACACGACTTTGATAGGGCAGGCGTGTAAGCAGGAAGCTTCGGCGACCTGCGAGCGCACTGCTACTAAATCCTAACACATCAAGCTCACTTCTCAATTCTTTTTTGTTTTAACAGACCCTAGCTGAGCGCATGCAAATTTTGCCAAAAACGCACAAGCAGATACGTTTAATAATTGGGAAAAGAAAAGTTTAGTGTAATAAAATGGACCAAATAAAATTCAAGGGAATAAGCGAGAAGAAGGCGCTTGAAATCCTTTGCAGGAAGCCAGAGGAGGTTAAGGTGCTCTCCGCGGTTGAGAAGACAAACGATTGGAGCGGAAGGGACAAGGAAACTGTGATCACCTTTGTGGAAAGAGCCTAAATAGGCAGGAGACTTTCTCTTCAAGATTAACAGGCTTAGCTGAGCACATTTTTGGAAAACAAACCAGTATATTTGATATTTAAACAGGGAAACCAAACTTTTTTTGATTAATATGGGAGGATATGGCAATGGAGGAGGAGAGGTTTTCCGCTCTAATGAAAGAAGGCCTAGTTACATTGACAGTGGGCAGCAATTTTTGAGGACGGTTAATGAACTTAAAGAAAAGCTTAGCAGAAAAGAAGAGCTTGGTAGGGACCTGAAGGTGCTCAAGGCAAGGGACGACACAGATAAGGGAGACATCTACGCTCTGAAGAGCCAGATAAAGGCAAATAAGATAGATATCAAGAAATTGCAAAGAGACAAGAGGAATACGTGGAGGCAGCTCAAAATCGAGGTTGGGTATGATATCGAGAAGAATCACAAATACAGGTTCGGTGATATTACCCCAGATCATAAAAAATGGATTAGGATGGCGGGGCTTTCGGATGCCGCATTCGTGGGAGCAACGATAATAATGTCGGTGTTCGGTGAGCAGGCTAATAGGATACTGGGTTTTCCGACAAGCGCAGAAGTTTATGGAAGCGTAATTGTGGGCTTTGCCCTCAACACGCTTTTGTATGGAATGATGAAAATTTCAGAAAAAATTTCCGATTCGACAGATGGATCTGTTAAGCAAAAGAAAAATCAGATTCTGGAGGAATACAGGGATATCCGAGAGTAGATTTGTTGAGCTTCAAGAATTTTAGAGAGGACGTTGAAAGAGGGGTTGTTCAGTCAACCACGGATTCCCTGAAAGATCTACTCTCAAACATACATGTGCGTGATGTTAACCCGAAGAGGCGGGGAATCGAGGTCTTTGATTTTGTGAAAACTCACGGAAGCGTCCAGATAGGGGAGCTATGCGGCACAAATTTGATGGCAGCCCATGTGAAGGCGCTCCTTAATTCCTGCTACTTAAGGATGCTTGACACAAGCGTGGACATTAAGTTTGGGGGCAACAAGCACTCCCTTGAGGCAAAAAGGCAGCTTGCGCTTGTTTTCGACTCCGTACCAAAGGTTCTGGAGCTGCACGAAAACGTCGAAAAAATTAGGAATCAAGGGGAGGAGGGGGCCATGGAGATTTGGGTGCGCATATACAATGCACTGATGATCCGCAAAACACTTGATGTCGCTACCCCGGCCACCCTGAAGCACATGGGAATGGACAGCGACTCTGCCGAAGAGAAAATTGCGATCCACGGCACGCTAGTGAAGGTTTATGCGAAACGGCTGGGGAATTTCGGAGTGGAGTCGGAGATTGCGGAGCGCTGGGTTGACAGGTTCAACAGGTCGTTTAACAAGCAGATTTTGGCCCCGTTTATGCTAAACAACAAGCTTATTGACAAAGAGGATCACTATGAGATAATTGAGGGTCCAACGCTAAAAGCAAAACTAAGGGACGCGCTGATCGAGATGGCGGATTATTAGTGGACCGTCAGCTACAAAAACCTGATTTTGCAAGTATAACCGCTGGTGGAATGGCAAAAACCTCATTTGACAAGATAATAGATGACTTTCTCCAGTACACGATAGCAAGAACCACTGCAATCCAAAGGTACAACACGAAGCAGATAATAAAGCCCCAAAATGTGATGGAGCACGAGGGCGCTGTTGCGTTCATTGCGATGGTCCTCTCCGACCACCTAAACGAGATGGGAGTAAAGAATGACACTGAGAAGGTCCTGCGCATCGCAATAACCCATGACAAGGACGAGGTAGTCTCTGGCGACATAAACTTCGTAGCAAAGTACAGCCATGGGCAGCTATCCGATGACCTTCGCGAGAGCCTTGACAAGCTTGGAGACTATGTGATAAAGCAGCTCTATAGCAGGATAAACAACAAGAGGATCTCGGACAGGTACTATGCGCTTTACATCGAGGAGAAGAAAAAGAAGAGCGTCGAATCCAAGATTGTTAAGATGGCGGATTGGATTGACGTCATAATTTATGCAAGGCAGGAGCAGGCGCTGGGAAACAAGGGAATGATTGATGCTGAAAAGAATGCAAGAGAAAGATTTGTGCAGACTTTTACAGAGCTCATTAAAAAGAAGAGTAGTCAGTAGTTTTCTCCGACTATCGCAGTTATTCCCCCCTTGAGGCTATATCCTTCAACTCCCTTCTTCTCCTTTAGGAATTTTACAACTGCAGCGGAGGTTATTCCGTGGTAGCACACAAAGATATCATTATTTAGGAGTTTTAGCTTTGCATCTGGCATTGAGACAATCTCCTCCGGTTCAAACTCAAGGAGCTGCTCGGGAGTTATCCCAAGTGCCTTTGTTAGACTTATTCGAAGAGGCTGCCCGAGCCAGACAAACTTTGCGCCTTTTGATTTGGAGAGCTGCCTTGCCTCCTCTATTTTGATTGTCTTGATCTTTGAATTACCTTTCATCGCATACGACCTTAGTTTACCACGTTTCCAGGAAGCGCCCTTATCGCACTGTCAGATACCGCCGTGTTATTTGTAACCTGGATGAGCGCGACCTTTATGTTTGTTGTCGAGTTTGTCTGCCTCACCGCAACTGCGATATTAAGGGTAAGAGGAAGGTTGCTTGGCGATTGGAGACAAGATTGCAATGTCCCATTAATAGAGGAGATTGAACCTGTGTTGACCGCACCTCCAACAGAGGAAAGCGAGCCCAGAGAGTTTCTTGCATTTGTGCCAGCAATCCCAAACGTGGAGTTCATGTAGATGCAGGGCGTTGTACCCTGCAGTGTTGGATAGAAATTGTTAATCGTTAAATTGAGTCCGGTACCTGCAAGGTAGAAGAGACCTAGAGCGTTGGGAGAAGCGCTTGTGGACTGGCTGCAGGCGTATGTGAGGTTCTTTGAGAAGATGTTTGTAGGGGCGCAGGTGTAGAGCTTGCTGCCAAGCTTCACAAGCGAGAGGTTCAGATTGCTAATCAGTGGAATCTTGCTTAGCGCAAGAACTATCCTTGAGTCATTTCCAAACCTCTGGTTTGTGAGGGCGATTGGAAAGGTTATTGGCACGGAGACGCCGCTCACAACCGCTGCATATGTGACTGTTCCAGAGTAGCTTAGGTTGTAGTTCTGGCTCGCATTTTGCGCAGGAACCAGGCTTGAAAGCGTGACCACCTTGTTTGTTGAAAGGGTCTGGTAGAGATGGGTATTTTTGAGGGCGAGGACTGCTGCGCTTGAGGCGGCTCCCAGATTTGCGGGAGCGGCAGTTGATGGAGCGGAAAGGTAAGTTACTGCAACCACTGCGCCTGCGACCACTATCAGCACAACAAGGAGCTTGATTATGTTGAGCGCAACGCCTATCATGATTAGAGTATGTTGCGAAAAGATTTATAACTAAGAGTTTAATCAGTATGAGAGGGGATTAGAATGGATGTTATACTTTTGTGCGGGGGCTTTGGGAAGAGGATGGAGCCTATCGGACTTTTCATACCAAAGGCGCTGCTGCCGATAAAGGGCAGGCCCCTGCTTGACCACATAATCGAGGATCTGGGCAACTACAAGGAGGTCGAGAGGATAATCATCTCTACCAACAAGAAGTTCATAGACCAGTTTGAGTACTATGTGAACTCAAAAAGAGAGGGGGGATTTGGGAAGAAGCTTGAGTTAATTATAGAGCACACCTCACATGATGGCGAAAAGCTGGGTGCAATAAGGGGCGTGGAGTACGTACTTGAGAAAGCTGGCGTGAAAAATGACTTCATGATAATTGCAGGGGACAACTACTACGAATTTGACCTCAAGGAAATAATAGCTCATTTTGAAAAGACAGGAAAGGCGACAATCTGTCTCCATGATGTTAAATCAATTGAGGAGGCGAAAAGATTTGGTGTTGTTGAGCTAAGGGGAGAGAGGATGATTGGGTTTGAGGAGAAGCCAGAGAATCCAAAGTCGACGCTTATTAGCACAGTAATCTACGCGCTGCCTAAGGAGTCTGTAGAGATGTTCCGTAAGTACATCAGCGAAAAGAACAATCCCGATGCGCTTGGGCACTTTGTGAAGTGGTACATGCAAAAAGAAGAGACACATGGGATAGTCTGTAAGGGAAACTGGTTCGACATAGGAACATTCGAGACCTACAAAAGGGTCTTTGAAATGACAAGCAACAAGTGAGTTTACCTGTGCTTTAAGTTGCTCAGTTCTCCATTGTCATCAATTAATATCTTTATTTTCTGGTTGTTTCTAGGGTAATCATCATAGTGTATAAAGTCAACAGTGGCGAGAACGGGAAACTCTTTTTTTGTGGTTCCGGTGGAGGTGTTTGACGCATCTCGAATTTCAAGCACCATCTTCCCGGAGACAATTGTAAGGGTTGTGTCGCAGGTCGGACATGGAGCTTCAAGAGAATGTTTCTTGTCTTTTATTGCCTCAAAATAATGATCCATCGGAAGCTCATGTTTGCATTCGTTAAACTTCTTTACAATCTGACTCTTCCTAAGGTTGTTAATCAGGTTGGAATAAGGAGTGCCCAAAAAGTTTACCCCAAAGTCAGGAACCGATTTTGCAGGCTTGACATAAAGCCCGGTTTCCATTCCAAACCTGACACGCTTGCAAGCTTCTTCATCCGCACATATGACGCGGAACTCAAAGGTCTTAAGCTTCTGATTTTGTGCCATACCCAGTATTTATTTTGAAGATATTTAGGGCTTTTGTCCAAGCGAAAAATAAGTGGAGGATTAGACAATCGTCAATCTTGGAGAGTTGCTTTAAGAGTGAGCTATGCGCCAAGCTAATTGTGGGTGAGTGAGATGAATGGAGAGAATAGGGCAAAGTTCGTGGAGGCTATGCGCAGCTTCAGGGACTGGGCGATGGATGTGGTCGCAAGCAGGGAGAGCACCGAGTGGGTGGTGCCGACGAACGTGAACAACAAGCAGCGCTTTGCGTTCAGCCTTGACGCGTACAACTACTTCGTCGACCACTACAAGGGAAAGCTTAAGCACTACAAGAAGGAGGAGGAGCTCGCGGTGCAGATTGGGCACCACAGGAAGGCGCTATACAAGGGCGAAGGTGCGGTTCTGATGAAGAAGTCGCGATTCTTCCTGCTGCCAAATAGGCTCTAAAGCGAACTTGCGAAGGATGGTATAAAAGGCCTAGCTTCGCAGTTAGCTTGTTTATATGGCAAAGAAGGAGATTGAACCTGCACTTGTGCTCGCCGCGCTTGCAGTGATAGGCGTCGTGTTGCTTGCGCTACTTGGCGGATACAAAGGGTGCTTGGGCTGCGCATTTCAGACAATAAGCGTTAGCGCGAGCGGAACAGCATTTGGATATCCGGACCAGGCAGCTATCTCCATGAACGCAAACGGGACAGGGCAGGCCCCTGCAATTGCGAACGCTAACCTTACTGGCACGGTCAACCTGATAGGAAGCGCACTCTCCCCGTACATTAACAAGAATTTCTCCCAGATACAAACCCAGTACTACAGCGTGAACCGCGCCAAGGTCACGCTCTGCTCAAATTTCACTGGCCCAACGGTCAATCTTCCCGCCCCGTTTAGCTGCAATCCAAACCCTTACGGCGGCACTACCGCAAAGCTCTATTGCTGCTACAACTCCACAGCATATGTTGCGCTTCAGTCAATTCTCGTGACCATACCCAACATAAACAATGCTAGTTTGGCATTTGGCGCGATTGCAGGCATACCTAATGTGAACTCTCAGAGCCTGAGCCAAAGGCTCTCCCCCTCACTTGCAGGCTCGCTTCTAAACCAGTCGCTAACAAGAGCCCTTGCTAATGCGACAGCCCAGGCACAGGCGCTTGCTGGAAGCAGGTTCAGCGTCTCGGTTTACAACATAACCGTTATGAATAATCCGCTGATTTATTATCCTCTCGCAAGCTCTTCTAGCAGCGGCTCTGGAGGCTCATTCTTTTCCGGGAGGATCGGGGTCACGAGAAGCGTGAACGTCGTCTTTAGGCTCACGCCAAGATAGATTAGAGGTATTGAAGAAGTCTGACGACCTGATTGTGCTCATGCCTGCTATTTTCGAGTACCTTTCAAACTCCCCATCGTTTGTGACCACAATCACCTCTGAAAACTTCGCCAGCCTTCCCTCAAGCATCTTCTTTGCCTGCTCAAATGATTGGCGTCCGCTCTCATACTCGAATGCGATTCTCCTTCCATTAACCGATGCGATTAGGTCCGGGCCGTACGCAGCGTTGTGAACCATGCTGCTTATTCCCATGGTTGCAAGGTGCCTTTTTATCAGGCAAACGCACACATCATGCTCGGCACTGTTCTTTGGGTGCGCAATGTACCAGATGCTCTCGTATTTTGGCGCCTGAATTTGATGGAACTTTACCTCCCCTCTTTCAAAGAGTCCCGATAGAGAGTAGTTCATCTCCTCAAGAGAGTATCCGTCAGCCTTTAGAAGGTGATAGAGCTCGCTTTTGCTGACCGCACTTCTTGCAAGCTGAAGGATCCTATAGGTGGGGTCCCTTTTCTTTGGGGCAAACAGGTCAAAGCGCACCAGCTTTGGCTCCCTTGAGCTTGAGTCAAGGACTATCGCGCTGCCCCTGTGCAGATTTCGCATCGCCCTCTTCACCTCGATGTACCTGTTGTTCTCGTTTCCCTGAGAGATGAAGTTTGAGACGTAGTTTAGCTCCTCGGGCTCGCGCTGTGAAAACGCGACAAAAAGGGAGGAGTTGCTCCTAAGCTCCGAGTGCAGCGCCTTTGCCCGCTGCGAGATGCAGATTATCCCTATCCCGTACTTTCGCCCCTCAGCGACTAGCCTTGCAATTGTGGGACTCTCGGAAAGCTTCTCAGCCTCATCGATTATCACATAGAGCCTGACGCCCTTGCTCTTCTCTTGGCCTAGCATTAGGATGTAGAGGTGCTTCAGGAAGCCCTCCAGGTAGAGCTCCTGCGCCTCGTGCGTGCGCAGGCCTGAGAGGGCGAAGATGCTCCTTGAGCCCAAAAGGCCGGAGAGCGAAACTCCCTTTGAGAATGTGCCGCTGTCTAGGACCATTATCCTCTTCTCGAGAGCCTCTAGGATCTTTTTCTCGGCAGGATTGGCGCGCAGCTTGAATCGGCCTATCCAAAAGAGCAGATCGTGCATTGTGGGAATGGCGCCCTTCTCCTCCGCTGATTTGTAGGCGTACCCGATGCACCTGTGCAGCAAATAGTGCTGCACTGAACCGAGCCGAAATACCTTCCTGAACAAATTTGCGACCTCGCTTGTCTTCTCCTTGCGTCCAAGGCCCTCTAGGTCAAAGGGATTTATGCCGCTGCGGGCCGCATCGAAAATCTGAGCGCCCAGCTCCCTTGCAAACTCGACATACTCGTTGTGCGGGTCTAGGAGTATGAAGGAGAGGTTGCGGGAAGCAAAAGAGGAGAGAATCAGCCTGCACAGATTTGACTTTCCGCTTCCGCTCTCTCCGACTATTGCAATGTGGGGATTGGTTGCGGTAAATGGGTTTATTGAGAATCTCTTGAAAAACTTCCTCTTCCAGTGCCAGTTGACGAAATCGCCGTAAATGAACCGCGAGATGGAGAGCTCTTTTTGTATTGTTCCTATTGGGAGATTATTTTTATTGAAAAACATTTTAACACCTCAGAACTTTGAAAAAAGAAGACGAGTTAGAAAGAGTTAGGAATAGCTTATTTTGCGATTAGGGACCTGACAAGCTCAATCTCGTTTCTGTCAGGCACCTTGCGATCTGTCGGGGTCTCCATTATTATCGGCTTGCCCACAATCTTCTTGTGGTTGAAGAATGTCCTAAAGCCCTTTAGGCCGATGAACCCCTTCCCGATGTTCTCGTGCCTGTCCTTGAAGAGCCCGAGGTCGAACTTTGAGTCGTTGGCGTGGATCATATGAACCTGCTTCCACTCGATTATCTTTCCCATCTCATCAATCACTTCCTCCTTTCTTATGTCGTAGCCCGCGCCGAACGCATGGCAGCTGTCAATGCAGTAGCCAATCTGCTTGTGGTCGATTGCATCCTTGAGCTCAGCGAGGTCCTCCAGCCTTGAGCCAACCGAGTTTTTCTGGCCAGCCTGGTCCTCGAGCAAAAGCACTCCATTGAACTTATCTATGCAAGAGTTGATTCCAATTGAGATTCGCTTGAGAGCAGCATCCCTTGGCTCGCCCATCGTACTTCCAAGATGCATAACTAGGTATTTTATCGCAAGCGAGTTGCAGCGTTCCATGTTTGCTGCAAGCGTCTCCTTGGACTTCTTGTAGATTTCAGGGTCTGGCGAGGCGAGGTTTGGAAGATAGGGCATGTGGACTACGACAGGATCAACCGTCAGCTTTTTGCACTTCGCCTTGAAGTTTGCAATCTCCTCATCGTGCAGCTCCTTTAGCTTCCACTGCATCGGGCTGCTAACAAAGATTTGCATTGTGTTGCAATCGGTTTCCTGCGCAAGATCCACGGTGCCGTCGATGTTGCCTGAGACCGAGATATGCCTTCCGACCAGGCTTCGCATGAGGATAGTTTGGAATAAAGCCTTAAATTGCTTGCTAAAAACAAAATTAATACACAAGATTTTTATATCAGTAAAAACCAAATGAATTTGGTAGTATGATAATCACAGAGGAAATGGAAAGAGAGCTCAAGGAAACAAATCCGCACCTACTAGCTACTATGAAGTGGATTCAAAAGAATCGTGCAGACCTACTTAAGGCTCTAGAGTAAGTGTCTTCTAATTATCTCTTCGATTTGTTCTTGGGTTAGAAATTTTACAAACCTAATGAACTCTTCATCCCTGAAGGTTATTTTGTAAACGAGTGTGAAATATCCAAAATAGATGCTGTAATCGATGAATATTACATAGGCTGTTCTGTGATTTCCATTGCTAAATGGCTGCTCTACAGGGAAAGAGCGCAGTATATACGCAAGAATCTTGACAGGGTCGGACTTTCTTGAGATCATATCGTTTATTTTTGAGATTATAGCATCTAGCCTATCAGGATATCTTATTGTATTTGCCTCTGACTTGATCTCCTGCACGGACCGATTTATTACTAAAACACCTTGAACAGTCAGCTTCACGATTACCACCTTCACCGTTTTTATGTGAGGCTGCCGAAGCCTCTGCTACTTACTTCTCGACCTGAAAATACTGCCACTCGACGCCTCTTGCGCTAACATAGAGGTGCACGTCGTACCGCTTGTACTTCCCCGCATTGCGGTACTCCTTGCACAGCGCAATTAGCTGCACGACCTCCGCAACCATGTCTGCAACCTTCCTGCTTGCGTTGTCGGCCGGTTCCACTGAGAGCGCCTCGGCGAGCATCTCCCACAAAACCTCCTGCAGTTTCTCTTCGGTCTTCGCACTATACGTTACACTAAGGCTCATTCCCACCACCCAAAATTTGAGACAGCGACTTAGCCGCCTTGCCACTTTTGTAGAGCGTTTGGCACACGCTATATCCGTAGTTGTGGTCTTGGAATGTGTGATATAAAAACGTGCCGAAAAAATTTGCAAATTTTTTCTTAGGGGTATTAGAATCTAAAGAGCATAAAATAATTGCTGGGGCTCAATTCCAGCAAACACCCAAAATCTGAGGCGGCGAAAGCCGCCATTAATGCTTTAACCGAGCAGGTCAAAGAAGCTCTCGCCCTTTGAGCTGCTCCCAGTCTCAAGCGGTGCAGGATTCTTTTTGATCTCAAGAAGATCCTGCCTAAGCAGAATTGATAGACCCAACTGATCCGTTTTCATTTTTTGCATATTTGTCGCCATGATATCATCTTTTTCGATCGTTGAGAGATACCTTTGATGGGAAGGTATTAAAAGGGGACTTGCCTCTTGGCAGTTAACGAAGTTGGGGTACTTTTTATGTAAAAACAAAGAGTAGTTGTTGTTTAAATAATCGAAAAACTCAAGGAGAGTTGAGAATATGTTTGAAAGATTCAGGAATAAGGAGAGTAAAGAGCTTGAGGGCGCGAGCAAGGAAGTTGCTAGGAAGCAACTCACTGTGCAGGAGATTCAAGAGATAGACAAGAACCTCAAAGTTGCAAAAGAGTCCCTCTTGTCAATGTTTACCTATGTTAACTTCGTTTACCTTGTTGGGGGCATACCGCTTACGCATATGGGCGAGCGAACCAAGGAACAGATGGGCCTAACAAAGAGGACTTACGAAGAGCTCTCAAATGTGATAAGGGCGGTAGACGGAAGCAAGGATGGAATAATTTCGGACAAAGCGGTTAAAGGCTTTATGAAATTCACCAAGATGTATGAGGAACTCACGGGATCTGAGAAAAATAGTGAGATGCGCGACAGGGCATCCGCTGAGTTTCGCAATTTCCTGCTTGGAATACCCGTGCTTGGAAGATCGGGGCTTGCAAGGCTCTACCTTCAGGTGAGCGATGCTGAACGAAAGGTTAGCAAGGCTTATTTTGAGGCGCTAAAGAAGGCGTAGGCCAAGTTTGTAGGCAGGGCATAGGCGTCGTGGTAGCCTTTTTATATTATTCTTGCCCAATAAGCTTAAGGGTTTCTGGGGGATTTTATGTTCGAAATCAAGATAGATAATGCGAAGTACTGGAGGGACTGCGTAGAGGCTATTGTTAACCTCGTTGACGAGGGATCATTCAACATTTCCGCCGAGGGAATAACGCTAAAGGCGATGGACCCATCCGGAATCTCGATGGTCTCATTTTTCATACCAAGCAAGGCGTTTGGCAAGTTCAATGTTGAGAAGGGCGCAAGCGTCGGCCTGAACCTTGACAACCTCTCAAAGGTTTTGTCAAGGACAAGGGACAACGAGGCGCTAACGATCAAAGAGAACGAGGGAAAACTAAGCCTCGAGTTCATAGGGCAGGGAAGCAGGAGAAGGTACAAGCTTCCAATGATCGATGTCAGAAAGAACGTTGAGAAGGAGCCAAGCGTCGACTTTGACGTGAACGCAGAGGTCCTCGGGGAGCCGCTAAAGGACATCATCAAGGATGCGTCGCTTATCTCATCTTACATTTCATTTAGGGCAGCAAAGGACCAGATGACCGTGAGCGCACGCGGAGACTCAGGGGAACTTGAGGAGAGCCACGAGGTCGACGGAAACGTGATCAAGAAGCTCACCACAAAGGCGAACGCCGATGCAGTATTCAACCTAGAGTATTTGGAAAACATAATCAAGGCATGCCCAATCGGCAACCCGATAAACGTCTCGATAAAGAGCAACGAGCCTTTGAAGGTCAGCTACCACATCGGGGACGCAATTTTGACTTATTATCTGGCCCCGTACATGGAGTCTTGATTCTCTTTTTATAGATATTCTGACAAATGAATATCATGTCTGTAAACGAGGCGGAGCTCGACTTTGCGTACAGGTATCCTTTTTCTGAAGAGGCAAAGGCAGTTGTCGCTTCCCTTAACTCAAGCAAGATAGAACAAAAATACCTTGACGCCGGAGTGATCCGCGTGAAGCAGGCGCTAAGCGAGCCAAAGATTCCCTTTTCCGAGCAGACTCGAAGCGAGATGAAGCTCCTCTACACGCTCAGTTATGTTTACTCAAGGATGCTAGTGAGCGCGCTTGCAAGCGATCCCATAAACGCGTTCATTGCGACAAAGTACGCAATTGCGGAGGCAAGAAGGGTCGGAGAGGCTGTTGGCGCGGACAGGATGCAAAGCCTCGACAGGGTGGCGCGAGAGCTTGGAATGGAGTTTAGGGCCGAGAAGGAGCTCTTTGTACTCCCCTTTTCCCAGTACCTGAGTCTTGAGCCAAAGTCAAACAAGGAATATTCACTGATCCACCAGCAGCTAGATGGTGGGATGGTATATCTCACCAAAAGCAGGCTGGTGAGGCTCATTGAGGAGGGAGCAAAGCGCGCGATACTAAAGGGACTCCCGATTGAGAGAAGGTACCTTCCAAAAGAGATACTTGAATCAGTTAAGAAGATCCCGGTTCCAAAGCCCAAGATAACTTCCGGTATTTCCGGCGCGGGCTACGAATGGATCGAAAAGCTCATTGAGATTCCGCTTCCTGACTTTAGGCACAGGGCGGTTAATCTCATTCTTGCGCCATACTTTGCGAACGTAAAGAACCTGCCGGAGGATCAGGCGATCGAGGCGGTGATGGATTACATAAATAAGTGCAAGGCGCTAAATCCTCACACGGACATAACAGAATCATATGTAAAGTACCAGGTCACATGGGCAAAGAAGAGAGGCCTAAAGCCATACTCGCTTGCAAGGGCAAAATCACTTATCGGAGATGCGATTGACTTTGGGGACATAGAGAAGAAGGATGAAAAGAAAGAGGAAAAAGAACCGGTGAAAAAATGAGCGATATAAAGACACTATGCCATATTTGCGGAAAGGAGGCAAAGCACGTCTGCAGCATCTGCGGAAAGCACGCATGCAGCTCGCACTACACAGCGACGCGCGGAGTGTGCCTCTCTTGCATAATGGGAAGGAAATAATTAGGGAGTGGAGAGCATATCGCAGAGAGCGATGAAGTCTTGTGCTGAGGTTCCCTTTGGGAACGCGTTTCCGTTCTGCGCCTCCAGCGGCAGCCCAACCTCGTTTGAGACACGCAAAAGCTCTGAGGTGTCAAGCACCCTGTCGGTGAAGAGCTCAACAAAGCTCACATTCCCCTTTGTGACCTTCTTGATCGTAAAGGTGAGCATCTGGTACATTCCGCTCCGCTTAACCCGTATTTTTATCGAGCCGCGTTCTATCGCTAGTTTTGCCTGTGAAGTTAGTTCCATTGCACCAAACAAGTAGGATTTCGCCAAAGGGGGCGAAATGTTACCAATTACAATCTCTCTATAGGTATAAATATTTTTAGACACAAGGCTAACTCGGGGAGGATGTGAGCGTTAATCAAAAAGGTGTAGTGAGCAACGCAGCATATCCGGTAAAGGATTTTGCGCCCACCCCTTTTCTAAATATTCCAAGCGCCCCACTGGTTCCGTTCAGGGAGATACTCAGGCAGGCAAAGGCGGAGATTTCTGAGGCGGTTGATACGAGCAAGACTCTTTCGCTTCTAAGATGGCCAAACCAGAGAGGTGAGAGGAACAGGATAATACTCCATGAGATTACCAAGGAAGAGGCGATCTTGATAGACAGGCTTCTTGCGATTCCAGGGATACGCCAAAATGCACGAGACTCTGATGGAAACATGCCAACTCATGCATACTGCAGGGATGGAAATGTGTATGCGGTTGTTAGGA
>JAGWGX010000014.1 GCA_028867145.1 Microcaldota archaeon | reverse complement strand
CTAATTTCCATTCAGGGCAGCAAGATCTCTGTCCCTGACCAATCAACAAGAGACCAGCTTGAGAGGGGCTACTACGGGCAGGGGACAAAGGGAAAGTTCACACTAATTCCGGAAGAGGCGCTCTATCTAATTGATGTGAGGAATGCGCAGTGCAGCTCAAATAAAAAAATGATCAGCTTTGGTCAGATCGCCTCAAAATTTAACAGCAAGAAGCTCATGACCAAGTATTTTGCATACAAAGACTGGAGGGATCGTGGGCTTATTCTAAAATCTGCAGACTCAAAGTACCTAATCCCTCACGCGACTCCGCTCAAGAAGTATCCTTCATCCAAAATTTCCCTCCCAGGCTTCAAGATGAGGGGAAGTTTCTTTAGGCACGATCTGCTCTCAATCGTGGAGGATGCAGAAAAGGGAAAGGAGATCTACGAAAAGCTCTGGTTTGGCCAGTATGGCACCTACAAGGCAGCAGACAGGGGCCAGCTAAACAAGCTTGACGCATACGAGACCCTCTTCCTCATGGAAAAGGGAAAGCTAACGCTCTCCAATGCGACAAAGAAAAGCGTGCTCAGCCAGGCAAAGGGAAGAAGGAAGGATTTCCCAAAGCTCTACGAAGTCTACAAGGATTTCAGGGAGCACGGCTATGTGATCAAGACTGGATTCAAGTTCGGGACCCACTTCAGGGTTTACTTCCCAGGCGCAAGGCCAATCAAGGACGACAACTGGGTCCACTCCAAGCACGTGATTCAGGTCTTCCCAAAGGAGTCAAAGCTACTGATTTCCGAGTGGGCAAGGGCGATTAGGGTCGCGCACTCAGTTCGAAAGACCTTCATACTTGCAATTCCTGGAAAGGCCACCTCAAAGAAGGTGGGCGTAGACTATGTGCTCTACCACCGAAAGGGCGGGGACACCGATGTTCCGGGCAAAGCACCTCCAAAGTATGCGATGCTCTCGCTTAGCGAAGAGGAGTACATTGGGGGAACGGAGCTATCTGGCGCGATAAACGAGGCGCAGCGAAGAAAACTCGAGCTTGTCCTCGCAATTGCGGACCGCGAGACGGCCGTGACCTACTACAAAGTGAAGCGAATCGAGCTCCCAAAGAGCAAACACGACTACTACGAAATCGATTGGATGCAGCCTTAGGGAGATTCCACTAATCTGAAAAACTTTATAAATCTATAAGAAGTATCCTACACAGGCGATAGAATGAAAATATCAGACATATATCACATGGATATCTACAGCGATTCCGGACAATATCTTGGCGATGTTCAGGATGTTATCGTGGATCTAGAAAGGGGAGAGCTCAGCAGATTTTTGACAGTCCCATGGAAGAACGCAAAGGGAGACGTCAAGATAGTGCTTAGGCAGAAGAGCATTCTCTACAAGAATGTTAAGAATGTCGGAGACGTAGTGCTAGTTTCCTCAGTTCCTGGAACAAAGGCAGAAGATGTTTCAAGGGAAGAGGCAAGCGACCTATCAAGATAATTTTTGTTTTACGGACGGGGATAAACTCCCCTTGTATTTTATTTTTCCTCTAGCTAAGCGCAATTAATCCGTTATCGGCTTTGGAAGCCTAACTCCGCGCTGCGAGTTGTATCCGCCCTGGTAAGCATTCTCGACCCTGCTTGTTGCTTTCACAAAGACAATGTGCGCAAATCTCACCATCGGGCGAAGCCTTATCTTGTATGGCGCGTTGTTAATCACTTCAAGTGTTATCGTTCCCTTGAATCCCGCATCGATTATCGTTGGGGGCATCGAGAGCCCGTGCCTTGCCCATGTGCTCCTAAGCTCCACAAATCCAACCACATCATCAGGCATGCTGATGAACTCGTTTGTGGAAAGCAGGACCTGCTCCTTTCCCTTCACAATTATCTCCTTGACTCCCTTCTCAACAGAGTAGGCCGACTCAATCACGTCCTTCTCGTTTGGCTCCATGACAAACTCCTCGCCCATCTCCTTGTGCCTTCCCACCTCGTCCGCGAGCCTGAAGTCGACCCCATTTTCCCTTACAATTGTCTCTGCAAAAGGATCGATTATGAGCCTCTTGCTCTTTATCATATTCATCAAGTCAAAGTCGGATAGTATCATTTAACCCCCAATAAGCACATTATAATAAATTAGCGAGCAATAAGGATTAATACCTATTGTTGCTAGGCGCTCCCATCGTCTAGTCCGGTCAAGGACGTGAGGCTTTCAACCTTAAAACTCGGGTTCAAATCCCGATGGGAGCAGACATTTACTCTAATCTTTTCAGTCCCCTCTCAAGTTCAACTATCACATCCTCTGGTGATTCAAGGCCGACAGAGAGCCTAAAGAAAGTGCGCGAGATTCCCAGCTTTTCCCTCTCTTGCTCCGTAAGCGAGCCATGGCTCATCGTTGAGGGATATGCAATCAGAGTCTCGGGGCTTGCGAGGCTCTCGCCATAAGTGATTATTCCCTTTCTCTGCACCTCCTTGACAAACTGCCTTAGCGAATTGACATATTCTGGAGCTATCTCAAAAGAGACCACAGCCCCAAAACCATTTTTGATCTGCCTTTTTGCAATTTCATGTGTTGGATGAGACTCAAGGCCCGGATAAAGCGTTCTTTTCATCTTCTTATTCCCTGAAAGATACTCCGCGACCTTCTTCGCATTTTTGCTCATCGCCTCCCAGCGTACAGAAAGGGTCTTCGAGCCCTGTATTGCTCTGTAGCATTCATCTGGAGAGAGGATTGCTCCAACCGCGCGCTGCAAAAACTTGAGCTCTGTGTCTAGCTTCTCATTTCTTGTTGCCACAGCCCCTCCAATCACATCGTTGTGGCCTGCTATGTACTTGCTCACGCTGTGTATCACTGCCTCAGCTCCATACTCGTAAGCCCTTGTCGCGTTAGGCGGGGTGAATGTCATGTCTGCAATGTACGGGACGCCACTTTTTTGCGAAACATCCCTTACAAGCGAGAGATCAATTGCATTGAGTGATGGATTGGTTAGGCTCTCAACGAAAAGACACTTTGTCTTGCCATTAATTGCGCTTGTTATGCTCTTTTCTGTCTTGAAATTGGATGTTGTGAAGGTTATGCCAAAGTTTCCAAGAACTTTGCTTAGCAGCCTCTGTGTTCCTCCGTAGACTTCTTCAGGGACCACCACATTGTCCCCCGGGCGCAGCGTCATGAAAAACATTGTTTCCGCAGCAAGACCGGAGCCATAGACAGTTGCCTTCCCCCCGCCCTCAAGCGCTGCTAGCTTCTCTTCAAGTATTGACCTTGTTGGATTTTGGCCCCTTGAGTACTGCCACTTTGAGGGTTTTCCGAATTGTTGCCTGTAAGTCTTTGTTCTTACAAGCACCGGCGCAATCGCCCCAGTTTCCTTGTCCGGCTTTTCTCCTGCGTGGATTAGGTTAGTGTCAATGCTAATCTGCTTTTTTGGCATAAGCACTTTGCATTTTCGCCGCTTAAAATAAGTATTGTCAAAGTTATTCCAATGTGAATAATCAAAACCCGTTTCCAAAAATGCTCGAAACTTGGAGTAAATCTTTATAGCCCTTCAAGCCTTTTTACCATATGGGCGATCTGATGGGTGATTTTTCTAAGATGAGGGACTCCCAAAGCACAACCCTAGAGCGCCTTTCCTCTTCAATGGACGACAAAAAGAGGCTATTCCTACAAGTCGTGGGCTCGAAGAGAAGCACACAGACAAGGATCTTCACAATTGAGGTGATGCAAAAGCAGGGCCTCATCGATTCGAACGTGCAGCTTGAGCTTGCGGAAATATTCAAACTAGAGGCACTCAGGTCGCATCCAAACCTAGAGCTCCTTGGGAAAATTATCAGTTCAATTTCCGCTACTGAAACCTTGAAAGATCTGCAAGGCGTCTCACAAATTAACCACAAGGCGTTTGAGCTCATAGAAGATAGAGTAAAAGAACTCTCAAAAATCACAAGGAATTAGCTACTTTATTTTATTCACTTTCTTGAACTCATCATGGAAGCTGCCTGCGGTGTGATAGAGCATCGCCGCCCCTGTGAGCGCAAAGATCGTTATTATCGTTATCGATGCCACAATGAACGAAAGGGACTGGAAGAGGGGAGGGTTTGCATATGCCGTCGATGCAAGCGAGAGCGCCGCCACTACAAAAACAAGCCAGAGTGCAAGCGAGGCAAACCCTATCTCATAGTAGCTATGCCCGAAGATCGTGTTTAGGAATGTGTAGAGTAACAGCAGGATTCCTCCCAAGCTAAAGAGCATCATTAGTGATGCGTCAGCGGGAACAAGCGTAACTGGAAGCGCAAAAAGTATTGCACCGATTGTTATTGCAATCAGGAAAATCCCAATATTTCTGCTGTGGCCCTGATGCTCCTTTGGATTCATCAGCCTGGTCGTTACCAGATGCTTTCTTGAGACCGTTCCGAAGACCAGACCGATTCCTACAGCGAGCAAAATTGCCCACATAAGCATTATGTTCGTAAGATTGAGCATGAAATTTTGCGCCATCAGCGTAGTGAAGACAAATCCGACGCTGTAGATGAAGGCGAACATCACAAAGAGCAGCCCGAGCACTCTCCTGTTTTGCATCACCCAAAACTTCCTGACGTGCTCCCTTGCCTGCCTCAATTTGACACCAATAAGCCTACTCATTATGTATTAAAAAGACTATCGCTATATCACGAGAAGAAGCAGATTCCCGAGCGCAAAAGCAATGAGCGTCCCAATCAGCGTCGGGAGCGCAAGCGGTATCGCCTTCTTGTAAACGGGCATTTTTCTTTTAATTCCAGCTATTCTCTCGATTAGTTTCTTGTCCGCAAGCTTCCCAAATTTGGTGTACTTTGCCTTGAAGTAGGCAACCTCCTTTGGCGTCATGAGATCCATTGCAATGATGTCACCTTCCTCAAGGGAGCTTGGATATATTTTCTCAATCATCTGGAGCATCATCTGCTTCTCGAAAAGTATCACGACTATTGAGGGAAGAGCAATCAGCGCGATTATCGCAAGCGCAACATAGCTAAATCCAAACGAATAGGTTATGAACAAAAAGAGCGCGCCGTATGCAAGCAGCATCATTACTGCCTTTAGCGCCATCTTCTGCGTGATTCCCTTCCTCACCTTTCCAAAGTCAGCTCTCTTCATCTTTGAGATGTAGTATATCGGGACGAGTATCACCGCTGCAAAACCCGTCGCTATGAATATGGAGAGTATGAAGGGAAGCCCCAATTGATTCACAAACACAAACCAGGGTGCCGGCTGGATTGGGATTATCAGCGATAGAGCAACAAACTCAAACCCGTCCCCAAGCCCCATCTGCCCAACCCTGTAGAGCGCGTATGAGAGCGCCCCGACCACAAGCGCGATTAGCGCGCTCATGATTATTGTCTGCGTGTCTAGCGCCAGCGTGAAGAGCACACCCACAACAAGGCTTGCGTATGCTACCTTATCTGGTATGTCCCTCTTGTTGAAAATGTCATACGCCGCGTAGATCAGCGCAATAAGTAGGACAACGGGCACCCTAAGGCCATTTATCGTCGTCAAAGTGGAGCTGTCAAGCGGAAGAAGCAACATCACACTCCAATAGTTAGTTTTATTTTATAAACATTTGTTGCCAGGACTTTTTTGCACGGAAAATTCCCAACGACACAAGCCCAAGTTGGAGAAAAGATTTAAATACCAAAGACTTCACAAGTGTTATCATGTCTACGCTACAGACCTGGCATATCACTATGTATAGGCTAGTTAGCGTAGCTAAGGTATGCTTTATCTCAGGCAACATCAACTTGTTGCCTATGGGAAGCGCATAAAGGCTGTCTGTTTTTTAATTCGGGTGTTGCCTTATGCGTGGAATATATAGAGAGTATATCAAAAATTCAATAAAAGCCCTAGTTAGGACCAGGAAGGAGGAGGTCATAATTGCGGAGATCGGCTTTGACGAGATTGCTACTGCTACCAGCTTTGTGGAGTATGTATTCGAGAAGTACGGCTTCTCGAGGTCCTGCATCTGGTACAACCTGAAGAAGCTAAAGCAAAAGGGAGTGGTGGATTTTGCCGAGAAGTGCGAGTCGGAGGCGAACAAGCCTCTGTTCTTGACAAAGGAAGGAGTTGGAACTCTGAGGGCCATTCTGTCACGAGGAGCGGCGGCACGGGGAGTGGCGCCGCAGCCCTCGGGGTCCATCTCTTTCACCCCTTACTAGCAAGCTTCTGCCTTCCATAAAACTGGCAGGTCAGATACCTTTTTAGTCGCTTATGTGGGATTATATCTGATTATATGCCTACAAAGAACGCTAAGAATCTAGAAAAGGATGTGAAGAAGGCGGTTAGCAGCAAGCACTACCGCAACATTGTCGCAGTGATAGCAGTGCTGGTCGGAATCTTGTTGATCTTGACAAACCTATCCGGAATAATCTACTCTGTGGTCGGACTAGCTCTTATCTACCTTGGGCTAAAGCTCTTTGGATACTCCATCCCGATTCCTCCGCTCTAAGGTTTTCAGTATTTTGCTCCTTCGATTTTTAGGAGGAGCTCTTTTATTTTAACCCCGTAGGCGTAGCCTCCCAGCTTGTGGTTTGAGGCGACGACCCTGTGGCAGGGTATTAGCAGCGGAAGGGGGTTCTTGTTCATTATGTTCCCAACGGCCCTTGCGGCTCTTGGCCTCCCGCTCCTTGAGGCAAGCTCCTTGTAAGAAATAGTTTCGCCGCTCTTTATCCCAAGTGTGTTTGCAAGCACCTTTTGCTCAAACTCCGTAAGGCTGTATCTTGACAGAAGCCCCAGAATTGCGCCCTTGTAAATGCCCATGCTACAAATGCTCAATTTTATAATTTAATACTTTCTATCCATACTATGGCCTCTAAGCAATACATTTGGCATAACGGCAAGTTCAGGAAGTACGAGGACGTTAAGGTACACGTATTCACCCAGACCATACAGTACGGAACAGGGATCTTTGAGGGAATACGAAGCTATCCAACCGCCGATGGGAATGTGGCGATCTTTAGGCTAAACGACCATGTGGACAGGTTCTTTCAGAGCGCGCAGATATACCAATTCGAGCTTCCATTCACAAGAAAACAGATCCACGACGCGATAATTGAGACTGTAAAGAAGAACAAGATGACACACTCGTACATTCGCCCCTTTGGCTTCTATGAGCACCAGGGGATCAGCCTTGATCTCAAGGGAAAGAAGATGAGCGTCTCAATCACTACCATTCCGTTTGGCAGCTACTTTATAGGAGGGGAGAAGGGGATAACGTGCATGGTCTCCTCATGGCACAAGATAAATTCGGGCACCCTTCCGCCCCAGGCGAAGGTGAGCGGGAACTACATCGCCTCCATAATGTCGATTGCCGAGGCAAAGCACGCCGGATATGATGAGTCTATACTAATTGACGCAACTGGCCATGTTACCGAGGGCTCCGGCGAGAATATCTTCCTGGTGAAGGACGGCGAGCTAATCACTCCATCAAAGGAGTATGACATACTTGTGGGCATAACGCGCGACTCGGCGATAAAGCTCGCCGCAAAGCTCGGCCTCAAGGTCGTGGAAAGGGGGATACACAGGGAGGAGCTCTACACCGCGGACGAGGTCTTCTTCACCGGCACCGCAGCGGAGATAGTAGCCATAGTAAAAATCGATGGCCGCGTAATCGGAAGCGGCAAGCAGGGCCCCATCACAAAGCAGATCTCAGAAAAGTTCTTTAGGCTTGTAAAGGGCGAGGACGAACAGTTTAAGATTTGGCTCACCAAAGTGTACTAGTGATAAGATGGATGAAATGGTAAAGGAGTGGACTGAGATTCTTCTCTGGTTTGTCCTGCCGCTAATAATTACTGGCGCAATAGCCTACTTTGAGTATCTCGCTCATAACACGCTTGTGGCCGCAATCTTCGCGCTCTTTTTCCTTGGGCTTCTTGCAAGGAGAATGATTGTCGCGACAACGGAGCTAGAGCCCCTGATAATAGAAGCCGGAAAGAGGAAGCTAAAGTAGGCTCAGTGCTGCCGTAAGCTTGTCGATTTCTGCTCCATTCCATGGCCCCACGCCCAGCGCGGTCTTTGTTCCTGGCGGTATCTGGGTCATTCCAGCGTCAGTGACCAGTGCACATGGGATTCCCTTGTACTCAAATGCGGCAAAGAGCTTTCCTAGCACCTCCTCGCTTGGCGCCTTTAGCACAATCTTTTTCTGGCCCGAATGCAGCCACGCATCCGCAACCTTCTTGTCGATCTCTACCGCCTTTAGGTAGCTAGATAGCGCCGCATGCCCAACCTGCGCGGCAAGCTTGCCCTTTCCCATCTCGATGTCAGTCCTGACGATTATTACCTGCTTTATCTCGCCTTCAGCAGAGCGAACCTTGTCCATACTCACACCATGAGCCGCCAAACTTTTTATTACAATCAGTTGGATTAGCACAAATAAATTAGACGATTGTGGAACAAAACGATGGCTTAGCAACCTTTATAAAAAGAAAAAACAAGATACCTTGGATAAAAATGGAAAATAACCCAATGGATTTTTTGACTGATGTGATTGGATCTTCAAAGTCTACTGTCAGGCCATTGACTCCTCCAAATTTGGATCAGTCTTTCCAGAAAAATCTAGCGAAGAACACACTTTCACCAGAAGACTCGGTATTTGCATCATTGCATTTAGTGGACATTGAGGCAACTGCCAAAAAGCAGGACAGGGTCATTCAGGAAATCGGATACATTCCGGGCTTCCATGTCCTCTCAGCAAACAGATCAATTATTGCACAGAAAATGGAGGAGGGATTCACACAAGGGCGCCCTAAGGCAATCTTGGAGGCCTTCAATTACCATAAGCTAAACAACGTTGAAGAGATTACCGAGTTCCCTAGGGAGCTTGCAAATGCGATACACGAAGAGTATGGCGAGGTAGACAGATCGCTCATTAAGCACATTAAGGCAGGCGATGTGAAAGAATACACGATATCAACCGCGACGGAAATTGCAAAGTACTTTAGTAAGTTTTCAATAGAGGCTTGCATAGTCGCCGCTCATGAAATAAAGGATTCCAAATTAGTTGCAGCTCTGCACACGCTTCACAGGGAGAAAATACGCACATTGCCAAAGAACGAGAAGGCAAAGTTGAAGCTTAGATAAAGTTGAGTTTTCTTTTATTTCGCTTTCCTTTTTATATCCCAAATCCATAGTTCTACTGTGGTCATTTGTTTAGTCCAAGGGAGCTAATTTCACGCCTGCTTAGCAACTACTACAAGAACGCACCGGATCTTGTTCCGAGGAAGGTTGAGCAACGCGAGTTCGGATTTGGCACATTTGACATGAAGGTAGCAGGCAGGCACATTGCATTTGAGAATTCCGCAAAATTAATCAGCTACCTTACCACAAACGCGCCGCTCTTTGTCTCATGTTCACAGGCATACTATAGATATCCTGGGGCAAGACCGATGGAGAAAAAGGAGATCATTGGGGCGGAGATGGTCTTTGATATTGACGCAACCGACATGAATCTTCCCTGCCAACTTGAACACGGCAAGAAGTGGGTGTGCGAGATCTGCTTTAATGGTGTGAAGGAGGAGGCAATAAAACTTGTTGAGGATTTCCTTGTCCCTGACTTCGGACTCTCTGAAAACGAGATAGAGATAAATTTCAGTGGAAACAGGGGATACCACTTCCACATAAACTCAGAGAGCGTGATGCAGCTTGATAACTTTGCAAGGCGAGAAATCGGAGAGTACATCACAGGAACCGGGATAAATTTCGAGGAGTTTTTCCAAACAGTCGGCGTTGAGGGAACAAGGGTAAAGAAGCTAATGGGCCCAAAGCCGACAGACAGGGGATGGCAGGGAAAGATCGCAAACAACTTCCTCAAAAAATTAAATTCTGGCGTGGACTCTCTTTCAGCTCTTGGAATGACCAGTGTTCAGGCAAAGCAGCTCTACGAAAAGCGCTCTCTTGTGGAAATGGGAATAAAGAACGGAAACTGGGACATGGTATACATAAAAAAGAAGGATGAGTTCTGGAAGAACGTGATTGCAAAGCAGGCTATAATGCAAAGCGACAAGATCGACAAGAACGTTACCGCAGATCCGACACACCTGCTCAGGGTTCCAAACACAATCCACGGGGACACAGGGCTCATTGCAAAGAAGGTTGGCTCAAAGTCGAGGCTGGACAAATTTGATCCGATGAGCGAGTCAATCGCATTCAAGAGCGGCGAGACAAAGGTGCACATCACAAACTCTCCAAAGCTGATAATGAATGGAGAAACCTACGGGCCATACAAAGATGAGGATGTGATTCTTCCAACCTATGCGGGCGTCTATTTGCACCTCAAGGGAGTCGGAGTGATTAAGGGCTTTAGGCCATCCGCAAAGAAGTAATTTCCAGGCATTAGTGGAATATAAGCAACGCTTAAATAATCTTTCAATAAATATAATCTATACTTTCTGGCAGATTTTTACCACATTTAGATATCGGTAATTTCCATGGGCGCATACAAGTACATAAAGCAAAGCTTCGAGAAGAGCTACAAGGAGCGAAGCGAGGGGCTCAAGGGAAGAATCATACAGTGGAGGACGATGGATGCGGTCTCAAAGATCCAGAGCCCAACGAACATTGCAAGGGCAAGAGAACTAGGATTCAAGGCAAAGCCTGGAGTAATAGTTGTTCGGGTCAAGATCGCAAAGGGACTCTCAAAGAGGCAAAAGCCGGTGAGAGGAAGAAAGCCATCAAAGTACGGAATGTTTTACGCTTACGCAAAGTCCCTTCAGGCAAGGGCAGAGGAGAGGGCAGCAAGGAAGTTTGACAACTGCGAGGTCCTAAACTCCTACTATGTGGGAGAGGACGGAGAATACAAATTCTACGAGACAATCCTTGTCGACAGAAACAGCCCTATTGCTCAAAAGGACGCGCAGTTCAAGCAGCTTGTCTCCCAAAAGAACAGGGTGCACAGGGGACTCTCAGCTTCAGGAAGAAGGCACAGGGGAATAATCAGAAAGACATTCGGAACAAACCTCAACAGGCCAAGCGTGCGAGCTGCAAGAAGGCACATCTTCAGGCAGTAATTGCATGCGCGCAATAATTCTTGTAACCGGAAAGGTGCAGGGAATCGGGTTTAGAAATTTCATACGCGTTACTGGAAAGTACGGAAACCTCAAGGGCCTTGTTCGCAATCTGCATAGCGGCCAAGTAGAAATTTATGCCGAGGGAGAAGAGAGCGACATCAACGCAATGCTTGAAAAGATAAAACACCCCACGCATCCAAAAGCAGAGGTTGAAAAAGTGGAGATATTTTTTGAGGGCGCCTTAGGGTGCAAGGACCCCTGGAAGGACTATAAAGACAAGTTCACAATAGACGATAAATGGGGAGAGTAATGTACAGCGCGTCGCTTAAGCTTGAACTTGACAAGAAGGCGGAGGACTATATCAAAATCCTAGACAAAAAAGTGAGCTACAAAAGAAGCAAAGTTGTCGCAAAGCGCAAGGGCGACATGATTTTGGTGGAAATAACAGCAGAGGATCCAGTCGCTTTGGTGGCCTCGCTTGGTTCTTTCCTAAAACAGGTCAAAATAATAGGAAATGCGGAGCGCCTTTTTGACGAAAAATGAGGTTATATTTCTCCCTTCCACTATTAGCGATATGCTTATAAACATAAGTCGACTAAATGATTTTGTTACCCTTATTGGTAACGCCACATTTTCCTTACAGAAAGTGTTCTAGAAGTTGTTCATTATGAGACGAGGGTCTATGGAATATTGGCCTCACAGGAGGGCCAAGAAAGTAATGCCTAGGGTTCGAACCTGGCCACAAATAGCAGAGCCTTCGTTCATCGGATTCGTCGCATTCAAGGCAGGAATGACGCACGTAGGAATAATGGACGACTCTGAAGCGTCATCAAAGGGAAGCGAGATAGTAAAGCCAGTCACGGTGCTCGAGTTCCCAAGAGTTTACATTTACGGCGTTAGGTTCTACACAAAGAAGGAGAACTACACCGAGCCGGCAAAGGAGTTCCACGTGAAAGAGCTTGCCGCAAAGATCGGAATTAAGAAGTCGCAATTTTTCACAGACAAGCTTGAAGGCGCAAAGAAGGAGATGGAATCCTTCAATGACGTCACAGCGCTCGCATATCTTGACGCTACAAATCTCAATTTTGGAAACAAGAGATGGATGAGGTTCGAGCTTGAGGTCGGAGGAAAGGACCTAAATGAGAAGCTCGCATTTGTTGAGCAGTGGCTCGGAAAGGAGGTTAAGGCAAAGGACTTCCTCGCAGAGGGAGATTATCTTGATGTTAAGGCAGTTTCAAAAGGAAAGGGATGGGCCGGAGTGATTAAGCGATTTGGCGTCGCAAGGCTCATGAGAAAAGCAACTCAGAAGATTAGGCACACAGGAACCATGGGAGCGTGGCACCCACCAAAGGTTCTCTACACAATCCCTCAGGCAGGTCACATGGGATTCAACTACAGATCGGAGATCAACAAGAGGGTCCTCAAGGTTGGAACACCACAGGACGTTGCCTCAGTTAACGTCAAGGGAGGATTCCTAAGATACGGCGAAGTCAAGAACGATTACATACTTCTAGAAGGTTCAATTCCTGGAGTCGCAAAGAGGCTCGTCAGGATTAGAAAGGCAATTCGAAACACCGCACCAATCAAGAAGCCACAGCTAACATACATCTCAGTTGAATCAAAGCAGGGCGCATAATCATGAACACAAATCTTTACCAAATCGACGGAAAAGTGGAGAAGCAAATACCACTGCCTGAGATTTTCACAAAGAGCTTCAGGGTAGATCTTGTAAGGAGAGCAATCCTTGCAGAGCAATCCCAAAGATACCAGCCACAGGGACACTTCATCAGCGCGGGAATGCAGACCTCTGCCCAGTACATTGGAGAGTACTCCACATGGAGAACCGGAAGGCACATGGGAACTCCAGCAAGGCCAAGGCAGAAGCTTGCAGGAGGAGCGCAGGGAGACGTCAGAAAGATTCCTTCATCCACAAAGGGAAGAAGGGCACACCCGCACGTGGTCGAAAAGATAATTGAGGAGAGAATAAATGCTTCAGAGTACAGAAAGGCGCTTGAGTCTGCAATTGCAGGCACATCAAAAGCAGTGCTCCTTGAGCAAAGAAATGCTCCAAAGCTTGAATCAGTTCCAATCATACTTAACAACAAGATTGAGTCGATCTCAAAGACAAAGGAGTTGCTCAAGATTCTTGAGGGCCTAGGACTTGGCTCTGACATCGAGAAGTCTCATGATCCAAAGATAAGAAAGGGACTTAGGAGAAGGTCGAACAGGAGAATTTTCAGGAAGAGCGTACTAATAGTTGTAAAGGATTCAGCAAAGATTGAAAAAGCAGGAAGAAACATTCCAGGAGTTGATGTAAGAAGCATCTCGAATCTGAGTGTGGAAATGGTCGCTCCAGGAGCGATTCCAAGGATAACAATCTTCAGCGAACATGCAGTCGCAGGACTTGTCGATGCAGTTAAGAAAGCAAAATTGTGATTACAATGCCATCATTACTCTATCCAATAGCAACCGAAAAGGCAATCAACATGATTGAGAGGGACAACATCATTGAGTATGTGGTAGATTCAAGGTCAACAAAGACTCAGATAAAGGCTGAGTTCGAAAAGCTGTTCAACGTAAAGGTCACAAGGGTCGCAACATCGCTCACCCCAAGGAACACGAAGAAGGCATACATCAAGGTCGCCTCGCAGTTCAAGGCAAGCGACATCGCGCTCAAGCTAAAGCTGGTATAATATTTAATCTGGTAAGAGAATGGGAAAGAAACTAAAGATGCAACGACGTGGAAAAGGCAGCAATGTCTTTAGGAAGCCACCAAACCGTTTCAAGGCAGACGTAGTTTTCGCAAACCCAATCCTATCCGGAAAGCTTTATGCTGAGATAATTGAGTTTGTTGACGACCCAGGCCACACATCGCCGCTAATGCTTGTCAAGTACGATGACATGAGGGAGGAGACGCTGATCGCCCCAGAGGGAATAAAGGTCGGAGACAGGATCCAGATTGGCCCAGAGGCAACAGTCGGGCTTGGAAACATAATGAACATCGGAATGATCCCAGAGGGACTTCCGGTCTACAACATTGAGAGAACTCCGGGAGACGGAGGAAAGATGGTGAGGGCTGCAGGATCATTTGCCACAATCGTTGGTCACACAGAAAGGACAACAACAATTATGATGCCTTCAAAGAAGGCAGTTGAGCTCAGCAACAATTGCAGGGCAGAGATTGGAATCACCGCAGGAGGAGGAATGGAGATGCAGCCTATCATGAAGGCAGGAAAGAACCATTACATTAAGCACGCAGTCAATGGCAAGTGGCCAGTGAACAGGGGAGTAAAGTCAAACCCTGTGGACCACCCGTTCGGTGGAAAGCAGCACCACAAGGGAGCATCCTCAATGACATCGAGGAATGCGCCACCTGGAGCAAAGGTCGGACACATTGCTGCGCGTAGAGTCGGAAGACGAAAGAGATAAGGTTAGGACATGGCACGAATATACACATTTAGAGGTCTCACAATCGAGGAGCTCCAGAAGCTTAGCTTTGAGGAGTTCACAGCGCTCCTAAAGTCAAGGCAGAGGCGTGCAATCGAGCGAATGGGCGTCCAGTACAAGGCGTTCATAGCGAAGGTCGAGGAGGCAAAGAAGAAGGGAAAGCCAATCATCAAGACTCACGAAAGAGACGCAGTTATTCTACCATCATGGGTAGGTATGATGTTTGCTATTCACAACGGAAAGGAGTTCAAGCAGATGGAGATAAGGGCGGAGATGCTCGGGCACAGGCTCGGCGAGTTCGCCTTCTCCACAAAGAGGGTCCAGCACAGCGCTCCTGGTATCAGGGCAACAAGAGGTAGCAAGTTCCTCGCGGTGAAGTAATGGGATATAGTTTCAATATTGGCGGAGAGTTTACAAAAGCTCAAAAGAGCGGCATCAACGCTAGCTACAAGCAGCTCTCCATCGTCTGCAATGCGATAAGGTACACCAAGGTTTCCAAGGCGCTAGACACAATCGACAAGGTGATTGCGATGCAGATGCCGATTCTCTTCTCAAAGTACAACAAGCACATGGGCGCAAGGCACGAGCTCCACGGAAGAAGGGGAGCATACCCAATAAAGGCCGCAAAGGAGATCAAGGTGGTCCTACAAAATGCTATCGCAAACGCGGAGGGCCAGGGAATCTCCGGCGCAGAGGATCTATTCATAGTTCACGCAGCTGCAAACAAGGTGCAGACAATCTCAAGGCAGCCATCCAAGGGAGCAATCTCATGGGGAAGGGGAATGTACGGACGAAGCGCAATGATGCACTCAAACATCGAGCTCTCAAAGGTTGAGATCATCCTTGGAACAGGAACAGAGGAGACGCTCTCAAAGAACATGAAATACTTCATAAAGAAAAAGAACGTAAAGAATTCAAACCAGTCAAAGCAGGGAACCGCTATCAAGGGCTCAAACAAGATGGGTAAGGGCGCGCTTCCAAAGACTGTTGACATTACAAAGCCAGCCGAGGTGAAGAAGCTTCAGGAGGGCCTCAAGACGGAGCTTGCAAAGAAGGCAACCGCAAAGAAGGAGGCAGCCCACGAGCACACACACGAAGGGCATGAACACACTCACGAACATGAGCAGCATGATCACTCCCACGAGGGACATACGCACGCTCCAACCGAGCCTCACGCGCACGAGACAAAGGCAGAGCATGAGCACAAAGAGCACAAGGAGGTCAAGAAAGAGTAAGGATGATACTTATGGTAATCGAACGAAAATTCATTGAGGATGCAATCGTAAAGGACAAGGTCTCAAAGTACCTCGAGAAGAATCTCACAAGGGCAGGCTTTTCAAGAGTCGAGATCCAAAAGACGCCGCTGCTCACAAGGATCACCGTCTATGTCACAACCCCAGGAAAGGTAATCGGAAGGGGAGGAGAGACAATAAACCTTCTCACCGACACGCTAAAGAACAAGTTCCACGTTGACAACCCGCAAATCAGCGTTGCGGAGGTCACAAACCCAAGGCTTGAGCCAAGGCTTGTCGCAAGATACGTCGCAAACTCACTCGAAAGAGGGGCAAACGCAAGGTCGCTGCTCCACTCAGTCGTCAGGGATATCATGATGAACGGGGCCCTAGGCGCCGAGGTCATCGCCTCAGGAAAGCTTGCCGCAAAGGGCGCAAAGAAGAGGAAGATCAAGGTCAGGCTCGGCTACATGCCAATGGCGGGAGACACGGTTAAGCTAGTCGACGCCGCAGCGCTTGCAGCCTATCCAAAGTACGGAGCGATTGGGATCAAGGTCAGGATCGTCCAGCCGGGAACAATCTTCCCAGACAGGCAGGTGAAGCAAATAGAGCTTCCAAAGAACATTGCCGCCGCAGGGCAATGAATTTATATCAGAAAACACAAATGATTATCATGCACATAAAGGATCTTAGGGCATTGTCAAAGGAGGCGCTACAGGCCAAGCTAGCCGAGGTTAGGTTTGAGCTTGGGATAGAGCGAAGGAAGATCGCCTCCACGGGAGTCGCCTCAAAGAAGGTCAAACAGAAGGAAATGAAGAGATCCGTTGCGCAAATTCTTACTCTCCTTAAAGAAAAAGGTGTACAACTCTAATGGCTGAAATTTGTCCAAAGTGCGGTTTGCCGAAAGAACTTTGCGTCTGCGATGTTCTTGACAGAGAGACGACCAAGAAGATAAAAGTGTACCAAACAAAGAAGAAGTTCCAAAAATACATGACCATAGTCGAGGGTCTCACCGGCGAGGAACTCGAAAGAACAGCAAAGTCACTAAAACACACCCTAGCGTGCGGAGGAACCTACAAGAATGGGGTTATCGAGCTCCAGGGAGAGCACAAGGACCAGGTAAAGAAGGCACTTCTTATGCTTGGATACCCTGAAAGCAGCATTGACGCTTAAATCTTTCTATAAAAAACTGAAATTTTTTCAGAGGGTTTAAATCCTCTGTTAACTTACAAACATCGATAAGATGTTTGTTGAAGTGGAGAGGAAAGCCCAAAAAGTTTTAGAG
>JAGWGX010000013.1 GCA_028867145.1 Microcaldota archaeon | reverse complement strand
TGATAATGAACGGCGCCGACATACAGAGCGTAAACGATGAGGGAAAGACACCTGCGGACAAGGCAAGGGATGCCGGGCACTACGGGCTTGCGGATTTTGTGGACAATCTGGCGACGCTTCCGCTTGAGAAGAGGATAGCGGAGATAAAGAAGATAAACTTCCTTATCTCCCCGCTGCTGAGATATTAGATACGGCGCAATTTCTCTCCGATAAGGTATAATAACTCTTATTTTTCATATTCAACCATGGCGGATTACACTTACATCCCTGTCGCTATCTTCGCGGCGCTTGCTCTTTTTGTCCCGATAAGCATGCTTGTTCTTGCCAAGTTAATTGGCGCAACCCCAAGGCAAAATCCGATAAAGCTAGAGAACTACGAGAGCGCAGAGTCCCCGATCGGAGTTAGCAGGGACATAACAAACGATTACCTGCAGTACTTTCCACTCTACCTTGGATTTGAGATTGTGATAGTGATAATACTTGGCTGGGCGGCGGTCTCCAGCTCCATCCCTACCGCAGTGAGCTTAGGGATAATTGGAATTTCGGCGGTTGCATTTGTGCTGTCAAGCTTTGCGCTGCGTATCTCGCATGCAAAGGAGAATGGTGTTGCATATGGATGAGAAGCCGTATAGCGAGGAGCAGTTCGTGCATGCAAAGCAGGAGATGGAGTCTCTTGCGGCAGCCTCGCTCAAGGGAAGAAAGCTGCCGGTTAACGCTGTGTTTGGAAAGCTCTCTGAGCTCACCAAGGCGATTGCAGCAGGGCCGATAACATGGGGAAGGAAGAGCTCGCTTTGGCCTATGCAGTTCGGGCTTGCGTGTTGTGCAATGGAGCTGCTCGACTTTGGATCAGCGAGAGTTGACGCTGAACGTGGTGGATATCTTCTCTTTAGGGGAACGCCGAGGCAAACAGATGTTATGATTGTTGCGGGATGGGTCACAAAGGCGATGATCCCGGAGATAAAAAGGCTCTATGAGCAGATGGCAGAGCCAAGGTACGTGATCGCATACGGGGAGTGCGCGACATGCGGAGGGCCGTGGTGGGAGAGCTACAACATAATCACAGGAATTGACCAGGTGCTTCCGGTTGATGTTTACGTTGCGGGATGCCCACCTAGGCCGGAGAACTTGTTTGGGGCGCTAATGAAGCTGCAGGAGAAGATCGGTGGTAAGATTGTTGAAAATAAAATCTGAGGAACTAATCAGCTCAGTTGAGCAAAAAAGAAAGGAGGGCTACACATACCTAGTCAAGATAACCGCTGTCGACTACACGGACAGGCTGGAGGCAATTTATTTCCTAAGGAACCTAGACAACGGCAAGGAGGAGGAGATCCGCGTTGACCTTCCTGCAAAGAACCCAAAGCTTGCCAGCATAATGGGAATTTTCATGGCGGCGGACTGGTATGAGAGGGAGCTTTCGGAAATGTTTGATATTGAAATCTTGGGCAGGAAGGCAAAGAGGCTGCTGCTTGAGAAGTGGGACGGAAAGGAAGGGCCGCTTAGGAAGAGTTTTGTTTGGGGAAAGCCATACAAGAGCATCGAGGCGCCGGTTAAGTTTGTGGCAAAGTGGGAGGAGGGAGCAAAATGACGAGTATATTTGAAGGGGCGAAGAGGTTCATAATAATCATAGTGGCGCTAGCGCTGCTTGGCTACGGGTCGCTGCTCTACAACAACGTGTACGGGGTCGGGATAAGCTCTGTCCTCATAATCATCGCACTTATTTTGGGAGCTCGCGCAATGAATGAGAACAGGCAGAGGGTGCTCACGATTAAAAAACCGCTTAAGTGAAAAGAATGGCGCTAACGAAGATTAACATAGGCCCCGTCCACCCAAGCACCCACGGGGTGCTGCGCCTTGTCGCAACTCTTGATGGAGACACGGTTAAGGAGATTGAGCCGCACATTGGCTTTTTGCACAGGGGAGTTGAGAAGCTAGTTGAGACACGAATGTACATGCAAAGCCCCTCCTACATGGAAAAGATTGACTATGTTGCGCCGCTCTCGTATGATGAGCTTTATGTTGCGACGGTTGAGGCAGCGCTTGGAATTCCGGTGAAGGAGAGGGCGCAGTACGTGAGAGTGGTTCAGCTTGAGCTGCAAAGGATCGCAAGCCACCTCCTCTGGCTTGGCACCGCGATAAACGACATCGGCCAGCTTTTCTCGGTCTTCATGTGGTGCTTCAAGGACAGGGACATAGTGCTAAAGCTCCTTGAAGAAGCAACAGGAGGAAGAATGTTTTACGTCAACATGAGGCTAGGCGGGCTAAACAGGGATTTGATGCCCGGATTTGCAGATAGGACATACAAGGTGCTTGATTATTTGAAGAATAGGGTAGGGGAGTATGAGGAGTACATCGAGTCAAATCCAATCTTCATGGAGAGGATGAAGAAGCTTGGGGTGATGAGCAGGGAGGAGGCAATCAACATGGGAGTAACTGGCCCGGTTCTTCGCGGCTCGGGAGTTGATTTTGACATCAGGAGCGCGTACCCATATTACGTTTATGAGAAGCTGCATTTCAGGAGCCAGTTTGAGACCGCAGGGGATTGCTTTGCAAGATACAAGGTTAGGATCAACGAGATAAAGGAGAGCATAAGGCTTGTTGGCGAGGCGCTAAAGAAGATGCCGGAGGGCGATGCTCTTGGAATGCCAATAAAGCTGATCGGGCCCGCTCCGAAGGAGAAGGAGGTCACTGTGAAAAGGGAGCTGCCAAGGGGCGAGGGGATGATGTACATGGTAACTGATGGGCAAAGGCCATATAGGCTCTCGATAAGGGCGCCATCATTCATCAACACCGCAACCCTTCAGCATCTTCCAAATGGGCACAGGCTGCAGGATCTCTTCCCGATACTTGCAAGCATTGACACGGTAATGGCGGACGTTGACAGGTGAGTTGATGGCACTAGATCCGATAATTGTTCAGGCAGCAATCAACGCGATACTCTTTGGGGTAGCGATGCTACTTGTGATAACCGCGTTTGACTACATTTTTGGATGGATAGAGCGAAAGCTTGTCGCAAAGATCCACCTAAGGCACGGGCCCACAAGGGTTGGAAAGTTTGGGCTGCTTCAAAACGCGGCGGACTTTCTCAAGCTCTTTGCAAAGGAGAACATAATCCCAGCGAGGGCAAACAAGATAATATTCCTTGCAACAATGCCGATAGTAGCCGCAATCTTTGCGTTCATTGTCCTGATACTTCCGCTGCAGCCAAATTTGCTTGGAGTAAACCTTAGCATAGGGCTGCTTTTGGTCTTTGTTCTTCTCTCGTTTGTCCCCATACTTATCTTCATTGCGGGCTGGGCGAGCGCGAACAAGTTCGCAGCGATTGCGGCGCAGCGATCCGTCATACTTCTTGTGAGCTACGAGATTCCGCTCTTCATTGTGATAGCGGCGATTGCCGCGTTTGACCACAGCTTTGCATTCACAAGCATAGTCGCTGCTCAGTCTGCCACATGGAACATACTGATAATGCCGCTGGGCTTTGTTGTCTTCTTCATCGCGCTTATGGCGGAGCTTGAGAGGCCCCCTTTTGACCTAAGGGAGGCGGACTCTGAGCTTATTGCAGGGTGGCTCACTGATGTTGGAGCACCGCTTTATGCAATCTCTCTTTTCATAGACTACACGAGGGTCTTCATGGGAGGGCTGCTCGTCTCCCTTCTCTTCTTAGGGGGATGGCTCGGGCCCGCATTCTTGCCCGGGGCCATATGGCTGATGGTAAAGGTGCTAGTTGTGGCTCTCTTTGTGGTGGTGCTAAGGGCGACCTCGCCTAGGATGAGGCTGGACAGGATACTGCACCTTGGATGGGCCTATCTGATCCCGCTTTCGATCGTAAACCTGTATCTTGTCTACCTGCTTGCAATAGGCGTGATTTGAGAGCTTCGTGCCCCGTAAATCCTTTTATAGTTAATCATCGGTACTTTAAGCGATAGCATGTCGAACCCGCTTGTGAAGACTGCGCTTAGGGTCTTTGAGAGCAGGTTCACTGTTGATTATCCCGACCAGAGGGAGGCTCTTCCTGACAACTACCGCGGAGTCCACAGGCTTGACATGAAAACGTGCATCAGCTGCAGCGCGTGCGCGAAGATCTGCCCGAACAACACGATAGACATGGTAGAGGTGCAAACGGAGCGCGGGCCCAAGATGATGCCTCAGGTGAACCTTGAGAGGTGCCTGTTTTGCGTGCTCTGCGAGGAGGTCTGCCCGACAAAGTGCCTCGTGCTAACAAAGAACAACGAGCTTGAGGCATTTGACCGAAGAGAGCTCATAAAGAGGCCGGAGGAACTGGAGTGAGTGTTTGCTTGAGCTTGTCGCTTTCATATTTCTTGCCCTTGTAGGATTTGCCTCAGCCCTGGTTTTGCTTTTGCAAAGAAACCTATTCAAGGCGGCAATTGCTCTTGCGATTGTTTTTGTGGCAATTGCGGGGTTCATAGCGCTCACGGGACAGGCGATTGTTGCGCTCTTCCAGCTGCTAATACTTGTGGGGGGACTCTCGACTTACCTGATAGTTGCGGTCGCCTCGGAAAAAGAGAGCTCGTTTAGACATGTTGACATGAGGATTGTCGCAGCGGTATTTGTGCTTTTTGGGGCGCTTATGTTCTACTCGGTCGCCGCAAACTCGCACCCTGCAAGCCTTGGCAACTCCGGGATCATCGCAGATATCACCGCGGCGATGAAGGGGTACTTTGCGTTCATGGCGGCGATTGCATTCTTGATGTTTGCCCTTGCGATAGGGAGCGTTTTGCTCATTAAAAGGGCAGTGAGGGTGGTATGATGCTTCCGTTAAACTACTTTACAGGAGTCGGCTCACTCTTCTTGGCGCTCGGGATTGCGGGAGCGATAGGAAGCAGGCACTTCATAGTCACGATTCTTTCTCTTGAGCTGATCTTTGCGGGCAGCATAGTCGCGCTCGCGGGCTTCTTTGGGTACGCGACCGCAACAAACGGCGAGTTCTTTCTCATCATGCTCTCGCTGTGGGCGGTTGCGAGCGTGGAGATTGTGGGGCTTGTCGCATTTTACGTTTACATGAGGACAAAGGTGAGCGACTTTGACCTAAAGAGGCTAATGCAGCTCAAGGGATAAGATGTTTCCGCTACTCTACATTGCTCCGTTGCTCGTCTCAATACTCCTAGTTGCACTGCTAAGGCGCGAATCGCAGCTTGTCAAGGCTGCTGCGCTGATCGGATCGCTAACGCCGCTTCTTTTCATTGCTATGCTCATGGGGCAGGTCGGCTCCGTCTTCTCGATGAACTGGTTTGATGTCGCGGGTTCGCATTTTGCCATCACCGCAAATGTGATGCCAATCAACTTCCTTCTCTACCTTCTGGTCGCAATCATCGCGCCGCTTGTCGTGCTCTACTCGGCCGGATTCATGAACGTGCTCTCCGATAATAAGAGATTCTACGTCGAGCTTCTCTCATTTGAGGCTGCGATGCTTGCCTTTAGCCTTGCGGGCAACTTCCTGCTCCTGTTCATCGCATGGGAGTTCCTCAGCGTCACAAGCTACCTGCTCATAGGCTTTTGGAACTACAAGGAGAGCGCAATTAGCGCTGCAAGAAAGACAATAACGATAATCCTGCTTGGGGACATTGCGCTTCTCGCGGCGATTGCGATATTCTTTGTTAACTTTGGAACCCTCGACTTCAATGCAATCATAGCGCAGGCGTCAACAACGGGCATTAACGCGGGAGTCCTTGCGGCACTCACGCTGGTCCTAATTGCAATCTTCACAAAATCCGCGCAGTTCCCGTTCCAGGAGTGGCTCTCTGCCGCGATGGAGGGACCGACGCCGGTCTCAGCATTCCTTCATTCCTCGACAATGGTCAAGGCAGGCGTCTTCCTTCTCTTGGTGCTCTATCCGATGTACTCGGGAACAAAGCTAATGCCGATTATCGAGATTGTGGGCGCAATCACCGCGCTGATAGGTATAGGAAACGCGATAGTCGGCACTCACGTCAAAAAGGTCCTCGCATACTCAACGGTTGAGGAGCTGGGCCTAATGCTCTTTGCAATCGGGATCGGGGCATATGCGGCCGCGATATACTTCTTCTTCGCGCAGACCTTCTACAAGGCGCTCCTCTTCTTCTATGCGGGAAGCCTGATGAGGGCAAACCAGAGCGAGGACATAAGGGAGATGAGGGACTCCTCGAGAAGCAGGATTCTTTTCATCAGCGCGCTCTTTGGGGTGCTTGCGCTTGCCGGATTTGCGCCTTTCAATGGCTTCTTTGCGAATATGGGGCTTGAAGGGAGCGCGACAAACATCTACACCTACGGATTCCTCCTCTTTGTAGACATTGCAGTGAGCCTCTTCATCGCAAGATGGTTCTTCATACCGCTTAGGAGCGCGACAAACAGGGCAATAGGCGGAAAGATAGCGATGAACTACGACCTGCTTCCCATTGCGATGAAGATACCGATAGTGATACTCGCTCTGCTGTGCATTGTCACCTCCTACTTTGTGGGATATATTTATTTTGGGATTGCCTCCCCGATGGCAAAGTTTGGATATCCGCAAATAGCGCAGGGCGCATCCAATTTTGCGATAGGGAATGCGGCGATTGAAACAGCGCTTGTGCTTGCTGGAGTCGCACTGATTTACCTGCTTTATAGGAAGGGTTACAAAGAGAATGTGAGATTTGGGCTTGCAAAGCGCATCCTGGGGAGCGGCGCCTTCTTTAATGAGCTTTACTCGTATGCCGCAAACTTCGCATTCTATGCGGCCGGAGCATTCGAGTTTGTCGACTCGGAGCTAAACGGGTTCTTTGATTACCTTGGAAGGGATGCGACCGCTTTTGGATCCGTTGTGCGAAACATCGAGACGGGCTCAGTTACCCTCTATGCGTTTGTGACAATAGTGGGGCTCGCGCTTTTGATTGCGTTTGTGGTGATTAGATGATCATACCTTCCTCGCTTACCCAGATTCCCCTCTTCTACTACTTCGCAGCGCTGTGCGCGCTGCTTGTCGTCTCAAATATTAGGTTTGTGATGGGAAGGCACGTGCGGGCGCAGTTTGCCTTCAGCGCTCTCTTCCAGCTTTTGCTAATAGCGATAATAGGCGCGATGATCTTATGGAATGGGAGCTACACGGTGCTTGGGCTCATCGCAGTATCCCAATTCTCGCTTTACTTCGCGCTCATCTTCACCATAGGCACCCTGCTTGTCAACATCCTTGGATACAGCAGGGATGCGCACTACTCAAGCTTCGCGGTCCTCTCAAGCTTTGCGCTGATGGGCATGTACCTTGTCGCCTTCTCGAACTCGCTCGTCTCGATCTTCATTGGCCTAGAGCTAATGAGCATACCCACGATCTTTGCGATACTGCTCAGCAAGAAATTTGCGATAGAGTCTGGCGTGAAGCTGTTCATACTGGCCAGCCTTGCAATCGCGCTCTTTGCGTTTGCAATGGTGCTCGTCTACGGCGCTGCTGGAAGCGTTGCGCTCTCAAACCCGGCGGTTGTGGGCAGCCTTATGCTAATAGCGCTTGCGCTGATGATTGCGGCGCTGGGCTTTGAGGCGGCTCTCTTCCCCTTCAACCTCTGGGTCCCGGACGTTTATCAGGGATCCACGACCTATGTCACCGCAATGATAGGCGGGATAAACAAGAAGGTGGGATTCCTTGCGCTAATTGAGGTCTTGTTCCTTCTCTTCTTCTCATACAAGACAACCTTTGTCCCAATCCTCTATGTGATTGCAATAGCCACAATGTTCTATGGGAACCTTGCGGCGCTTGCGCAAAAGAATGTGAAGAGGCTGCTTGCGTATTCCTCAATCGCGCAGGCGGGATACATACTAATCGGAATAGTCGTGGCAACCACCTACTCCCTTGGCGCCGCCTTCTTCCAGATCTTCGCACACATGCTCATGTTCATTGGGGCGCTAGGGGTGGTGCTCTTCATGGAGAGCAAGAACAAAAATGAGATAAACGAGTACATCGGCCTGCACAAGGAGAGCAGCATTGCCGCTTTTTGCCTTGCGATAATACTGCTCTCGTTCATCGGAATCCCGCTGACCATAGGGTTCATAGGAAAGTTCCTGCTCTTCTCAAGCGCGGTCTACGGCGGGCTCCTTCCCCTTGCGCTGATCGGGATAATAAACAGCATAATCTCGGTTTACTACTATTTCAAGATAATCGCCGCGATGTACACAAACAAGGTTGGGGCGGTTCATATGAAGATGAGCGGAAATGTGCTCTTTGTGGTGGTGCTTTGCACGCTTGCAATACTTGCAATTGGGATTTATCCGAATATTCTAATCGGACTAGTTACTTCTGCGGCTAAAATTTTGGGCTGAGGGCTTATGGTAAGTGAGGAGCGGGTGCTTGACGATCATCTAGGGATGATCAGTAGGAAGAGCGCGGGAAAGATAGCCGAGGGCAGCTCCATTGCAGAGAACATCCCAAGCAACGACCCCCTTGACATTGCCTCCGAGATGGTAGAAGTTTCTGATCTTCTCCAAAGAAAAACAAGGGTGCAGGAGCTGGTAGAGATCGAGGAGGTGGTCTACAAGGTTTTGAGCAAGCGGCCTGTGGAGGTGGGTGGGGTGGATATAATCGTCAGGGTGCTTTTGCTCGGAACAAAAGAGCAGAACATCAGGATGGTGCTCTTTGACAAAAAGGCGGATCTTCCGACACTCCTTCCAATTGAAGGAGGAGACAAAATAATTGCAAGGAACTTTGTGGTGAGGGAGGGCACCAGCGGCCTTGAGCTTGCAAGCATCGCGCAGTCCACGATTGCAATCGAGTCGCAGGCAAAAACCGGGATCAACGAGTTCTCAAGAATAAATCTTGGAGCGCAGGAGGTCGACGTTGTAGGCAAGCTTGTTGTGATAGGGCCGATAAAGCACTCAATTTTTGCAGCGGGTCGGGATGATGACAGCTGCAGCCTCACAATAAGCGACGGGATAGACCAGCTCAAGGTGCTAATTGTGGGAAATGGCATACGCGACATGGAGCAGGCGCACCCGGGAGATCCGGTAAAAATCGAGTTTGCCCAAATCAGAAAAAATGGCGGCGTTGAGCTCTACCTAAATGAGTCCTCAAGAATACTTGTGAGCCCCTCGCTGAGAAACAGGCTTAGGGTCTAACGCTGGCCGTACTTTGCAAGGAAGGCAAGGTACCTTCCGACCACGGCGCTTGGCGCCGATGGCTTTATGCTTTGTATGATTTTCACCATCATCTCGGTGCTGATTAGTTCCTCACCCGAGCTTCTTATGCTGTGCTCAAGCGCGTTCATCTTCGCCTGCCTGCAAATGTTAGTGATGTCGGCGCCAGTGTAACCCGGAGTGATCTCCGCAAGCTTTCCAAAGTCGATCTCATTTTGTGTTGGCGCCTTCGCAAGGTTGTACCTAAAGAGCTGCTCCCTCTCCTCCCTGTTTGGCGGGGCGACATAGATTATCTTGTCTATCCTGCCAGGCCTTAGCAGCGCAGGGTCTAGCATGTCTGGCCTGTTTGTGGTTGCGACAAGCACTATATTGTACTGCGATTTTATCCCGTCAAGCTCCTCGAGGAACTCTCCTGTGAACTGCACCCCCTTCTCTGTTGCCTGGTCCCTTGCGGGAACGACCGCATCAATCTCGTCTATGAAAATTATGGAGGGAGAGTTCTCCTTTGCCCTGTCAAAGGTCTGCCGAATCGACTCTATCGCCCTCTCAGGCCCGTATTTGCTAATCTCCCCCCCGGACATTGTGATAAGGTGAACATCGCCAAGCTCCGATGCAACCGCGCGCATCAGCATCGTCTTACCGGTTCCAGGAGGCCCAAACATCAAGATTCCCTTGATGTTCTTGATGTCATACTTCTTTAGCAGCTCAGGGTGGAGGATTGGAAGCTCCACAGCCTCGTGAAGCGCCTTCTTTGCATCGTCAAGACCGACCACCTCATCGATTGAGACCGAGGAGCTTGCGTCCTGCTCCTGGCCCTGGTGCGTCCTTCTCTCATAGTCAAGCTTGAAAGCGTTGTACTTGTCAACCTGCGCAAGGGAGGTTGATGGCTTTGTAACCTTGATGATGGAGACGATGTCCGCAAGCGTAATCTTTAGCACCTTGTTCTTCTCCGCCGCCTCGTCCGCAGCCTGCCTTGCAACGTTCTCGGAGAGGTTCTTGATGTCTGCGCCAGAGTACCTGTCTGTTATCTGCGCAAGCTTATCGTAGTCAAGGTCGGAAGTTATCGGGAGCTTCTTGAAGTACTGCTGGAGTATCTTCTTTCTCCCAAGCGCGTTTGGAAGCGGGATGTAGAGGATCTTGTCAAATCTTCCCGCACGCATTATGCTTGGGTCCAAAAATTGAGGAACGTTTGTCGCGCCAACTATCACCACTCCCTCAATTGTCTGGAATCCGTCCATCTCAGAGAGGAGAGTGGAGAGGATCTGCCTTCCCGTCTCGCTCTCCTGCAGCTCGCGGTTTGATGCGATGTTGTCGATCTCATCAAAAAATATGATGCACGGCGTGTGCTTCTTTGCGACATTAAAGATTCTCTCTATTGTCTGCGCGCTCTGCCCAGGGTATGGGGAGAGTATCTGGGAGGCCTTGATGTAGAAGAATCCTGCGCGCAGCTCGTTTGCAAGCGCCCTCATCAAATAGGTCTTACCGGTTCCAGGAGGCCCAAAGAGAAGGATTCCCTTTGGAGGCTTTATGTTGTATGCGCCCGCAAGCTCCCTCTTCTCGATTGGGGCAAGCACCGCCTCCTTTAGCTCCTGCTTCACGTCATCATAGTTTGCGACGTCATCGAGGGTTTCGCGCGTTCCGGTGCTAAGGTCCTCGTACATCTCCCCGAACCTTCCCCTGAAGTCCTGCTTCATCACCTCAAGCGCCCTCACCACGGTTATGTCATAGTACTCAAGCGTGAAGAGAATTATAGGGATTATCAAAAAGCCCACAAACGTGAGGCTGTTAAATGGAAGGTTGTTTAGGTATGAAAGGCCAAGGTAGGTGAGCGGGATTATTACGCTAAACAGGCTTGCCCTTGCGCCCTTGAACTTCGACCTGCTCTTCACCGCGGTGTTGCTTATCACATAGACCACAAACACCCACGCGATTATCTGGAGTATCACAAGCGGGAAATTATTTATTATGGCGACGGCGCCCAGGGCCATCCCGCTGAATATCTTCTGGGCGACCGCAAAGCTAAGGAAGGTTGAGGTAGAGCTTGAAAGGCCTGTCGTGAAGTTGGAGAAGCCAAGCGCAGCCTTTGTTGGAACCACAAACTGGTCAACATGGGCGCCCATCACCTGGCCAAATGTCTGCGTGGAGTTGAATGCAATGCTTCCCGTGTTTGGTATTCCCGAAATCCCGGAGGAGGCAGAGACAACAATCACTGCGATCGCGGCTGCTATTGCGCCCCTTCTAAGCCCGATCGTTAGTATTGTGATCACAAATGTGGGAAGCTCGAGGAAAAACCCGAAGGGCGAAAACGGGATTGCCATAAGCGCGTAGATGAATATTATCGATCGGTAGTGCTTGTAGCCCAAAAAGAATGAGAGGCTCATGAAGATCGTGAATAGCCAGGCGACAAGCGGAATCTGGTAGACAAACATCGGGAAGGTCTCAAATAGCAGGACCATCAGCCCAAGCAGCGGCTGGAACATTGTCACCACAAAGGTTGCAAGCACCAGGAGCACAAGTATTGGAAGCGGATAGAGCGGAAGAGCGCTAGAGACTGCAATCAGCGCAAAGATTGCCGCAAGCGCGTCGGGGAACTGCGGGTCGGATGCTATCTGGCGCACCATGTCCTTGAAGCGGTACATGTAAAGGGGGGTTAGCTTGTATGCGGACTCGCCCTTTCTGGGCTTTGGCCTCTTTCCGAAGGCCAGATTTTTGTCGCTGCTAGCATTGCCTACGCTAGCCTTGCCCTCCTTACGAATCTCAGGCATGCACCTATTTAGAAGAACGAGATTTTAAACGCTTCTATCAACTAAAAGTTGTTTTGTGCTGCCTAAACAGAATCAACAAGAAAATTAGTAATCTGCTTATCAGAAAGCCCTCGCTCCTTTAGCATCTCGTGAACGTATCCGCGTAGCTTTTCTCTGAGCTCCTTTGAGATCTCTTTCGTGGTATATGCATGGATGTCTGGTCCGTCCTGCGTAATTGAAAGTGTTTCTCGGTAAAATCCGGGATTGTGGAACTGAAGCTTTTGAATTTCGGACTTGCTAACGGACATTCCGGCGTTTAGATCTCCTGAAGGAACTGTGTCATTCAAAGAAAACCAGAGCTCTCCCTTCTTCGTGACTCCTTTTGCGATTATCGCCTCCGTCCCAAATTCTTTGCAGAATCGAGCTTTAACCTCGAACATCACTACCTCCGCGACGCTTTTGCTCAGATTAGGTGCCTTTTTGACAACGTGCATATTTCCCTAATTCGTTCGGCATTTGGGGTTTAAATAAATCTGCTATTGATTGTTTTTAGGTAAAAAATTGAGGAGTATGTTAGATTTATTAACTTTCAGACGATAATAGATAGGTCCCGTTGTAGCTCAAAGGTAGAGCGGTCGGCTGTAGTTTTGTGACTAGCACTGACAAGTCATTGCTGGATACCGACAGGTTGGGCGTTCGATTCGCCCCAACGGGAATCTTGGCAATTCGGGAGATAAATGGGCAGGATGGTGTTTAGGGGAAGATGGTTCAGCATAGAGGCATTTAACCCAAGGCTTCCGGACGGAAAGAGGATCTACTTTGAGAGGCTGGTTAGGAGAAACGGGGTAATGGTGGTCCCATTTGATGGAAGTAAAAGGCTGTTTATGATAAGGCAGTTCCAGTCAGGCATTGAAAAGTGGATGTACCAGTTCCCCGCAGGCGGGATAGACGATGGGGAGAGCGCAATTAGCGCTGCAAGAAGGGAGCTAAAGGAGGAGACGGGGCTTAGCGCAACCTCAATGAAAAGGGTTGGGAGGTTCTATCCGGATCCGGGAGTTATTGCCTCAACGGCGGACATTTTTGTCGCAAAGGGCCTGAAGATGGGGAGGGCAACGCCGGACGAGAGGGAAGTAATAGAGTTAGTGAGGGTTGAGATCAAAAAATTTGAGGAGATGGTCAGGGCGGGAAAGATAGTGGATGGAAGGAGCATTGCCGCATTCCATCTTGCAATGAGCGCGATCAAATGAGGATAAAGCCTGGGATTTACGCGCACTACAAGGGAAAAAGATACATGATCTTGGGAACTGCGCATCACAGCGAGACGCTTGAGGAGCTTGTTGTCTACAGGGCGCTTTACACAAGCTTGGAGTTTGGAAGGAATGCGCTCTGGGTGAGGCCTGCGAAGATGTTTGCAGAGAAGGTAGTAGTAGAAGGCAAGCGAGTGCCAAGGTTTAAATTTTTGGGGAGAGAGTAGTTAACATGGCGGAGCAGGAGAGCTGTATTTTTTGCAGGATTGTTAGAAACGAGATTCCTTCATACAAGGTGTGGGAGGATGAGGAGTTCCTTGCATTCCTCGACATTTATCCAAACATCAGGGGACAAACGCTGGTTATTCCAAAGAGGCACATTAAGAGCAATCCGTATAGCATCGAAGAGGAGGAGCTGGTAAGCCTTATTCGCGCGACAAGAAAGGTGGCAAAGATCCTCCAAAAAAGGCTGAAAGTGAAAAGGGTGCACCTCGTGATCGAGGGAATGGGGGTGAATCATCTCCATGCAAAGCTCTATCCCGCGGTTGGAGCGGATGAAAACAAGATGGGAGAGGCATTCGTGGCAGAGCCTCAGTTCTTTGAGAGATATCCAGGGCACACGACAACCCTTTTGGGCCCGAAGGCAAACCAGGCCTATCTTGAGGAGCTGCAAAGGGAGATACTTGGAAACTGATTTTATTTTTGGCCTTCCTGCGAGGTAAAAAAGCAAGATTTATAGGGAGGTATATCTCATATGATAGCGTAAAATTGCGCGCGCAGTGAAAAGATGGGTGGAGAAGAGGCAAACCAAAGGTCGGGAATAAGTTTTCCCAGCGTGAATGCAACCCACGCCCTGCTTGCGCTCATGCTTCTTGCGGCTATTTTGGTAAACACTCTAAGCGCAAATGCGCTTCTGCTTGCAGGAAAGGGAACGGCGGTCACGCTCTCCGCGAGCCCGAACCCATCAACAAACAACCAGCTTGTCACGTTTACCGCAACAGTTTCGGGTGGGGTTCCAAACGGCGAGAATGTAACCTTCAAGGATGGCGGGGCGACCATCGGGGTGGGCAAGACCTTCTCTGGCACCGCAACGCTCAAGATCTCAATCCTCTCTCTTGGTGTCCATAGCATTACAGCCACGTACGCGGGAGACGGGGTTTACTCGGCTAGCACCAGCCCCTCGTTCACCCAAACCGTCAGGGCGCTTGGCACCTCCGTAGCGCTTGTCTCAAAGACCAACCCAAGCTCCTATGGGCAGCAGGTGACTCTCACCGCAACCGTCACGGGGAATGTTCCGCTAGGCGAGCAGGTCACCTTTTATGATAGCAATCCGTTCTCGCAGCTTGGCACAGCGAGCCTGGTGGCCGGAACGGGAGGAAATGCCTCAAAGGGGGTGGGCTCGATAGTCGTCTCGACGCTTGCCGCGGGATCCCACTCGATAACCGCATTCTACCCCGGAGATGCGAACTTCGGGTCGAGCACTAGCAGCCCGGTCACGCAGCTAGTCAAGGTGGGGACAAGCTCGATTAGGCTGGTTAGCTCCACCAACTCTTCGGCAAACGGGCAGCCGGTGACATTCACTGCGACCATAAGCCCTAACACCCCGACCCTAAACGGGGAGGTGATAACCTTCAAGGATGCGGCAAACGTGGTGGGGACCGGAACAATCTCATCCGGAATCGCCTCGCTCACGACCACGCTTCTCTCCGTCGGGACGCACAGCATAGCCGCAACGTATCCGGGCGACTTCAACTTGACCTCAAGCACGAGCGGCACGCTAACGCAGACGGTGAACAAGGGATCTGGAAGCGGGTCCACCTGCTCGCTTAGGCTAAATGTTACAACCGGCGCTCCATACTATGTCTCCCCGCAGCCGATAGTGATCTACTACGCGGTCAGCAAGACGGGAACGTGCAACCTGCCGAATGCGATCGGAACGCTCAGCCTCTCCGGTGAGGCGACGGGCTCGATATACGCCTCGATTCCAATAAACGTCTCAAACATAATCTCAACCCCTGTCACGAGGGTGGTGACCGCAAACTCCACGCTTGCGCCAAGGGGGCAAAACCAGGCTGTGCTCCTTCTATCCTCGGGAGTGATCTCAAACCTTAGCTCAACCTCCTTCACGGTGCTCCAGCCTGCAAACATAACGCTTGAGAGCATGTGGGTCACGCCGAACATCACAAGGGTGGGCAGCCAGCTGACCGTGGTGACAAGCCTGCTAAACTCCGCCTTCTTTGATGCGGCGAATGCAAGCATAAACATGAGGATAATAGCGCCGAACCTCTCGGTTTACAAGACCTCGCAGCGCATCGGGAGAATACCGGCGTTTAGGAACATGACGGTTGCGGTGAACCCGGGAATCGGGGCAGTCTCGCAAAACCAGGGCAAGTACACGATAATCGAGAACCTCTCATACTACAGCAACTTCACAACCGCCTCGGGAACTTACAGCTCTAACGCGCTCTACTCAAAGAACATCACCACCAGCTACACCTCGCTTGCCGCGGTGACCGCATACCCATCCCAAAACACGGGCTACAATCCGCTCGTGGGGTATCCAATCCCTGCCGCAAACATAGGGCCCGCCTTGGTGAGCTCATTTCCTTTCTACACCGACATCAACTCGGGAATTAACGTCTCTACAAACCTCAACGACTTCATAATGTACGACTCCGCATCGTACCCGATAACCGTGAATGTGACGCTGCCTGCGCTCCACTCGGGAAGGCTAATCGCATCCGCGGGAAGCCTAAATTTGCTTCCAAACCAGGCCGGCACGATGAAGTTCAAGTTCACCTCCTCCGGAACGGACTTTGGAACCTACGTGGTGCCGATAAACGTCTCTGTCACGGCCGCAAACAACTCCACCACCACAACCCAGCTCTTCACTTTGCTTAACCTAAACAACAAGACCGCTGGGCCGCAGGTGTTTAGCAACGTGAAGTTCCTAAATGGGAACAAGAACGCGAGCGTGCAGATGACAGTGTTCAACCCTACAAACACGATCTACTACAACCTGCTGCTAAACACAGGCCTTCCTGGCAATGTCACCTACTGGAAGAACAATTTGCTTCCGATAGGGCAGAATGCAAACAACGTCACCTTTGCAAACAACGCGTACCAGCTCAGCTGGCCGATAAGCCAGCTAAGCCCAAACAGCTTTGCGCAGGTCGGATACACGGTGCTAAACCTCACCTCTCCGCGGGGGCTCCTCTTCCCCCAGACCTTCCTCTCCTTCACAAAGCAGTCAAACTCAAGCACATTCACGATCCTGCAGATCAAAAAGCCGCCCACAATCTATGCTAACACGACAATAAACCTCACGATCAGCGCAATCTACACCGGAACCAATGTCTCCTTCGTGACGCTCGCGCTCACCCCTCCGATCGGGGCGAATGTGATCAACCCGCAGCAAAACTTCAAGGCGATACCAAACACGGCGATAATCGCAAGGTTCAACCTCACCACAAGCACGCTCGTTGGAACGCAGGTGTTCAAGCTAATCACCCCGGGCGCGTTCGGGCCGCAGTCCCAGGATGTGGTCCTAATCGTGCAGCCAAAGCCGCTTGCGATCTTTGAGCTCTCCGCATACCTTGACGACCCAAGGACGCTCTTTGGGATTGCAAGCTTCCTGGTTGTGGTCATCAGCCTGACCTATGGGAGAATCAAGAGATACAGGATGGAGAGGGCATTGAGGGCAAGGTCAACCGTGAAGAAGATGGAAGTGCTAAGGAGCCTTGAGAAGAGGATAAACGTTGCGGTGTTTGATGACGGCACGATAAAAAGGACATTTAGGAGGCACCAAAACCAGGAGGGAAGCCTTGGGGGATTTGTCGAGGAGAGCGCGGTGGTCGGAAAGGACGTGTATGTCGCCCCCACCGCGATAATCGAGAACGATGCGATAATCTCGGGCAATGGAAGGATAATGGACAATGCGACAATCTCAAACAACACGGTGATAAGGGGGCATGTTGTCGTGTCGGGAAATGCGAAGGTGGGCGATGATGCGGAGCTTTACGGGAACGCAAGGGTGAGCGAGGAGGCAAAGATATACGGCGAGTGCGAGATATACGATAATGCAAAGGTCTCTGGAAGCGCTGAAGTCTTTGGAAACGCGCGGATATTTGGCAAGGCGGAGATCTCAGGAAAGGCGATGGTCTACGGAGACGCAGACATCTCAGGGGATGCGCAGATCAAGAACGGAAAGATTGCAAAGGGCCACACAGTAAGCGGCGGCGGTTAGTCTTACTCTCTTTTTGTCTTTTTCGCTTCCTTATCCCACACGCCAGACCAGATAGTCTCCACAGTGTAGGTCTCGCCAATAAGTCTCTGTGGGATGTCTGATTTGCGAAAAACATCATAGACCAGATCAGGTAGCACAAGGAAGATCTTGGTTTTGTCTGCCTTGCTTATGCGCGCACCCATCGGGAAAGTGTGACCAAACTTGCGATGCGCCGGCACAAGTGCCTCTATGAAATGCTTCTTTTCAATCTCAACGACCTTGTATCCCACTTTTACACCAACAATTCTAAAGGCAGCTCTGTATTTAATAATTATTACCAATAATATTCATATTGGAATAGTGATGCTATGTTCCCAGAGCTCTCATCAATTGGAATCAGGAGGAGGAAGGCAGGCATGACGCAGAGCGCATTTGCAAAGGCGGTCGGGATTAGCCAATCAATGCTTACAAAGATAGAAAGGGGCAAGACTGTGCCGAGCTACAAGATTGCTGTCGAGATCTTTAACAAATTAGAAGGAATAGAGCACCAAGGCGAGAAGGTAGCAAGGGAGTTCATGAACAAGAAGGTGATAGCGCTTGACAGCGCAGATAGCGTTGCAGAGGCAGCAAGGCTTGCAAAGCAGCATTCAATCTCGCAGTTCCCGGTGGTCAGCAAGGGAAAGATAGTGGGAAGCACAAGCACTCTTGACCTAATCGTCCTTCCAAAGGAGGCAAAGGTTGGCTGGAGCCTAAAACCGCCCTTCCCAACGGTGCACGAGGAGACGCCGCTTAGCACGATAAGGAGCCTTCTCACTACTGGCCCCGCAGTTGTGGTGGTGAGAAAGGACCAAATTATC
>JAGWGX010000012.1 GCA_028867145.1 Microcaldota archaeon | reverse complement strand
TGAACTCCTTGTCCATCCCTCCCTCGATGTCCTCAAACGAGAGGGTGAGATTCACGCTCTGGGGTTCTCCCTGCGAGAACATCTCCTCAAATGAGCCGAAGTTGTTGAAGATGCTCCTAAACATCTCGTCCTGGGTGAAGCCCGCTCCTTCCTGCCCTGAGAATCCTCCTTGTCCAAAGTCCGCTGAGCCGTACGAATCGTACTGCCTTCTCTTCTCTGGCTCCCCAAGAACAGAGTACGCCTCGTTTATCCCCTTGAACTTCTCCTCTGCGCCCTTCTCCTTGTTCCTGTCAGGGTGGTACTTGAGCGCAAGCTCCCTGTATGCCTTTTTTATCTGCTCTTCGCTCGCGTTTTTTGGCACTCCAAGAATTTCGTAGTAATCCTTTGCCATCACTTCTCTACCTTTGAATCGGGATTCTCTGGGTCTCCCTTATTGTCCGGATTTTCGTCAGCTCCTCCCTTTGCATCTTCAGTGCCCTCCTGAGCTCCTGCTTCGGACGCTCCCTGAGCGTACATGTCGCTTCCCATCTTCTGCATCGCCTCCTTGAGCACCTCGTATTTCTGGGAGATCAGCTGCGCATCCTCCTTTTGGATTGCCTCCTTGGTCTCTGCGATTGCCTTCTCGACCTTCTCCTTGTTTTCCGCGGAGATCTTTGCGGCGTTTTCCTTGAGGAGCTTCTCGCCGGTGTATATCATCCCTTCCGCGTTGTTCTTTGTCTCAATGTACTCCCTAATCTTCTTATCCTCCTCGGAGTAATGCTCCGCCTCCTTCATCCTCTTGTCAATCTCATCCTTGCTCATCTTGTGCGGGGCAACAACCTGCATGCTCTGTTCCTTGTTTGTCGCCTTGTCTTTTGCTGAGACATGAAGGATTCCGTTTGCATCAATGTCAAATGTGACCTCAATCTGCGGCATTCCCCTTGGCGCCGGTGGGATCCCAGTAAGCATGAACCTTCCAAGCTCAATGTTGTCCTTTGACATCGCCCTCTCTCCCTGCAGTATGTGGATGTCAACGCTTGTCTGCGAGTCATCTGCAGTTGAGAAGACCTGGGTCTTCTTTATTGGGATTGTCGTGTTCTTCTCAATCAGCTTTGTCATGACCCCTCCATATGTCTCAAGGCCAAGCGAGAGCGGCGTGACATCTAGCAGCACAATGTCCTTGACTTCTCCGGTTAGGACTCCTGCCTGTATTGCCGCGCCAAATGCGACTGCTTCCATTGGGTCCACTCCCCTCTCAATCTTCTTTCCGAGAAGTTGCTCAACGTACCTTTGCACAATCGGCATCCTTGTAGGTCCCCCTACAAGAATAACCTTGTCAATGTTTACCGGCTCAAGCTTTGCGTCCTTGAGCGCGTTTATCACCGGCTTTGTCGTCCTCTCAACAATCGGGACGATTATCTCCTCAAGCTTTGCCCTTGTGAGCTGGTACGTGAAGTGCACCGGCGCATTTCCCGGACCCATTCCAAGGAATGGAAGGTTGATATCGCTTGTGAGTGTGGTCGACAGCTCAATTTTCGCCTTCTCCCCCGCCTCCCTAATTCTTTGGAGCGCCTGCCTGTCGTTTGTAACATCAATCCCTGCACTCTTCTTCACTTCAGCAAGAAGGAAATCAGTGACCGCATTGTCCATGTCGGTTCCGCCAAGCTGCGTATCTCCGTTTGTTGACTTTACCTCAAAGACTCCATTTCCAAACTCCATGATGGTGACATCAAGCGTTCCGCCCCCAAGGTCGTAGACAAGTATCTTCATCTCCTTGCCCTGCTGCTTGTCGATTCCAAATGCGAGGCTCGCTGCTGTTGGCTCGTTCACCAGCCTCACTACCTCAAGTCCCGCAATCTGTCCTGCGTCCTTTGTCGCCTGCCTCTGGTTGTCGTTGAAATATGCAGGAACTGTTATCACCGCCTTTGTGACAGTTTCTCCAAGGAACGCTTCCGCGTCGTTCTTTATTTTCTGCAAAACCATTGCCGAGAGCTCCTGTGGGGAGTAGCTCTTTCCAAATACACTGTACTTGTAGTCCGTCCCCATCTTTCTCTTGAATGCGTTCAGCGTCCCGTCCGGGTTTGCGACCGCCTGCCTCTTTGCGGGCTCGCCGATTAGCCTCTGCCCGTCCTTTGTGAAAGCGACGTAGCTCGGGAACGACTTTCCGTAGAGCGATGTTCCCTCGCTGCTAGGTATCAGCACTGGCCTTCCTCCCTCAAGCACCGCTGCCGCTGAGTTTGATGTCCCGAGATCTATTCCAATTATTTTCATTTTATTCACCTGATTTTTCTTCCCTGCCCTTTGATACTATCACCGAGGCGGGTCGAATAAGCATCTCCCTGAATGTGTAGCCTTTCCTGACGACCTCAAGTATCGTCCCTTCCTCCTCATCGCTCTCCTTTACGAGCATAACATCATGCTTAAATGGGTCAGCCTTTCCCTTCGCTTCCATCACCGCAAGCCCCTCTGCCTTTAGGACTTCGAGCAAATTTGAGTAGACAAGTTCGACTCCCTTTAGCTGGTCGCTTCCGTTTCCCTTTATTGCGACAAGCGCAAGTTCAAGTTCATCAATTGCTGGGAGGAGCTTTCTAAGCATCTCGAGCTTTCCTAGGTTCTTTGCTGCCTCAATCTCCTTTGCGGTCCTCTTCTTGTAGTTGTCAAACTCAGCGGCAAGCCTAAGCAGCCTCTCCCTAAGCTCATCAGTCTCGTTTACCTCCTTAGTTTCAACGACCTGCTGCTCTTCAAGAGTGTTTTTTTCCTCGACTGAGTTTTCTTGGTTCTTGTTTTCTTCCGTTGACATCGCCTATCATCATCTGATCGAACTTCTCCGCGAACTCCATCATCCTGCCAAATTCGCGCACCATGTCAGCCTGCATCTCCTCAAAGGTGCTCTCCATGTCTGTTGCCCTTAGGAAGTACTTCCTTCCCTTCCTCACGACCAGCCCTGAATTTATGAATCTGTTCAAGTGGTAAATCACTGTCGTCCTTGGCGTCTCGAGCCTCACATGCAGCTCCATGCTTGTTATCCCCGAGCCCTCAAAGTTTGCCGCAACAATTTTCTTGAGCAGTTCCGGCTCAAGTGAGTTCTCCTCAGAGAGGTCAAGCGACTTCAAAAACCAGGAGACAAGCGTGTCCACATTCTCCTTTTTTGGCTTTTGGACCTGGCGCACGACTATTTTTTCCTCTGCCACCATATTCAATGCTTTATTCAAACTAATATAAATATCTTTGTTTTCTTTCAATAAAATGTTGTAAGAATCTAAATAACAAGGCAGCAAAGAAGCCTCACAGGAATTTAGGCCTGCATGCCATTTTCGGCGGCATGCGCAAAGCGCAACTGCAAATTAAACAGCGACTCACTAATGCTTAATAATCTAAAAGACGGATAACTTACGCTTATGGCCTTGGTGGTGTAATGGCTGCACGGGGGACTGTGGATCCCCTAGACCGGGTCCGATTCCCGGCCTAGGCCCTTTAAGTTTATTTTTCCTTCACGAGCGGAGAGAGCGCAAGTATTGTTGCATGGAAAAGTATGTCCCTTAGGGAGATTGCTCCGTCTGTAAGCACGCCAACAGCGCTAAGCGTCTCCTTGCTGTTTTTAACGTTGTACACTATATCTATTGCATCCGAGAGTTCAAGCCCTTTGTCTATTTGCTCGCCTACCTTTCTGGGCAGTGCAAAATGGGAAGTGGTCGCAAAGCTTTCCTTGCCATCCTTTCTAATTATGTGCACCACTGCAAAATCAAAGTAATGCCCTTTCTTCTTCTCGATTCCACTTTCAATTCCCACTGTGAAGTCCGCCTTATCCGATCTTACTGCAAGAGCCCTGTTTCTTGCGCCAGTGAAAGTTTCCTCCCCCATAGGCTGAGCTGAGACCCTGGATTCTGTTTTGAATCCGCACACTTTCGCGTCAAGCTCCATCTTGCGCAGCGCGTCCTTGACTGCGTCTATCTTGAATATGTTTTTGCTACCTACATTAACCAACATAAGCAAACTACTTCCCTTGTGCTATATATTGTTTATCCCATCTTTGTATGGAAGCTTTTGAGCCCGCTGATTACCTTTCTGCCCTTCACTATTCCGGGTATGCTTATCCTGTCTATTCCCTTCTTTTCGGCGAGCTTGAAGGAGACGTAGTCGAGCAGGTAGATTGAACTCACCACCTCAAGCACCCGCGTGGTCTTCTTTGCGCCGATATGGAATGCGTGCGGGATTAGCTTTGAGGTCATCTTCGCAAGGTATCCGTTTCCAATTATCACTGCTATGAATCCGCTCTTTCCATTCCAGAAGAATGGCTCGATCTCGTTGTGGAACGCATCTGGCATCTTGGAGAAGAACGCAAACATCTTCGCGTTCTCGTTTAGCTGCTGCTTGAATCTCTTTGCCGCGGCCACCATCCATCCCGATGAGTAGATCACAGGCACCTTGCCGTACAAAGTCTCAACTATCTTCCTTGCTGGAGCGAGGCTTGTCTTTTTCACTGCACCTATTGCCGCCCTTAGCTCCTTCTTGCACCCTATCGTCGCAAGCGCCGCTGAGAGTATGTATGGGAACGCGTCCCTTGGCAATCTTCCCTCCGGGAGCTTTACCACATAGTCTGCCATCTCCGCAAGCTTGCCGCCCGAGGTTATCGCGATTATTTTTGCGCCAAGCTTTTTCATCTGCTTCATTGTATATATTGTCTCGGTCGTGTTTCCCGAGTAGCTTATCGCAAGGACCCAGTCAAACCTCTTTCTTATCGGTAGCTTTGAAAATACAACGCCCCTGCTTGTGATGTGCTTTAGAACCTCGCCCACAATCCCGCTGCCTCCCATTCCGGTCGCAAATATCTCGCCGCTTGTTGCGATCGGTTTTGTGTTCAAGTTTGAAGAAAGCGCAAGTATCCACTCCTTTTCCCAGTTGTTAATGTCCATGACCTTTGGGCCGTCCTGTTTTCTCTTGGTGCTCATTTACTCACTCCTAACTGATACGTAAATCGTATTTAATAATTTAACATTAGCTACTTGCCGTATCTTCTTGAGGAGTTCCTACTAACCTTCCTTATCTCTGTGAGCCTTATTGAGACATAGTCTAGTAGGCAGATCGCATTTACAATGTCCCTGATCTTCTCTCCCCTGTCCACTTTTACCATAAGTGCATTTGGTATGGGCAGCGCCGTCGTCTTTTCCGGGTAGCCCTTTCCCATTATTATGGCTATGAACTCTTTGTTCTCCCAGAAGAAAGGCTCGGTGTCGTTGTGGAACGCATCTGGCATCTTGGAGAAGAATGCAAACATCTTCGCGTTCTCGTTTAGCTGCTGCTTGAATCTCTTTGCCGCGACAACCATCCATTCTGATGCGTAGATCACAGGCACCTTGCCCTTTATTTTCTCAGCTAAATCCTCTGCCTCCACTACCTGAAAAGAATCTATTTCGTCTATTGCGTGAATCAGCTCGTTTTTGCAGCCTATTGACGCAAGTCCCGCGGAGATTATGTAAGGGAACGCATCCCTTGCCATCATGTTTTCCGGCAGTTTGATTGTCTCGTCTGCAATCTGCGCAAGCTTGCCCCCAGATGTTATTGCAAGGAGTCTTGTCCCCTGCGTTCTCATTTTTTCCACAACTTCCAAAGTCTCCCAGGTATTACCAGAATAGCTTATTGCAACAATCCACTCAAATTTTTCTTTTGAGGGAACTTTTGAGTAAACCACGTCCCTTGTGGTCGCATGCTTTAGCAGCTCTCCCACAAGCCCGCTTCCCCCAAGCCCCGTTACAAAAAGCTTCCCCTCTGTTGCAATCGGCTTCGTCTCTAAATAAGAAGAAAGCGCTCTCTTCCACTCCTCCTTCCACTTATCAGTGTTCATCTCAATAGGAGCGTTTTGAATTTGCATGAGCTCACAGCAATCTTAGGCAACGTAAAGGCTGAAAAGCTGTATTGCCTTCTTGAGCGACTTTATTACAATGTTGGAGTTGTTCTTCACGTCGTTAACAAGCGCCTTGTACTTGCTCTTCTCCTCGGGCGAGAGCTTCCCCTCCTTTACTATCTCCTGCTTCTTGCCGTCGACTATTGTTGTCTCTGTCTTATTCACGATGTCCTTTTTGACCATCGAGTACCACGCCTCAAGGGTTCCTCCATGCTGCTTTATCATCTTCAGGAAGTCCTTCATCAGGATCTTTCTCCTCCTTCCTGTCATGTCCTCCTCAGCCGCGGGAATTAGCGCGGTCTTGTCGCATATCTCCGCAATGTCCGCCTGCGAGAATCCTATCGTCGCCCTTGAGAGTCTTCCAAAGTTGATTCTTCCAAGCGGCATCTTTCTTGTGTTGTACATGAAAGCCTGCTTTCTTGTCTTGTAGTCAGGTGGCGGGATGTAGATCGACTCCCCGAACCTTCCGCTCCTCTTGAGCGCCGGGTCCATGTCCCATGGCTGGTTTGTTGCGCCGATTATGAAGATACCCTCCGGGTTCTTCTCAATCCCGTCCATCTCCTGAAGGAACTGGTTGACTGCCATCCTCATGAAGTTCTGCGATCCGCCCCCGTCGCCGCCTCCGTCCCTCTTCCCTCCCATCGCGTCAACCTCGTCAAAGAAGATGATGCAAGGGGTGTTCTTCCTTGCCTGCTCAAAGATCCTGTGGAGGTTCTTCTCGGTGTTTCCTGCATACATGTCGATTATCTCGTTTATCGCCGCGATTATCACGTTGCTTCCCGTCTCTCCGCCTATTGCATTCACAAAGTAAGTCTTACCGCATCCAGGTGGCCCGTAGAAGAGCACGCCTAGCCCAAGCCTTTTTCCATAGGCCCTTAACAGCTCAGGCTTTTTTATTGCAAGCACGATGTTTTGGTGGATTAGCTCCTTCTGTTTTTTCATTCCCACGATGTCCGAGAACTTGATGTTTGACCTGTGGAACTTGACAGACTTTATCTGCCCGTCTTCCACCACAGTCTCCTCTGACTGCTTTCCATTGACCTTTATCGGCTCCTCCGTCTCCTTCTCTATTGGCCTGTCCATCTTCGCCTTGAGCTGGTCTAGCCTCGCCCTTGCCTGTTCGTACTTCGGGTTTAATTCAAGCGCCCTTTCGTACCATCTCTTCGCTCCAGTGTAGTTCTTCTTGTACTCCTCGATAATCCCCATCACGTAGGGCGCGTCGTGGCTCTCGGGCTCGAGCTCCATCACCCTCTGCGCGTCCTTTGTCGCCTCGTCGTACTTGTTGACAATCGCAAATGCTAGCGCCCTGTTGAAGTAGGCGCTAGCGTACTTTGGATCTAGCTTTATCGCCTGAGAGTAGCCCTCTATTGCCTCATCGAACTTGTTCTCCTCAAACAAATTCCCCGCTTTCGTGTAGACCTCCTTTGCCGCAGGGTTGTTTGTACCCTTCTTGGGCTGGTCTGGATTCTCCGCCATAATCTTCAACTATGTGTGTATATTTCCCTGTTTTTAGCCCTTTCCCCGCAATCGTCTTCATAGAGAAAGCTGCAAACGAAGAGGCACTCACATTTTTAAACCATTAAAAGCATACTCCTATCGTATTCCATGACCATGCAAAAGTCAAGAGTAATCCTTACGACAAGCAAGAACTTTCTGGAGCCATCGCTGCTAAAGTGCCTGGAGAACGATATCAGCTACGGCCTTGCTCATCCTGGGGACTCGAAAGAGAAGCGCCTTCTTACACGAAAAATAGGTGCGCTCAAGGAGCATCTTCACTCCGCGGTTATCTGGTCCATTCGTGCGGACAAGGGGAAACTGGCCCAGTTATACGGCGCGATGCAGGAGCAGAATTTCACAAGTATTGAGCTAAACAACGAGGGCCACGACAGCGCCTACCTAGGGGAGCTCCACAGAAGGCACCACAGGGCGTACGATGCGTGCGAGATCCTGACGAAGTCGATCCTCGAGAATCACGACCTTGCAGACTCTCACTTCCTTACGATACAAATCGCTGCCCAGTTAAACCACTCGCCTGAATACAAAACCGAGATACTCGGCCGCATTGAGAAAGAAGCGTTGAATGCCAACTCAAGCAAGAAAATACTCAAGGAAATAAGGAGGAACCTCTAAAGTTTCTTCTGCGCTCCTTTCAGATTCCTGTGGGCGCCCCCTTCCCCCTTTTCATCCAAAAGCCTGTTTAGCTCTGCATCCACCATCGATATCAATTTGTTCTCCCGCGGAACATTTGCGAATTTGCAGCCGCCCAGCCTTGCAATAACCCCACTTGCCTCCTTGTGCAGCGCCTTTAGGTTTGGATCTCTTACCTTGTACTTTCCCTGCAGCTGCTTCACCACGAGCTCGCTGTCAGAAAACAAAGCAACCTCGCTTTGCGCTCCGTATTCCGACAAGACTTTCCTTAGCGCCGCAACTATGGCGAGGTACTCCGCGATGTTGTTTGTCTTGTTGCCGTTGTAGAAAAAGCTCTTTGCAACAAGCCTCTTGCCCGAGTCAAAGATCACAAAGCCCGAGGCGCTGGGCCCCGGGTTGTCCCTTGCCGCACCGTCAGTGTAAACGTAAAATAGCATGGAGTCAACTCTATCTTGCTCCAAATATATTTGAACCTTCTACCGATCTCAATTTTCCTTTGTCCCTGAGAAAACCTCGTCAATATCCGATTTATTGAACTTATTCGATTTTCTCAAAACGTCCTCCATTTGGTATTTGCGCACATCCCTGACTAGGGCCTTCATGCCCAAAAAGTGCTTGTTGTAAACCGCCTTCCCGAAAGCAGTCTGCTCGTACACCTCTTTGGACTTCTCAATCAGCCCTGCGTCCACTAGCTGCGCAAGCCTTACGTAATACTGCTTTCTGGACATGCCTATCTTTTCGTTTGAATCTATCTTTGCAGCAAAACCTTTAGACGCCTCAACAAATATTGCTATCGCATCCTTCTTGGAGAGCAGCTCAAAGATTTTCTCGGCCTTCGGATACTCCCTCTGCAAACTTTTCATACCATGAGTCTAGTTGTCCCTTTTATATTCTTTCGTCTAGTTTTGTTTTTGCAAGTTTGAAAGGTTTTTATTCTTTCCAATCTCAATCCCCTTGATGCCATGGTAAGAACTTTTGTGCACAAAGCCCAGAGCGCCATGGAGTACCTTCTGACCTACGGATGGGCATTCCTCATAATCGCGGTCGTGCTGGGCGCGATGTTTGCGCTTGGGATCTTCAACCCGGGCCAGTTTGCCGGCCAGGAGTGCATCCTCCCCGCGGGCTTTTCCTGCCTAAACTACTTCCTCTCAAGCAACGGCCAGCTGATAGTGAACCTGATCCAGGCGACTCAAAGCCCGCTCAACATCACCGGCTACAACTGCAGCTCGGTTCCGACCTTCGTGCTCGGGCCAAACATAGTGGTGGCAAACCAGATCTACATGCCAATCGGCGCCAACGCCTCCCTCACCATGACCTGCTACAACAACGTCGGGAACGTGCTCTCGATCCAGCCCGGCCAGCTGTACGTCGGCACCCTGGGGTTCAACTACACCGAGTCCGCGACCGGCTTCCCGCATGTGGCCTACGGCAAAATCGCAGTCAAGGCGACCTGATCTGGCTAAAAAGGCCCAGCTCGGCACCTTATCGTTTTATAAATTGACCAATCCCATGTAGTTATCTAAGCTGGTTCGCATGGCAAAGAAACCCTCCTCAAAAAAGAAGCTCGAGATGCTCAGGAGGACACAGGAGGTCACAGAGATAGTAGAGAGAGGAAACATCGAGGAGCAGGCGATGTCGGATAGCGCGAGCTCGCAGGGGGTCTCGGACGAGGGCCATGTGGAGGATCTTCTCACAAATGTCGATTCACAGGACTTTAGCCCAAAAAATAAGTCTGCGCCAAAAAAGGCCTCAAAGAAGAGCACGCCTGCAAAGAAGTCAAGGCCAAAGAGAAGATAAGCTAATACCTATTTTTCAGTACCCTTCCCTACGGAGAGCTTGACCCCGCTTATGTCCCTTGTTATTATTATGTCGAGGTTGTCGCTCCCGAGCATCTGCCTTAGCTCGTCATAGGTGTATGCGCCGATTGCCTTTGCGCTGTGCTTGCCTTTTAGTATCTCCGCCCTCTTTGCCATCAGCGCGTTCTTTGGTATCGCGGTGTAGGAGAGGTTCAGCCTTGGCCTCTCCGCCTCGTACATGTCCTCGAGCCCGCGCTCGATCGGCTTGTAGCCCTCGCTCTGGTAGATGTACGGGACGACAGCGTTGAATTCCTCGGTTATTGCGGCGACGACCTTGCCAACGTGCACCTTGTTTCCCGCGACAACAAAGTCGTCGCTGTTCAGGAATCCCACAAAAACGTTTCCGCCGCTCTCCCTAACCTTGTCCTGGAGAATTTGTGAGATGAGCCTGAGTATTGTTATTCCGGAGTTTGCGCCAAAGGAGTTTGCAAAGTCCACAAATCCTTCCACCCTGAGCCTTCCTATCTCATGGGCTTCCTCCCCCTTGAGTGCGTTCTCAAGAGCGTTTGAGATCTTGGTCTCATTTGGCAGATCAATTAGGGGGTCAAACCTCTTTCCCTTCTTCTTGAGGAAGATTGTGACCAGGCCCTTTAGGTCATCTGGGTCAAACGGCTTTTTGATGTAGTAATCCGCCCCGTATTTTATCCCCTTGAACCTATTCGAGGTCGCCTCCATCGCGCTAATTATGATCACAACCGTGTTGCTAAGCTCCTGGTCCTTCTTTATCGTCTGGCAGATCTCAAGCCCATCAGCTCCGGGAAGCATAAGGTCTAGTATCACAAGATCCGGCTTTAGCGCCTTGACCTTCTTTATCGCCTCAAGCCCGTCGTATATCTGGGTGATGTCAAATCCCTTGCCGACCGAGAGCGCTCCAAGCTTGTTTATGTTCTTGTCGTCCTCAACAACGAGTATCTTGCGCAGGTCGTTTTTCTCCTTTAGTATGTAGTATGTGAGTATACCGCCGCTGCTTCTCGAGGCGATAGCGTTTATGTCCTGGAGCTCCTTTAGCCCCTTCTTCAAAAGCTCCTCTGTTATTCCCTTTGACGAATTGTACTCAACGAGGTCGTTGTAGGTGACCTGCTGCCTCTCGTTAATCACCGAAAGAAGGTCCGCCTTGAAATTATCTACCTCATCCACCTAATCGCCACTGAGTATACCAATGCAAGGTATATAATTTTAGCCTCGTTTTGTTTAGACGGGAAGAAAAGCCCCGTTCTTTGCTTCTTCTACCCCGTAATCTTCTTAAATATGTGCCTCTCAATAAGCTTACTATATTCAAGTTGACGCCATGGCTCTTAATCCTAACTTTAAAAGGCAACACGGCCACCATTCATCAAACCGGGGAATGATAAAGTACGTAGTTGCGGCGCTAATTGTGATCGCGGTTGCATACTTTGGGTTTTCGGGCTCCTCTAGCGTCTCGCACATCAGCGCTGCGCAAAGCTTTACAATTCCGCTCAACGGCACAGTCTACTTCACTCTTCTAAATGGGACCAGCGTCTCCTCAATCTTCCTGCAGGGCTCATCAAACTCCAGCGCACTCTTTTATGTTTCCGGGACTCCAATTTTGGTCAAGCCAATAGTTGTTGCCTCAATCCTGAAGGGAACGGCACAGAACATCAGCACGACGCTTGGCACCAGCGCAAACCTAAACGTGCTTCTCGTCTCGAGCACGGCTGGGCAGGCGACGATAACCCTTACCCCTCTTCCTGCAACTCTTGGCATAAAAGTGAGCCCATCAGTTGCGGTGATAACTCCATCAGTGGTCCTCCAGGGTGGCACCTTTAGCACCCCGACCACGACAACCGTTACAACAAGCATTCCTACTACAACCGTGGCGGGCAGCGCTACAACGGCTACCACCACTGTGGCGACAACCGCTACAACAACCGTAGCGTCTACCATCCCAACAGCCCAGGTAATGGCATATGCGAATGCGACAGTGCTTGGCAACCTAATAAAGAACTTCAAGGCGCTCTACATCAGCGGACAGAGCTGCACCTCATCGCTTTACAACTCAACCTATCGAACAAAGCTCGGCAGCGCGCCCAGCGGGCCTAATGTCTACTCCAGCATTGTGACCGTGACGCCAACAGACGCGACCTTCTCAATCTCGCAGGTGGGCACAACCCTCTACAATGTAACGTACTCACTTGTCGCGCCCAGCGCCTCGGCGGCAGGGGCAGCAGTTGTCCTTGAGATAAACAACAATAACGGGGCGCTGATAACCACAAACTTCGTCTCCACTGGACCTTGGCGCGGACTCAACACTACAATAATACAAAACAACTACAACTTCGCTGCCGGAATTGGAAATGCATGCGCTGCGCTCATTCCTTAGTATTAGGATTCTTTTATGCAGCCTGATCTTTCTTCTCCTCCACTTGCTGCTCCTTTATCTCCTTTGGCCTTTTCTTCTTTGGGTTAAGTGGTATGGTGAACCAAAAAGTGCTTCCCTTCCCAGCCTCTGAGTTAACCCCCAGCCTCCCATTGTGCAGCGAGACTATCTCCTTTACTATCGAGAGCCCAAGCCCCGTTCCAGCATCCTTTTGCACCGTTAGCTCCTTTCTGTTGACCTGGTAGAATTTCCTAAAGAGCTTTCTTTGGTCCTCCCTTCCAATCCCGATTCCGGTGTCCTTGACCTCCACCCTTATGCTCTTTCCCTTCTTGAAGATGTGCACCGAGATGCTTCCGTGCTCCGTGAACTTTAGCGCATTGCCGATCAGGTTGATGAAGACCTGTATTATCCTGTTCGGGTCCATGCTCACTTCTCCGACATCATACTCAACCGTCCACGAGAAGAGCACTCCCTTCCCCGCGGCAACCTCCTCTAGCGCCTTGATGCTAGGATTCTCTCCGAGCTTTCTGAAGTCCACCGGCTGCAGGTCAAGCTTTATCTTGCCCGATGAGAGCTTTGCGACGTCAAGAATCTGCTTGATTAGCTCCATTAGCCTGTCGGACTCGTCGATTATTATCTTCACGTATCCTCGCTGCTCCTCGTTTATCTCGCCAAGCGTCCCATTGTGCAAAAGCGTAGAGAATCCCTTGATGTTTGTTATGGGGGTCTTCAGGTCGTGGGAGATGTTGTAGATGAATGTGGTCTTTAGCTCGCTCTCCTCCTCCAGCTTCTCTATCAGCCTCTCGTTCTCGCCAAGCGCTTCCTGAGCCTCCTCAAGCTCGCGCTTTGTCAGAAGCTCCCTGTAGACCATCACGTAGCCCACTAGCTTTCCGTCCTGGTCGAGCATGCTCCTGATGCCAATGTCGCAGGGTATGAAGGAGTCAGGCTTTCGCCCCTTCATCACCGCAAAGAGGCTACCTACCATGCCTTCCTGCTTGGCCATCCCGAGGTAGTGCGCAAAGCTGTCCTGGTCCGCCTTCGTGGAGTAGAGCATTGTCGCGGGACCTCCGACCAGCTCCTGCTCGCGATACCCGAAGAGGTTCTCCGCGGTCTTGTTTAATCTCTGTACGTACCCTAGCTGGTCCACAAATATTATTGCGTCCCCGGAGAGCCTCACTATCTCTTCAAAGTTCCTCTCTATGCTCCTAAATGAGCTCTCAAGTGCGTTGTTTGCAACGATGCACGAGAGCCCGTACATCTCGTTTGCAAAGATCGAGAGCCTAACGTCCTGCAAGACCCCATTGCCCAAATTTATCCTTGCCGAGTCCGTGTACACGCCGCTCCCAAGCTTGCCGATCCCTGCAATTAGCCTCTCCTTGTCAACGACCATGTCGAGCAGCTGCCTTCCAAGGATCCCGTTCTTTTGGGACCTCATTATTTTGTCGACATTGTCGCTTGCCCAGATGATGTTCGTCTTTGGGCCAAGCATGAGTAGCGATTCGTAGTTGCTGTACTTTAGCAGCTTTGCCCTCTCCTCCATCTCGCGCAGCTCCGTGGTCTCATAGAATGTGATGTGCAAAATCTTTTCGCTCACCTCGCTTGAGGAGATATTGAACTTCCTGTCCTTCCTCCCAACTATCATCGTCTCCGCGACCATCCCCTTCCTGAGTCCCGCAATCAAATTCGCATCAATTGCAAAGAGCTCCTTCACATTTTTTCCGATCAGGTCGCGAGCATTAGAGTTGAAGAGCACAAGCATGCTCTTGTTCGCCTTTATCACAGTCCCGCTCGTGTCGATTAGGAACTGGGGAACAATGCTGTTGAAGGCGGCGTCAAAGTACTTAGCGACGCTGATGCTCTTTTCCTGCTCGATCCTAAGCGAGATCTGCGAGCCCACGATCATCGAGCTGATCTGAAGGGCGTTTGCCACATTCTTCTCAAACTTCTCCTCCTGCTTTGAGAGAAGCCTGATCACGCAGATGCACCTGGAGTTTGCGACTATAGGTATTATTGCGCAGCTTTTGTATCCCGCCTTGAAAGAATCGACCAGCTCCTTGAAGGAGGAGTAATCGCTTAGCCTGTTGTCTATCATCTGCTTCATAGTGTTTACAACGTACTCCTCGGCTGGCGAGACTCCCCCTGCCTTCTCCACAAGTTTTGTCTCAACCTTGTCAATTCCGAAAATAAGCCGCAGTTCCTCGCCAAACCTGGAAAGCAGCTCCGCGCTCTCGAGCCTCTTGCTCTCAAGGTCAAAAATGTCAAAGATCAGTTTTGTCATTGCCGCATTGTCAATCATACAAACCAGTCTCCAGATATATTCCAAGAGCAAAAACTAAAAGTGTTTGAGAGGGAGGGGGCAACATTATTAAGAGCAAATCCGCATATTAGTATTGTAATCTGGTCAGGTGAGCAGTTGGAGGCAAAGGCGATATTTGAGAATGTTTTCAAAATAGAGAAAAGGCTTGCCACTAGGAACTCCGCTCCTGGAATCAGGGTTTACGATGAAGAGTTAATCGAGATAGGCAATATTGAGTATAGGACCTGGAATCCGTACCGCAGCAAGCTTGCGGCGGCGATACTCAAAGGAATGAAGCAGATGGAGATAAAGCTTGGTTCAAGGGTGCTCTACCTTGGAGCCGCAACAGGCACAACCCCTAGCCATGTGTCAGACATAGTTGGACCAAAAGGTGAGGTATTTTGCGTCGAGTTCTCAGAGAGGAACATGAGGGACCTAATGCAGGTTTGCGAGAAAAGAGGCAACATGCTTCCCATCCACTGCGATGCAAGGCTAACTCAAAATTATGCAGAGGATGTTGGCGAGGTTGACATTCTCTATATGGACGTCTCCGCAAGGGACCAGTCCGACATACTTATTAGCAACTCGAAGCTTCTCAAGGAGAGGGGATACGCGTACGTTGCGATAAAGTCGCAGAGCATAAGCAGCTCAACAAAGCCGCAAGAGATCTTCGACGAGTTTTTGGGGCAGATCTCAGCGCACTTTGAAATCCTTGAGCAGATAGACATAGAGCCATTTGACAAGGGGCATCTCTTCGTGGTCCTAAGAAAGCGTTAAGAACATTTTTACCCCACTCTATTTGATAACTTGAACGTGGAAAGGGAGCTTAAGCTACTTGAAAAGGAACCCGCTGAGCAATTTAGGTGTGGCTACTGTGGTACACAAGTCCCCTCCTATAACCCACAGTTTGGGATTTGCCAGCTCTGCGAGCTCTACACCGACAAGTCCGCAAAGGAGCTGAAGAAAAATGCGCAGCTGACTGATCTTCTTGACTCTCTCCAGTCCTCAATCGCATCGGGCAACCAAAACGATGCCCTAAAATCCTTCGAGACGCTTTTTGCCTCAACCAAAAATGCCGGAGTGCTGCTTGCAAGCGCAATGCTTCACCTCTCAATTGCGGATGAGGAGTTTGGAAAGAGGGACTATCAGACCCCAAACGGCTACATGGAGGAAAACTCTGCGCACTCCAAGGCCGCGCTTGCACACTATTCTAGCGCAAAGGCGCTTTTCTTCAAGGCGATATCTGTTGCAGACATGGAAATAAAGACAAACCCAGATTCGAATCTACTTTACATTAAATTCCTCTCGCAGCTAAGGCTTGGCCAGCTGCGCGGGGCAAAAAACTCTCTTGAGGCGCTCAATGCAAACGCAAAGGGACTTCCAATAACCCTGTACTCAAATCTGCTCTACTCCTGTGCTATGAACGATAAAAAATTAGTTCCTCCTTTTGAAGCTGTCTTGCAATTAGGAACCCTTCCAGCATTCTATTACTATGCGGATTTCCTTGCAAATAAGAATGATCTGGGCGCAGCAAAGAAAATACTGATTAAGCTTCTAAAATATGCAGAGATGAGCGCGGCAAAAAAACTTCTTTCCGGAATAGAGCGCGTTCAGACGGTCCTCTAACTTTAGCCCTTTGCAACTCCTATGGGCACATTTCTTGAGACAATATCTGATAGCCCCGCCTTCTCTACTACCCCGACCACATCATCAACGTTTTTGTATGCCCACTCGGCCTCCTCGCTGATTAGCTTTTTTGTCCTAACCCTAATTTCAATGTGCTTTTTCTCAAGATCCCCAAAGGTCTTCTCCGCAGGAATGTCCCTTATTGCCTGGTGCCTTGACATGAGCCTTCCAGATCCGTGGCAGGTTGAGCCGAATGTTTCCTCCATTGCGCCCTCCTTTCCGCAAAGGATGTAGCTTGCGGTCCCCATGCTTCCCGGTATTATCACCGGCTGCCCAACGCTCCTGTAGATTTTTGGTATCTCTACCCTTCCCTTTGCAAACGCCCTTGTCGCTCCCTTTCTGTGAACCATCACATTCACCCTCTTGCCCTCAAACACATGCTCCTCCTGCTTTGCTATGTTGTGCGCGACGTCGTAGAGCAGCTCCATCCCAAGCTTGTCTGCGCCCTTTGAGAAGGTCTCCTCAAAGCTCTTTCTTATCGAGTCCGTTATTATCTGTCTATTCGTGAATGCGAAGTTGACTGCGCAGTTCATTGCCGCAATGTAGTCCTGTGCCTCCTTGCTTCCAATTCTTGCGTAGCTAAGCTCGGGATCGACTATTTGTATGTTGTTTTTTCTCTGGTACTCAACAAGAGTTTTCAGGTAATCGCTGCAAACCTGGTGTCCAAATCCCCTTGATCCGGTGTGAACCATTATCACTATCTGATCCTCATACAAACCGTAGCTCTTTGCTATCTTTTCATTAAAGATTTTTTCAATCTTTTGAACCTCAAGGAAGTGATTGCCCGCTCCAAGCGTTCCAAGCGCCTGCATCCCCCTCTTTTTTGCCATCGGGCTAACTTTGTCAATGTCCGCTCCTGAGATCGTTCCGTTCTCTTCTATCCTGTCAACATCATCCGCAAAGCCAAATCCCTTATCTATCATGTATTTTGCGCCCTCCTCCGCAACCTTCCTCACATCAGCCTGGGTCAGACCGAGCTTTAGCTTGCTTCCCACCCCACTTGGAACGTTAACAAAGAGCCTGTCCATTAGCTGCCCAAGCTTTGGCCTCACCTCCTTTTCAGTTAGGTCTGTTTTCACAAGCCTAACCCCGCAGTTTGAAACTAGCACCCCATTAGCAATAAAATTGTGATTCTCATCATCCATTGTTAAATCAAACACCTCCCCCTCGTACTGCGTTTCATCAATGCTTGAAATTTTATCATATACTAACCCACTCTTCCCCACCTCAAACTTTTCTGCAAACTCTTTAAATTTCAGAGCTCCCTGTATTCTTGCATTACCCTTCCTGCCCCAAAGCGTGTGCTCCACAAAGCCCCTGCCAACATTTTCCGTTACAAGGCTGTCTATTATAGCTTCCCTATTTACCCCATTTTCTTGCATTTGAATCGCAAGTTGCCTTGCAGTATTCCTCTCTTTTCTAATCCTCTCAAGATACCTTAGATATAGACATGCAATGCTTGCCGCCCTCTCCTTTTGCATATTGTATACGTATCCAATGCTGCCGAAGAATTTTATCAGATTTTCGGTATTTGACATCACCAAAAGCCTAAATCCCACACTCTCTCCTTCCATCCCACTATATCTGTAGCCCTCAACAACTGAAGGGTCTGAGACCTCTATTCCAAGCGATTCAAGCATTTTTTTAATGTCTAACAAGAAGGCTGTTGCATTATCTGAGAGGACTCTGAGTTTGTTCACGCTGAAGGCGGGCATGCTGAAATTATACCCATTCGAAGTAGAGGGTTCCGACAGCTCAGCGCCAAAGTACGCCGCAAGGAAGAGCCTCTTCTGCCAGCCCTCCGAATTTATTATCCATTCTGGGACCCTATATGCCTTGGCAGCCTTCTTTCCGACTGGTGCCCCCAATGCAATAAGCAGGGTGCTGAAGCCCGTAGAACCAACCATAAGCGAATGCTCCTCGAAATCGAATTTAACCGTCCTATAAAAAGTCCTTATTTTGTGGTTTCTTTTCCTTTTGGAAAGATGCGCCCTAAAGCCAAGTTTTACTATGTCTTTTTTAATCTCAATTAAGTCCTCCGCCTTTCCATAAAATGTAGTGTAATGTGTTCCATTTTTTATATTAGGTATGGTGCCGTCCCCCATGACAAAACCAAGTAATTTTATTAAGACCGGTAGTTTCTCATGCTGCATACTTATTTTATTTAGGCCAAGTCTCCTCAATTTATTGAGGATTTGCCCCTTTCCATTTCCAGAATCTTTGACGCCAAGAGAATCCAGAGTTTCCTTCAAAGTCTCTTCGGATAAAATGACTTCATTCATCGGTTTCACAAATTCAATTCCCTCAATTCCGTTGCTAACCAATTTATTTTCTACGCAAAGCTGTCCCGCAAAAACCATACCTTTTTCAGTGAGTATTGGATGATCTGGTGTGGCAAGTATCTCCTTGCCAAGTGTAGTCCTTATCCTAATCAGCTTATCCATCCATTTTTTTTGCATGAAAAGTAGCATCCCTGAATCTATCAATTTTTGATTTTTCAGGTCTAAACTTCTAAGCCTTGCTTTTTCTCCGAGCAGTCCGGAGATCTGGTGCCATGCGCCATGTTCATCATAAATTCTAGTGTTTCCAGGGAGGCAGTTTATATCAAACCCTATCGCGCCCGGAGAGATTATTCCCTCCTGCGCGTCAAAGCCCACAACCCCGCCCACCGGGAATCCGTAGCCCTCGTGCCCATCGGGCATCACCATAACCCTTCCCACAATTCCGGGAAGCGTGGAGGCGTTGACCGCCTGATTAAACGTCCTGTCCTTCTTCATCTTCTCGAGCATCGACTCGCTGGCGTATGCCCTTACGTCTGCGTTCATGCTGGGCGCAGCTCCTCTTTTTATGTCGTGCCTGACGCTGTCGACTT
>JAGWGX010000011.1 GCA_028867145.1 Microcaldota archaeon | reverse complement strand
TCCCAGAGATGTCCATCTAGGTCCTCGAAGCTTCGGCTGTACATGAATCCAAGGTCCTGCTTTCCTTGTTCTATTCCACCTGCTGCGACTGCGGCCTCAACCATCTGGTCCACCTTTTTCTTGCTTGGCATCGAGAAGCTAAAGATTGCCTCTGTAGTCTTTTTGGAGTTTGAAATTTCCTTGTTGGGTATGAATCCCTTGAAGAACTTTTTGACAAGCAGCATTGCGAAGATGTTCTTCTCGATGACCATACACGCCGCCTTCTTGTCAGTGAACTGCTTGTTGTACTTGAAGCCGAGCTTCTTGAAGAAGGCCATCGTCTTCTTCAGGTCCTTTACCGGCAGGTTCACGAAAATGCTAGTTCCCATAAATGAGTTTCAAGTCTAGATTATAAAAACTTGTCCATTGCTGCTATCCAAATAAGCTAAATCCTCAGCGCCGCCCTAAGCGCCCTGCCTCCTTTTGACACCTTCTCAATAAGCTTGCCCGCTCCGCCTCCATCTAGTTCGCTTAAAAGAAGGGCCATTCCCACGAGCGCCGAGCCGCTGAAAATCTCGCAGTTAAAAGAGACACTATGCTGCCACGCGTCAATAGCGCCCTGCGCGGGAAGGTTGTTTGCGGAGTCATTGAAGAAGTTAAACGCTGTTATGTTGAGAAAACCCATCTGGATGAGGTGCTTTGTCCCGTTTGCGATCACGGTCATGTTCTCAACCATTGCGTTGTTCACGTAGATTGCAACATCGTTTGTGATCGCCCATCCTGGGGCCAGGACGGACTTGAGCGTCGAGTTGATGCTCATCGTCACGTTTGAGTGACTGACAAAGAAATTCGAGATCGTCTCGTTGTTGCAGTTTATCTTGTCCAGCACATTTATTATGCCATCTACGCACTTTGTCATATGGAAGTCAAGCCCGTGGTTGAATGCAAAGTCGCGAAAAGGGTCTGTCCCTGATATTGATGCGGAGTTGGCAAGAAAGGGCGCCTTCGCAGTTAGCAGTTTGAATACCATATCATCAAAAAGGGTTGGCTTGGGCGATTTATAAGTCTGATTTAAGATTCGTTTACTCCCAATTTTGCGCTACATCTCCAGGAATGCCTTGTCGTCCCCGAACCTCTTCTTGAAAAGCAGGTCAATCTTCCTTGGGGTGAGCCTATACCAGGCATGCTTTCCCTTGAATCTCCTGTCATTGTAAACAAGGGTCTCCCCCTCGCTTTCTGGAACTGGAATTCCCAGCTTTGCGCTTCGCATCCTTGCAAGATCAAGGGGGTCGCCCTCAATTTTTTGCGCGATGCCCGAGATCTGCAGCGCCTCCGTCTCCTGGTTTTTGCCGCTGATCGGGCATATTGAGGCCGCAACCCGCGGGTCTTTCTCTATCGCCCTCGAGTGCCTCGAGTTCTGATCGGAGAGCCAGTAAAGGTTAAAATTGGAATCGGCAATGTACACCACCTGCGCGACCCATGCCCCGCCCTCATCTGCGGTCGCAAGGCTCATCAAGTAGCACTTGTCCAAGATCCCTTTCGCTATGCTCCATACCTCCTCTCTGTCCGTTTTCTCCATGTGTTTGGTTTGGAACGGGAGATTAATAATATCTGCCGCTGCTCTAAACTTTTTTATAAATATGCATTGAATGTTAGCTTGGTTAAGTGAAGCACTCTGACCTTGACAACGCAATGGACGTGATGAACTCAATCGAGGAGCGCGAGCAGTACTCAAGGGCGCCAAGGCAACCTGCTCCATCGAAGGTGCTGATTGGAAGCGTCGAAGGATTTTTCAGCAAGATAAACGTTGTCGCGATAAAGCTGAGCGGCGACCTTAAGGTGGGCGACCTAATCGAGATAGGGGATGAGGAGAGCTCGGTTAAGCAGAGAATTTCCAGCATGCAAATAGATAGGCATGATGTTCAAAGCGCTTCGGCTGGAGACTCGGTCGGAATAAAGCTCAACTACAAGGTATCCGAAGGTAGCAGCGTCTATAGGGTATAAGGCAAGGCAACATGCAATTGCTCCCTTTACTCCTTCTTGTTTCTCCTAAGGTTTTTGGTCCTCTCAAAAAGTGCATGGGCTCCCTCCTTTGCCCTCTTCTTTATTGAGCCAAGCAATTTCATTGTCTCGCCATTGCCCTCCAGCAGGGCAAATGAGACCCCTGCGATTCCGGCACCTGCCGCAAATGCGAGATGGAGCTCCGGGATGTGCACCGAATGCAGCAGCTTCCAGACAACCTCAAATGAGTAAACGTCGAATGGCCCCTGCGGCTGCGGGTTTGGTAGCACGAAGAAGGTGTTGCAGATTGTCATGTTGAACATCGGGACCTGCACGACAGTGTCCGCCCCGCTCTCCACGATTTTTGCCGGAGCAAAATGGTAAACCACGCTTGACACATCAACGCTCGTGCTGTTGCCCACAAACATGCTAGGTATCTTCAGGACTTGCAGCTTGCCCTCTATTACCACGTTAAGCTTTCCGCCGCCCGAGAGTCCCTGGATGTCAATTGTGTTAATCCCCGAGTTTATCTTTGTTGGGGCCGCGGCGAGAACCCTCACGCAATCCGCAAAGGCCCTCTCAAAAAAGGTGCCGTTTAGGCCCTGGGTTCCGTTGCCGACCGCTCCAATCGTTGCAATACTAACCATACTTACCGGCTAGATGTTCGTGAGGGTGTTTATATCCCTTATCTAAGATTTGTACAAATTTGGGAATGCCCCGAGAGGCTGCTTGGGGCCAGGCCTTCATAAGATTGGACTCCTCGCTTGGCTAATGGTATACATATGCCGCCATAGCAACGTCGCTAGCTCCGCTGAACGTTCCGATAGCATTGTAGCTATTAACCGCCGGGTTGCTGCACACCGCGGAGTAGACGTCTTCTGCTCCATCATCGAGAAGTATTATCTGGGAGCATCCCACAGGAACATTTGCGCCAAAGCCCGGGCCCTTTGAGGCGATCGCAATCACCACAAACGAGTTCGTCTGCGAAACTGTGTAACTCAAGGTTTTGGTTGTTACTCCTACCCCGTTATTGGTGTACACTGTGACTCCCGGAGGGCTTTGGAGTCCCACAAGAGCTATCGCCTTGCTTCCTCCGCAGCAGTTGTCCGCGGTTATGCTGCTGCCTGAAAGCCCGATTCCCGGGGTTCCGCCAGGCGCAAAAGCATCCGAATTTGTGGTGAAGCTGACCGTGGAAGGATAGAGCACATTTCCACTGTCGTAGTACGCTGTTGCAATCCCTATGTACTGGGTCCCGCTGCCTATGCTAACGCTTATGTGCGCAGTGCCAACGGGGCCTGTTGTTGCAGTGTAGTAGAGTATCGTAGTAGTTGCAATTGAGGTGGTGGTTGAGCTAGTAGAGGTGCTGGTGGAGGTAGTGGTGGTACCTCCCTGCCCTCCCGCCTGCTGCGCGCTGGTTACATTTCCAGATGTCTGGATCTTTGCGGTAACCAGCGCAAATCTATCGATTATCCCGCTCTGCGTAGGGGAGTTGTATGTTATCCAAAGGTACCCGCTAAAGATGGTGCCTATCGAATTTGCTGAGGTAGGGCAGCTAAACTGGAGCGCGGCCCTTGCCCCTGAGGGTATTGTAAGGGCAACATTTTGGGTCACGGCAGGTGTGGTCAGGTTCTTGGTGCACGCAAGATTTGTTATTGTCATCGTCTGGCCTATCTGTCCAAAGGTGACGCCCAGAAACCCAGTGGTGTTTAGTATCGGGGTGCTGCAAAAGTATCCGGTGCTTGCAAGGCACGAGGGCTGGAGCGCGCCGCCAGTGCCCTTGAAGATGCCAAGCTGGTAGATTGCGCCCAGCACGACTGCGATTATCAGTATCGCCCATCCGTAGGTCATCAGGTACTCCATTGCTGACTGGCCAGAGAGTTTGTGCACCAGCTAACTAATTAATCAAACTATAAAAGCCTTTTTTATTTTACTGGTCTTCCCTGCTTCCAAGGCTGCACCTTCCAAGCCTTGAAGAATACCTGTACATTATCTCATTGCCTGGCTGCAATACTATTTCAAAAACCGCATTGTCAAGCTTTTCCATCGGACGCTTTGAGAGATACTCTATTATCTCATCAAGGTTTTTGCGAACTGCCTTGGTGGGTGCATTATCTAGGAGTATCTTTGCGGATTTTACTAGAGGGACCGTTTTGCCGTTCGCGCTTATGTGCAGGTTCGAGTTAAAGCCGTTCTCCAGATAGAATCTTACCTTCCTAAGATCCGCATTTGCAACAGAGACCCAGATCTCAAGGGAGGCAATTGCATGGTAGTGCAGCTCGCTGAGCACAACTTCGCTTGGGACTTTGTTCTCAAGCCTGATTGCGTTCTTTGCAAGTCCATTTAGGCCAGACTCGTTTTTTCTCGCGAAGTTAACCGGCATGAATCTCATTCCTATAAGTTGCTCACTCCTCGCCCTCAAAATTTGACTCGAAAAGCTCTAGAATCTTGAGCTGCTTGTCCTTTCTGACAAATTTGCATACATAGTCCTGCGAGACGTACTGCGCCTCCAGCTGGGGTTGCGGGTTCAGCTCCTCCGGAAGTATGCTAAATCTCGGGCTGCGGTCGTTTGAGATTGTGACCCTCTTCTCCAGGTACCTAACTATCTTGCCTATGTTATTATTGAAGCTCTTTCCATCATATCTTTGCTGGGCGCAAATAGCAAGCTCGGTTAGCGTGTACTTTTTGCTTCCCTCAAAAATGGCGGTTGTGGTGTCGTAGCAGTTTTCGACGTAAAACTTGACCTCCTCAAACTTTCCGCCTCGTATCGCCAGCCAGATTTCAAGCGAGGCGTATCCATCGTAGAACCTCTCGTCCTTTGGGCTAAACCTCTCCTCAAGTGATAAAATCAGCGCGTTTCTTGCAATCGCCTTAAGCGGCGAGCCCCTTCTCTCCCTTGACGCAATCGACATGCAAATTCAGGTGTAAAAGGCGTCTCCTAGTTTATAAGCGTTATTGCACGTTCGTATGATAAAGATTCTGCAAATGTCCCACTCCCTCCCGCCGTTTGCGCCTACTTTCTGTTGTGCAGCCTCCTGAACTTCTTTACCTTAACAAAGTCGACTAGGTAGATTAGGAATGAGATTAGAACCACGACCCCGACCAGCGATGTCATTGTGGAGGAGACAAGGTTTAGGTTGGCCACAACGACTAGTATCACAAGCAGCAAGAGCCCCATGAAGATGACCGAAAAGAAGTTTGAGATCTCAACCTCCCTTAGAATATTCTCTAGTATCTCGTCTTGTTTTGCCATAAAATCCGAGTCTAATAACGAACGCTGCTTATTTAAGCATTTTGCTTTAGCCTTCTCTTGATGAAGTGGATGGCGGTCTGGATTGCTATCCCCGCGGCAAAAACAAGGTCCCCGTAAACAAGATCAACCGGCTTTGAGGCAAATGCGGAGCTAATCTGCGAGCCGATGGTTGTAATGCTGCTTCCAATCATGAACCCTGAGGCCACACTTGAGCCAAGCATAGCCGCTCCCCGCCTTGTCTTTCTTAGCTCCTTGTCAAGAAGTATGTTTTTTGACTGCCTAAACTCGGCAGCAAGGACCAAAATCGCTGCATCCAGCATCTGGCTTTTTGGGAGCTTGAACCTTGCCATGAGGGTGGTGAGCGTTCGGCCAATATATAGCTGAGCCATAATTTGTTTTTTGACATGGCCGATTTGTTGCGCGGAACGCGCAAATTTATCCGCAAAAGGGGACTCTCCCCAAAAGCGCATGCTTAGGTGGTGGCCGTGGAACAAACAAGCTCCCATGTCCTTGAAGGGTATGGGGTCGATGCACTCCATGCCCCGACAGCTCCGCCCGAAATCGGGGCAACATAGGCTGCGCTTGAGGCTCCCGTCGAGCCGCTCATGTAGCCGCCGACGCAGTAGATGTATCCGTTGCTTGTGGTGCATGCGGGATACTGCGCAAGTATCGGAAGGCTGGTGGAAGCGCTCCATGAGCCTATCGTTCCGGCACTTATCGGGGCGGAATAGACAAGGTTTAGGCTGGTGCCGGCAAACGGATCCACGCCACCGACGCAGTAGAGATAGCCGCTGTCTGCCACGCAGCTCAGGTCCCTAACGCGCAGGGGATAGCTCGTCCTGCTGCTCCATGCTCCCACGCTGCCGGAGCTCAAAGCCGCGGAGTAAGCCAAGTTTGTGGTCAGGCCGCAGCTGTTGCTTCCTGTCCCGTCGCATCCGCCCGCCACGCAGTAGACGTAGCCATTATATGCCGCGCAGCTCTGCTCTACTTGAGTGATGGGATAGCTCGTGGTGCTGCTCCAGCCTGCGATGCTTCCAGAATTTACGGCAGACGAGTAGACCGCTTTTTGAATTACGGTCGTGTAAAAATTGCCGTTAAAGGTGGTCGTCTGCCCGCCGATGCAGTAGAGGTATCCCCCTGACGTGACGCATGAGGTGTGGTCAATTGCAGTAGGGTAGTTTGCCTGGGTGCTCCAGGCGCCGAAAATCCCCGATGTGAGAGGGGCAGAGTACGCCCCGCTATTGCTGCTGCCTCCCCCATCCTGGCTGCCAACGCAGTATGTGTAGCTGCCGCTTGATGCGCACTCTGCGTACCACTCAAAGGTGGGATATGTTGCGCCAGATCTCCAGCTTCCCACGCTCCCTGTTGGCGAAAGAGTTGCCCCGTATGTTTGCGTGGAAAAGCCCTGGCTGCAGTAGATGTAAAGCGCGGTCGTGGTGGTTGAGGTTGAAGTGGAAGTAGAGGTGGTGGTGACAGTAGAACTTGTGGAGCTCGTGGTCGAAGTCGTTGAGGTTGATGTGCTCGTGGTCGAGGTGCTTGTAGTCAATGCAAAAGATCCGCTTTCGGAAATTGGGTTATTCATTACTATGGCAGGTGAAGTCGATGCTCCGGTGTAGCTGCCAGATCCTGTCCCTACCCATCCACTGAATGAGTATCCCGCGCTTGGAGTCTCTCCGAGCGTTGCGCCGCTGCCCGAGTTGTACCATCCGCTCGAAGGGGTAACCACGCCTCCGGCCGCTGGCGCAGCGGAGGTGGTGAGGAAGTACTGGGTGGAGTAAGTTGCAGTGAGCGTGCAGTTTGTCGCTCCCGAGAGAGTTCCCGACTGCGCGTTTGCGCCGCATCCGCTCACCGAGGCAAATAGGTACCTTGTTCCGGTGCCCCCGGAAACTATCGTCTGGAAGGAATACGAATGCGATGTCCCCTGCCCAAAGCAGAGCTGAACAGGGAAGGTGGAGTAGGCATTGCCGTCGATGGTGAGCGCGTTCGCGGCTGCATTGGGCATGCCTGAAACAAGTATTGTGTAGCAAGCGGGAGTGGTGAAAGTGATTAGGGTGTTGGCGCTTATGTTTGCAAAAGAGGCAGTCACCAAAACAGTGCCAGCAGCGGCGCTTGATATGTACGATGCCGCGTTTCCATTCCCATCGGTTGTGGTCACAAGCGGGCTTATCTGCGCGCTAATCGAGTTCGAGGTGAAATTCACCGTTGCTCCGGAAAGCGGGGCGCCGAGCAATTTGACGGCTGCGGTCAGCTTGTCAAGGGAGGTGAGGAGAGAGGCCTGAGAGGAGTTCTGCGCAGAAAGCGCTACTGTGACCGTCGTCGGGGAAAGAAGGGGGGAGGCGTGCGTGTTGTACAGGCCTGCGTAGCTCTGCCTTGCATTCCCACTGCATTGCACAACATTCCCTCCCGGGCAGGGCGTGTAGCTGAAGACGAATTTTCCAGAGGAAAGCGCGCCCTGAGAGATTGCGGGGGTGATTGTGGCGTTGCAGATTATAGCGCCGCCCTGCAGAACAAAATTCGGAACGCAGCTGCCAGCAACGGCTGGAATTCCGGTTAGATTGAGGGCTATCCTTGGATTTGAGATAGGGTAGGGATTTGAGTTTGTAATCAGTATTGCCATCTTGGAGAGCGAGGAGGAGGATCCCAAAACCAGGTCTTGGCAGTAAACCCCTGAGTTAAATGTGCAGGTTGATGCGGTTAGCGTGGAGGGTGCGAACACAAAGAGATAGAGCGAGGCAATCACGATAAACACAATCAGCAGCGCCCAGCCGTATGTGACTAGGTACTCTGTTGCGGACTGCGCCCCGAAATTCATAAATGGGATTGCAAAAGGAGATTAATAAACTTATCCGAAAAAGCCACAAACTGCTTTGAAATGGGATATTTATTAAATTGCCACGTATATACTTTCTATCAAGGATTAATCCGTTGGTGAGCAGATGCATTACGTAGTCGCGATACCGCTTGACAAGAAGCTTGCGGAGTTCATAGGAAAGGGAGGGGCGGAGGGGAGCATAAACTTCTACAACCGAAAGATGGGCGATGACATAATAGTCGGCCTTGCGCCAAGCTCTATCGATGACAAGTTCTACGCGGTCGCCGAGACCTTCCTGATATCGCAGCAGATACTTCTTAGCACCGCAAACATAGACAAGATATTTGGGGAGCTGCTGGTCGCCTGCTCCCTGGTTGGCAAGCACGTCATATTCACGGACGAGAATGCGATCGACAATTTGCTTGCAGGAATAAAGGTGAAGGAATATGAGATCTCGCCAAGGGAGGAGCTCGTCAACAAGATTCTTGCAATAAAGCCGCAGGAGAGTTCTGACCCTGTTCGGGTTGACATAGACCACGCATTCCCTGTAAAGGGAATAGGATGCGTTGCGCTGGGAATAGTAACAAAGGGAACATTAAAGGTGCATGACGAATTAAGCCACAGCTCGGGAAAGATTGTTAGCGTGAAGTCGATACAGAGCCAGGATATTGATGTCCAAACTGCGGGTCCTGGGACACGGGTTGGGCTTGCGCTCAAGGGAATAGAGCACGAGGATCTTTCGAAGGGGGACCTTCTCTCAAAGGAAAAGATACCGCGGGTTGCGCAGGTAAGAGCGAAGATATCAATCAGTCCGATAAGCAAAGAGGAGGTCTTGGCGCAATCAAGGTACTCGCTTGTCTCAAACTTCTCGTTCTCAAATATCCTAGTTGAGGAAGTGTTAGGGGATACTGTTACAATAAAGTTTGAAAAACAGATTCCTATCTCAAAGGGAGACAAGTTCTTGCTCTTGAGGGAAAAGGCCCCCAGAATCTTTGCGCACGGAGAAGTGCTCTGATTACTTAGAAATAGTGCGCCAGTCTTGTTTGCAAAAGCGCCTCACGATTTTGGCTACTTCGGGACCATCACCCACGTGTTTAACCAGGAACTTCTTTTTTCCAAAAATTCAATCGCTTCATCCTCTTCCATTTTTAGCAGCTTTAAGGTCGTGAGCTCCTGCGGTTTTGCGAGGACGCTGTGCTTTGACGCCTCAAATCCATGTTTTCTCATTGTTTTTTTGATGTCCCTCTCTTCATCAAATGACATCTGATACATCGACCTTCCAGTAATTTCATGCAGCCTGTGCAAATCCTCCTTTGTCAAGGCCCCATTTCTAAGCATCCGCCTCATCATCTGCTTGGTGTACATGTCGGAGCTTACCCAAACGCCGCCATAATCGCCTATTATCGAATGTATGTTTGATATGATGGCGTCCTTTTCCTTTAGGGACATGTGGTTTAGCAGGCCCTCCGTTACAACGGATATCTTAGGCGTTTCAAATTTCATTGCCGCATCTGCTATGCTATCGTAGTTAAGTGCGTTTACCTCGCAGAAATGCAAATTTTCCCTTTTTATTCTGTTCCCCTTAAGTATGCCCCTAACTACAACCTCTAGCACTCCGACTATTGGCTGCAGGTCGGATTGCACTATGGTTGCCGCAGGATCGGCGCTTAGCTTCAATCCCCGTGTGGATACGCCAGATGCGAGCTCAAGGATCATCTTTGCGCCGCTTCTTTTAAGTTCCCTGTCTATCCCCTTCCCCCTCGCCTCAAGGCTAGCGGCCCTGAGCGGAATCTCAATCCCATCCTTCGGATAACTTTCAAGGAACCATTTCTTTGCGTCAGTTGCATCAGAAATTTCCTTTGCAAAGGGCTCATCAGAAAAAGACCTAAGGTATGCAAGCGGCACCGCTGTGGACGATGTCCGCGCCAGTGGCGATAGTTTCTTTGCTGCCATGGCTCTACTTTTCTGACTTAATTTAAAAGGCTGACTCATTAATTGTTTTTTGACTGGTCAAAAATAACTTCAAGAGCCCGATTGAAACCTTTGCCCCCAAGAAAAAGGCACCCCGAGCTTTTTTGCATACGTGAGGTGCTCTATCCAGTATTGCGCAGTCACGTTTTACGCCTTAGCCAAACAACCAGACTCGCTATAATTATGATGGCAACTACGACGAGAAGATAATAATATTGCTGGACGTTTGAGCTTTGGGAAGTTTTTGATGAATTGGTCCCGGTTGCGGGGGAAACCTGGGGAAATGAGCCGCTTAGCTCCTGGCTTGCTTGAGCAATGGTCGGAATTTTAGTCGGATCTCCAGAGATGAAAGTCGCATTTGTCGGATTGAAAACATGAAGGTGTATCACCGTGCTGCTGTTCTGCAAGCCCGCGCTGATTGCCAGTATAGTAATGTTGTACGTTCCCGACTTTGTTGCAGGAGTTATCCCAAGCTGAGCAGCAGAGTAAAAGGGAGGATTCCCGCTACCTTGTGGGATTAGCACGTTTACTCCCATGGCAGAAAGTGAGTTGCCGTTTTGCACTTGGAGATAAACTGTATTTCCTCCCATACTTCCGTTTATGCGCAGATTTGTAACCGCAGTCAAGCTCAGAAGATTTACGGGAGTCGTGTAATTTGGTATGCTGATGTGTATCGCAGGGTTTGGAGCGGTCTGCGCTATTGACAGCCTAAAAGATTGGTTTGCGGCCTGAGCGAATGAAGTTGAGGCTAGCCCAAGAAGTATGAACGCCATGATTAAAGCCGTTTTCGCCATCTTATCATCTTATTTATTTATGCATCCGCTCGTGGGGTTGCAAACGTAGCCAACGCACGTGCCACCGCTGCTCCCAGGTCCCCACCACTGGCAAGTATCAGGATAAGGACATCCCTGCAGCCAGCTCGGTCCAAAAGGGTTGCAGCTCCCCAAAGAGGCCATGTAGCAACTTCCTGCCCCTCCCGGGCATGACGCAGGCGCGCCTCCGGGCTGGTTGCAAAGTGTTGGGTCCCAACAGGTATCGGAGCTGCCAGTCCCAATCACGCTGCCCTGGCAGTTACTTGCGGAGTAGAAGATATTTTGACAGAAAGTTCCGTAGGAATGTCCTGTATTGTAGCCTGTTGAATAGCTCCAGTAATAAGACTGCGTTGCAAGCACTGTTGTTGAGGTTGATGATGTGCTAGTGGACGAGGTAGAGCTTGTCGAGGAGGTGGAAGTTGAAGAGGTAGATGAAGTTGACGAAGTGCTTGTGGAGGAAGTTGAGGTTGTGGATGTGGTAGATGTAGTGGTTGAGGTGAATGAGCCAGTCTCCGTTATCGGGTTGTTCAATGTGATTGAAGGAGTTGTTGACGCCCCGGTGTAGCTGCCCGAACCGGTTCCCGTCCATCCGTTGAAGGCGTATCCTGCAGAGGGAGTCTCTCCAAGGGTTGCGCTGTTGCCTGAGTTGTACCAGCCGCTTGGTGGCGTCACGCTTCCACCGATTCCTGGGGAGGCGGAGGTCGTGAGGTAGTACTGGGTTATGTAGTTCCCGGTGAGCGTGCAGTTTGCAACTCCAGATAATGTTCCGGACTGGGTTGTTGCGCCGCAGCCTGAGACGAAGTTAAAGAGATACTGGATTCCCGCACCTCCCGAGACAGTTGTCTGGAAGGAGTACGAGTGTGTTGTTCCCTGTCCGTAGCAGAGCTGCCTTGGGAAGGAGGAATACCCTATGCCATCGATTATCAGCGCGTTTGAGGTTGCGCCCGATAGGCCAGGCACTGAAACTGTGATGCATACGGGTGCAGTGAAGCTAATTACTGCATTTGCTATCTGGTTCGCAAACGATGCTGTGACGAGAACGTTTCCGGTAGCAGAGCTTGAGATGTAGGAGGCAGCGTTTCCTGATCCGTCGGTTGTTGTTATTAGCGGGCTGAGTGGGGCATTACTTGAATTGGAGGTGAAGTTCACAGTGGCCCCTAAGAGAGGTGTTCCAAGGAGCCTAACACTGGCAGTTAGCTTGTCAAGTGAGGAGGAGAGCGCAACCTGCGATGAGTTTTGGGGAGTTAAGGTAATGGTTATTGTTGTCGGAGAAAGAAGAGGGGAGGCATGAGTGTTAAAGGAGCCAAGGTAGCTCTGCCGTGCATTATTTTGGCACTGCGAAACGCTTCCGCCAGGGCAGGGAGTGTAGCTAAAGATGAAGCTCCCAGATGCGAGCGCGCTCTGCGAGATCGCGGGAATTATCGTGGCGTTGCATATAACCGCGCCACCGGGAAGGACGAAGTTTGGGACGCATGTCCCTGAAATTGACGGCATCCCGCTTAGGTTAAGCGTTATTCTTGGATTGAGTATAGGGTAGGGATTTGAGTTTGTCAGGAGCATCGCCATTTTTGAAAGCGTTGCGGATGAGCCCAAAACAAGGTCCTGGCAGTAAGTTCCCGAACTAAATGTGCAGGTCGAGGGGGTTAGCGTTGATGGGGCAAAGACAAACAGGTAGAGCGAGGCAACGATAATGGCCGCAATTAGGAAAGCCCACCCATAAGTTAGGAGGTACTCCGTTGCCGTTTGAACCCTGATTTTACCCATTGCATTTCCCGCCTACTTGTATACACAATCTTTAGATGTAAGGTTTTTTATTCGTGCTTTGTAGCCCACATCTTCTTTGCAAGGGCGCCAGTTCGCATGAAAGTTGTTACCATCTCCCTTGCGTCCGTCCTCCTTTCCCTGTGCTCTTCAAGGAATGCGTTAAGCTTCTCCACAAGGATCGTCTTGAGCTCGCCTGTGAGGAGCTTTCCGGACCTGTACTCCTCCTCTATCCTCTTTAGCTTCTTGGCGTCTGGCTCAAAGAAGTACTTTAGCCACTGGAATGCGACGTCAATGTCGGGATTCCCGCCAAGCTTCCTGTGCATCTCGATGCTCTCTTGGCCGCCAGAGAATGCATACTTCATTATCTTCTGCTTCACAGTCTTTGGCTCATCTGAAAGGTAAATTGCGCTCTCAGGCATTGAGGAGCTCATCTTCCCATCCGTTCCGCTAAGGGGCGGAAGGAACTTTGAGTATATCTGCGCCGCCTTCTTGTAGCCCAGGCTCTCGGCAATGTCGCGCTGGAGCCTAAAGAACGGGTCCTGGTCTATTGCGGCCGGTATTAGGCATCTTTTATTTTCGAACATCGTTGGGAGTATCTCAAGGGTCGGGAAGAAGATCATGCCTATGTTAGTCGAGTTCTCAAATCCGAAAGTAGCCTTCACGTCGGAGAAGTTTATCGACTTTGCAACCCTTGTTGCAAGGGGGTACATGTTACCCATATACTCACTGTCCTTGAAGATGAAGGTTCGCTCGGGATCGAATCCGACCGCTATTATGTCAAGTATGTTCTCGTCCGCGATTCTTCGGATCTCATCCATCTTATTTTCCTTTTTTAGCATGAACTTCTCGTCGTCTGTTATCTCGATGTACAGATTGCACTTGAACTTGTCCTGCAGCCACTTTGTGAAAACAAGCGGGATTATATGGCCTATGTGCATCGGGCCTGAGGGGCCCCTTCCAGTGTAGAGAAAAATTCCCTTTCCTGATTCAAAGTCTGCGAGCGCAACGTCAAGGTCCCTGTGGGAAAAATAGATCTCCTGGTCAATTAGCGAGTGCGAGTCCTTTGCAAGACGGCCGATTTTCTTTTTTAATTCAGGGGTTATCTTCTTTGTCCCGAACTCCTTGATCAGCTTCTCATAATCTACCTTGCCGCTCACTTCCCAAGGCGTTACGGTAGATTCTGCTCCCATGCTTACCATACTAATACAGAGATTAAAAACATTTCTGTCGATTTTTACCTACTTCAAGTTCCTTTTGGCAAAGCGCATGTTCGCCTCTATTCTCTCCTTCGTCTGGAGAATTCCAAGCCTTATGTCGTCCCTTACATTTGCCTTCTTCGAAAAGAAGCTCCTTATCTCAGAGTATGCCTTTTCGTCTTTTGTGATGCTGAGGTTCTCAACATATCTTGGGAGCATGTGCGTTCCCCCTCCGTAGATCTTCATGTAATGCCTCCAGTTCTTCTTTGTCCAAGGCCAGATAAGATCTGACCCTTCAAGATTTCCGCTCATTATTGCAGGTATCACAAATGAGTCCTGAAGCCTCACCTCTTTTGACTTTGAGAAGAGGAGCGCCTTGCCAAGAAGCTTTTTATCCCTGAACGAGGCAAGCGCGCCCATGAACCTTCTCTGCTCGTCGCTTCGCTTTTCGCCTCTGTACTTCTTTAGCAGGAACTCGTATGTCTTAGCGTCTCCCGCCCATGCGGCAAGAGCGTAGATTGTGGAACGAATGTTTGGGTCTATCTCCCTTCCCCCATTTGCAAATCCCGAGTAGAGCCTTGCAGCTTTCCTAAGCGTCTGCTTGTCCCCTACTATTCCCAGCCTTGAGATCACCGAGGTTCGAAGCATCGTGTCCGTGTCCCTTTCTCCTCTCCTTGGCATCCATCCAAGCCTTTTGATGAGCGCCCTGTTGAACTTGAGCAGGCTTCCCTTCACAACCTCCGCTTCCTTTGCGCCATAGCACATTCGATAGAGCCCTCCAAGGTGCCCGGCGACATTTTGGTTGAGCGGGAAAGACGCATTTTCGCAGTAGTTGTCGACAAAGTCAAGGTACTCCTGCATTGCGACTCTTCCCGACGCGACAAGGCTAAAGAGGTCGTTCTCGACTCCCCAAGCATCAAGCATTCCAAGCCTTCCCGCTTTTATCTGGTTGCCCAGGCTCTTTGAGAGCTCGGTGGAGTATCTGACTCGATAGAGCCCCTTTTGGGCGTAGTTTAGCTTTATCCATCCAGAGCCGCTCTTTACATCAAGGGTCTTTGTGGTCATAGTCACCTTTCCAGTGCCGCTTGCGCTCTTGAAGTGGATAGGTATGGGCCATGTCCCTTCTATGTCGGCTGAGATGGTGTACCTTTTTTGGCTCAAGGCGAATCCCTTGTCCGATTTTTTGACATCAACAATAGGGTGCCCTGCCTTTGTGATCCACTTGCTCATCAAACCGGAGACATCGACCTTCTTTCCCGCCCTCCTTGCGGCCTCCTCTATCGCCTCCCACAAATGCTCCTTTCTTGCGTTCGTGTATGCATGCCTTTTGAGGTAGATGTTGAGCCCTTTCCTTAGCACCTCTTTCCCCACGTAATCCTCAAGCATGTAAAGCACGCTCCCCCCCTTTTCGTATGAGATCCTGTCAAAGATCGCGTCTATCTGGTAGGGATTGTTCACGTGGACGCTGATTGGATGCGTTGACTTTAGCGAGTCTGCGGCAAATGCGGTTCCAAGCGTGTCATCAACATACTGGACCTCGTAGTCCCAGGCAGGATAAATTGGATCGATTGCCTTCATCGCCATGAACGTCGCAAAGCTCTCGTTTAGCCAAAGATCGTCCCACCACTCCATTGTCACAAGGTCCCCAAACCACTGGTGCGCAAGCTCGTGCGCAATCACTTCCGCAATCTGCTGCTTGAGCGCAATCGGTGTCTTCTCATCGCAAAGCAGTGCGGTCTCCCTGAAGGTTATTGCGCCCCAGTTCTCCATTGCGCCTGCCGCAAAGTCTGGAATTGCGATGAAGTCGATCTTTGGAAGCGGGAAGGCGATGCCAAAGTAGTTTTCGTACCAGGCGATGAACTTCTTTGCATAGACCATAGGCAGGCGCATTCGATCCTTGTTGCCCGGAGTCGCAATTATCCTGAGCTTAAGCCGCCCAAGGCGGTCCTCGATCGATTCGTACCTTCCAACAAAGAGATAAAGGAGGTATGTGGACATCCTTACCGTCTTTCCAAATGAGACGATCTTCAATTTGCCATCAACCGCCTTTGTGCCAAGAACCGGCATGTTTGAGAGCGCATCTAACTCTTTTGGGATCTTAAGCGAGACCTCGTATGTCGCCTTGAACTGCGGCTCGTCAAAGCAGGGAAATGCGGCCCTTGCATTCGCAGGCTCGAACTGGGTGGTCAAGAGGTACTGGTCCTTCCCCTTGTAGCTGTACTTGCTTTTGTAGAATCCATACATGCGGTCATTGTTCTTGCACACCGAGTTGATTTCGATCTCAAAATTGCCTGAAACGGGATGGTCCAAAAGGATTGAGAGGGTCTCCTTTTTATCGTCCACCTTTATTTTCGTGGGCTGGATCCTAAACCCAAACACCACAAACGCGCTCTCCACCTCTGTCTCTTTCGCATTGAGCACGATCTTTCTTGTGGGCCTCTTTGCAAAGCAGCTTATCCTTGAATGCACCCTTGTGGTGAACCTTTTCATGTCAGGCTCAAAGCTAAGCGCGTAGTTGATTGGATAAACATTATCTCCCACAGTCTCGTGTCCCGTCTTGCCCATTTAATCATCCCTTTTGCTCCTCATCTTACATTTAAAAGCACGCAGTTTTGGGAGGGTATGCTCACCACCGAGGCGTTAACGCTCCTTGTCTGCGCCATTGAGAGAGTGTTGTACAAACTCCCCCATCCCCCGCCGAGCGTTGTGTTCTTGTATGTTGCAAAGTAGCCGCCGCATATTTTCAGCGTTGAGCCACGTGTCCCTGGCGATGGGGAGATCACCCAGTTTATGAGCAGGGTGGAGTTTGTGTTGCCATATATCAGCTGGTGGGGCTCTCCGCTCTGGTTCACAAGCGCCTGCCAAGGCCCGTTGTTTTGGTCGAGCAGCTTCCCTGTCTGGTTTGAAAGCTCGACGCCAAAGTAGTGAACGTTTATGATGTTGGAGGAGAGGTAGTAGCTTGAGGCGTTGCTTTTGTACCACTTGAAGGTCCCGTTGAAGAAGACGCTTGCAAGCACCTTCTGCCCAACCGACGCATTTGTCAAGTTGAGCGCAACCCTCACCGTTGAGACGTTGTTGACCACAACAAAATTGGTAAGCCGCCTCGTAGAGGCATTAAGATACCCAACGCCAGTCAGGTTGAAGTAGTTAATGCCCAAATAGGATGCACTCGCAACGCTCGAATTTGATTTTGGCAAGGAGGCCGTGTAGTTAATGCTTGCGCCTGTAGGCGGAACAAAATACACATCTCCCCTGAAAGGGGCAGCTGGGCCAATTATACTTTGGGACAAGTTGAGTGGTATCTTGGGCGAGAGCACCAGCCTCCAGGAGGGACACTGGACCAGCGGATTTGGGGTGTATGGCAGCCCAAAGACTGTCGAGTACTTAGGTATTAGCACGTAAGACCCAGCGGGTATCTTGCTGCAGTTCTTTATCTGGTCGTATGCAACAAACCGGCTCATGTTGCTAAACTGCATGTAGACCAGAACATTTGAGAAGGCGCCGGTGAAGTAAACCGGCGTGCTGCTTGGCAGGGCGCTTAGGAACTGCCCCATCGCGATCTGGTCGTAGGTCGCTGCGTAGAGCGACTGGTGCCAGTAGAGATTAATTGGCAGGGCGGTTAGTATTAGGATAAAGAATGCTGCTCCCGCAAGTGTGGTCCCTACCGCTTTCCATGCCTTTCTTGTGTCTACCATCATTCTCGCAAACGCTACCCCTAGCACTGCAACCAGCGGAACCGCAATTATCGTGAGAAACCTATCCAAACGATATGTGAGCAGGTAGGAGAATGGGCTCAAAGAGATGTGCATTGGCCCAAACTCAAGGTAAAGGAAGCTTGCCATAAACCAGAAGAGCGCAAAGTAGGCGCGCCTTTCCCTTGCAAGAACAAGGTAGATCGCGGCAATCACAAGCGCGTAGAAATAAAGCCCTGCGGTGCTCGTGCTTGCCTGATAGATTTGCGACCAGATGGAGAGCGGGTTGAAGTTTCCAGCCCCTAAATTAGAGAATAGGGTCCCTAAAATGTTGTAGCTAAACATTGTCCTTATGTAGAACATCGGGTCCGTGTTTGTCGAGGGGATTGTGTTTTGCTGCCCCACGGCGCTGTAGAAATTCGAGTTGGTCGTGAAGGTTATAAGCGGGTTTCCAGATGTAATGAAGTTGAAGCAGAAGAGCAGTATAAGGGCTGCGGCTGCCCCGTATCCCAAAAACGGCAGTTCGCCATTCAGACTTATTTTTTTGCGGGCAAGCTCTACAAGAAGGTACGCTGCTGCAGTAATGATTACTATGAAGCCCTCCGGAGTAACAAGGGGGGTGGCGATGAGAAGAACGCCTGCGATGAAGTACCATGCCTTCGAGGATTTCCTCTGGCCGTAGAGAAGCGCGAGCATCGCAAGCGAGGAGACAAAGGCAAGCGGGATGTCATCGCTTATTGTTGCCGAGATTTGCACTATGAGCGGAAAGAACGCGATTAGCGTCGCGGACAAAATGCCCGCAAGATTGCTGTGCAGCTCCTTTCCAAGGAAGTAAGCGACCACAATCATCCCAAGGAAGGAGACGATATCCCATGCGGAGTCGGTGTAGAGGTTAATGCCGAAAAGATAGTAGAAGAGCGCTGTGGGGTAGATGTTTAGCAGCCTGACGCTGAAGATGAAGGGGGATTGGGTAAAGCTTCCGTGCACAGCATAGTATGCAAGATTTGCATACACTGTGTCATCCCCGTAAAACGAGGGCCCGCCCACGAAGGCAATGGAGTAAAGAAGCGCAAAGAGAAGAAGGAAGACCAGGGCAATGAGATAATTTCTATCCGTAGATGCATGGGCAACGCCAACATGCGCCTTGTGGCCTGATGCCTCGATCTTTTTCTTCACGCCCATCAAATCAACTACTCTATCCATCCAAAATTACTTATATCCTAGGAGTACGAGTTCCAGATCTTCCAGAACTGCGCCTCCAGCTCCCTTCGCTGCGTTTCATCTTCTATTATTTCTATGTGCTCCACGTTTTTGTGCATCCCGCTGTAGGTCAGGTTCGCCGAGCCGTTTATCGCCCTTCCCTCCGATAGGTACATTTTTGCGTGCACAAACTCGCCGGGTATCTTGAGCGCTATGTTCTTCGGGCGCTTTCCAAGGCTCAGCAGCAAGAGGATCAACAGCATTGCCAGAAGGGCGGATGCGTATATGGCGTATCCAAAAAGCCCGAGCAGATAAAGCAGCACATCCAAAAGGAGGACCCAGACGGCGAAAAGCGCCATACCTGTCGGAAATTTGCCCTTTGTAAGCAGCGATTTTGCGCGACTGTCGATCGAGGAGGAGAGCACCCTTATTGTTTTGCCTCGCGAGTTGGCAAGAAGGAATTTTGCATAGTAAGAATCTATGTAAGGGGAGACAATCAGCAGGCTTTTTCCCTCCTTGATTAGCCTTTCCACATACCTATGGCACTCCTTCCCGGAATATGAAGGGGCTTTAAATGTTGGTCGCACATTACTTGTAGCGCATAGTTAATATAAAATGATTTTCATGTTCTCAAGGCACTCTCTTAGGATTAAAGGGACAGAGGAGCACTCGCGTCCGACCCTACTCTCGAACTTCATACTTGGCAGCCAGGACGGGCTCGTTAATGTTCTCGGCATAATACTCGGGGTCACTGCAGCAACTAGCGACGTTAGGATAATTTTTGTCGCGGCGCTTGCGGCGCTTGGGGCTGAGTCAATCTCCATGGGAGCAGTGGCCTATACCTCAACCCTTGCAAGAAGAAGGCATTACCTAAAGGAGGTGGAGCGCGAAAAGCGCGAGATAGTTGAGCTGCCAAGGAACGAGAGGCAGGAGATCTACGATATTTTCAAGAAATGGGGCTACAAGGGCAGGCAGCTAATTCGCGCGACAGATGTCATCTGCTCAAACCCCAAGGCGATGCTCGAGTTCATGATGGCCCATGAGCTTAACCTATCTCCGGTTGACAAATCCGAGGCAAGGAACAGCTTCATAGTGGTGTTCAGCTCTACTGTTATTGGATCGATTGTGCCGCTTGTGCCCTTTATCTTTCTTTCAAACAATCTCTTTCTTGGCGACGTTGCATCGATCGCGCTAAGCGGAGTCGTCCTGTTTGCGGTCGGGGCATATGAGGCAAAGACCACTGTGGGCTCTCTTTGGAGAAGCGGACTGCAGATGGCCATAATTGGACTGAGCGCCGGGATAATTGGGTACCTGATCGGCCACTTCGTAGGTGCAGTCCCGATATAAACCCAATCTTAAATATACAAAAATGCAGTTATGTTTAAGTATAAGAAATGAGCAAATCTCATGTGGGTGGGATGATGATAAAAAAGGAGGAGAGAGTAAATAAGCTTAGTGAAGTAATTTCAGCGGCGAATAGTTCAAGTTTTGAAATTGAATAGGCAGGTATAGATTTATGGAAAAGATTAAAACGGATCTGACTGTGGGAGCTTGTATTGTTAATGAGTCTAAAGTTCTCTTAGTTCTGCATGCCAAGCTAAATAAATGGCTTTTTCCAGGTGGACATATAGAAAATAATGAAACCCCTGATGAAGCAGTGATTAGGGAAGTGAAAGAGGAAACAGGACTTAGCTTGAAACTTTTGGACTACGGAAAAATTTTAGAGACCCCTGATGTAATTAAGAGGCTGGCTATTCCATTCTACTCTAATTTGCATAGTGTTGGGGATCATAATCATTATTGTGCTTTCTATTTGGGTAATGTAGAAAATAATAAAATAATAAAGAATATCGAAAGCAAAGAAATCAAGTGGTTTAGCTTAGAAGAGATAGAAAGGCTAGATAATGTCCCTAAAAATGTTAAACTAATGGCAGCCTTTGGAGTAGAAAAGGTAAAGTAGAAGGGATAAAAGACCCTACTACTTTGCTGCCTTCTTTGCAGCCTGCTTGTTATTTTCAGCCATCCTTCTCTTCCAAATCGCGTATCCTGCAACTGCAATCACAGCAATTGCAATTACGGCATACGCTATGGTGTTGTTGCTTGAGGACTTTGTTGATCCAACCACCGCATAGTAGTTGCTAGACGCGCTGTACTGCTGTGCCGTCGCGCCGTTTGGCTGTGTCCATTGCTCAT
>JAGWGX010000010.1 GCA_028867145.1 Microcaldota archaeon | reverse complement strand
TTGTGGCTGCAGCACCACTTCCGATGAGCCAAACTCCTCAATCTGCGAAATTTGCATGGGATTCCCAGGCTCAAAGCCGATGTTAAACAAAGCAGCTCTTGAATTAGGAGTTAACATTGCAAAAGCATTACATTGTGAAGTACCAGAAAAAACATCTTTTGTTCGAAAAGTTTATTTCTATCCCGATCTGCCAAAATCTTATCAAATAACCCAATTAAAAGATTCTGTCGGAACTGGTGGATATGTTAAGATCAATAATAAAAAAATAAGATTAAGAAGAATTCAGTTAGAGGAAGATCCCGCTAAAACAATTCGTGCAGAGGGACACACTCTGATTGATTTTAATAGGTCTGGAATACCCCTAGTTGAAATAATAACAGAGCCTGACATTGAGAATATAGAAGAACTTCGAGATTTTATTCGAACTTTAGTTGGTTTACTTTCATATTTCAGAATTGATATATCAAAAGAAATAAAAATAGACCTAAATATTTCGACAATTGGAGATAGGGTAGAAATAAAAAACATAACAGGTTGGAATAATTTTATCAAAGCTGCAGAGTCTGAAATAGAAAGACAAGAAAATTCATCTCAAAAAGGAAAGAAAATACTTTTCGAAACACGATCTTACAATGAAAAAACTTTAAAGACGGAAAGCTCAAGAGAAAAAGAGAGTGATGAGGAATATGGATTTATATTTGAACCTGATTTAACCTCTTATAAAACTGAAAAATACAGTCCTCCTCCAATATGGAGTGAAGTAATAAACAACTACGAAGAAAAATATGGTTTGCCACCAAAGGTGTTTTTGGAAGAATTTGGCCCTCCCTCTCGAGACTTATTTGATTTGGTTGAAAATGCAATTGAAGTCCACGAAATAAAAAATAAGGCGGATATGAAAAAGGCTCTTGTCATAATACAATTGATTAAACGATATGAGTGGAGGCCGACAAAAGATGAATTTATACTCTTTCTAAAAAATATCAAAAAGATGTCAGGACAGGGGCTTCCTATAACTATAGACACCTTGGAAAAGATTAGAAAAGGTGTAAATGTTGAGCTAAAAACTGTCAGTTCTACCATAATCGACTCAGAAATACGTTCAATATTAAATGATAGAACAGAATTACTTAGGGAGTTTGAGAAGAACCCCAAGTCCCTAAACTTCCTTGTTGGTGAGGTCTCAAAGAAGCTCAAGGCAAACCCAAGGGAGGTAGCGGAGAGGCTAAGGCTAGTTCTGGAGAAAGAATATAAAAGCTAACAGACGTAAATCAAACTAACAAGTCCAGTGAGAAGATGGAGGCAAATTGCGCAGAGCTAAACGAGCAGCACGTAGGCAAGGAGGTGACGCTCCACGGATGGTGCAGGTACATTCGCGACCACGGAGGCAAGCTCTTCATTGACATTGCGGACAAGCATGGTGCAACCCAGCTTGTTTTTGAGGGAAAGAACCTTGCAGAGGCGTCAAAGCTTGGAAAGGAGTACGTGATTGAGGTAACCGGCAAGGTCGCAAAGAGAAACGCGGACACGGTCGACTCAAAGAACCCAACCGGAAAGATTGAGGTTGCCGTTTCATCGCTGAAGATTTTCAACGAGTCAAAGATTCCCCCATTTGAGCTGATTGAGGAGAAGGAAAAATTCCTTGCAAATGAGGAGATAAGGATGAAATACAGATACCTTGACCTGCGAAGGCCTCAGGCGCTCAGGCACATTATACTCAAGGACAAGGTCACGAAGATAATTAGGCAGTACTTCTGGGACCAGGATTTCCTCGAGCTTGAGACCCCAATGCTTGTCAAGGACACCTACGAGACAGGAGCAAGAACGTATCTTGTCCCGTCAAGGGTGAATCCTGGAAAGTTCTACTCACTTCCGCAGTCCCCTCAGTTCTACAAACAGATTTGCATGGTTGCTGGCCTGGAAAAGTACTTCCAGATTGCAAAATGCTTCAGGGACGAGGACCCAAGGGAGGACAGGCAGCCAGAGTTCACCCAAGTCGATATCGAGGTTGCGTTCAAGGACGAGAAGTACATACAGAGCCTAATTGAGGGAATGCTAAAGAAGATCTTCAAGGAGGCTCTCGGAAAGCAGCTCAAGACTCCCTTCAAGCACATGTCGTTTAGGGAGTCAATGGAGAACTACGGGAACGACAAGCCTGACCTAAGGTATGAGAACAAGATAGTTGACATAACCGAGGAGGCCGCAAAGAGCAACTACAACATACTAAAGCGAGTCTCCGAAAACGGGGGAAGAGTCAAGGCAATCGCATTCTCCGGAGCAAAGTACTCAAAGGAGGGAGCAATAAACGAGAACTACATGCTTAAGGCAATCGAGCTTGCAAAGAGCCTGGGCCTAAAGGGGCTCACATGGCTATACTTTAGGGATAAGGCGCTTAGGTCCGAGCCGCAGAGCATTGCCGATTCGCTAAGGCCAAGCGAGAAGGGGCTGCTCAAGAAGCTCTCACCAAAGGATGGAGATGTTATAATTATTGGAGCTGACCTATCGGAGAAGCTGCTGCTTGATGTGCTAGGGAAGCTAAGAAAGATAATTTCGGACAAGATTGGCATCTACAGCTCTGAGTTCGAGTTCCTTTGGATGGACGAGTATCCGCTCTTCGAGATTGACGAGGTGACCAAAAAGTTGAAGCCTTCCCACAACCCTGTCACCTCTCCTACTCTAGAGACGCTCAAGTACCTAGACAGCGCTCCGGAAAAGGTGATGAGCAGGCAGTACGACCTTGTGCTAAACGGCTTTGAGATCGCAAGCGGCTCAATTCGAATCACAAGTCCGGAGCTTCAAAGAAAGATACTTTACATAATGGGAATGAGCGAGAAGACAATCGAGAACTCATTTGGCTTCTTGCTCGAGGCGCTTTCATACGGCGCTCCTCCGCACGGCGGCATTGCTCCGGGACTTGACAGGCTCGTTGCGCTCCTATCTGGTGAGCACAACATAAGGGACTTCATACTATTTCCAAAGAACAAGAAGGGAGAGCTCCTGCTTGACGGCTCGCCTTCGCAGGTGGACGCCAAGAGGCTAAAGGAGGACTTTGGGATAGAGCTTGAAGGGGAGTAGCAAATGGAAAAATTGGAAGCTGGTGATGAAGCATTAAACAAATGCCTCTCCACGCTTTCAAAAGGAGAGCTTATTGTTTATCCAACCGACACACTCTATGGCCTTGGAGCTGACGCGACGATAAATGGGGCAGTTGAAAAGGTATTTGCCGCAAAGCGAAGGCCGATCGACAAGGTGGTCTCGATTGCGGTTGCAAACATTATTGCCGCGGAAGATCTTGTGAATTTCACCCCAACTGCAAAAATAATTGCCGCCAAATTCCTGCCCGGGCCGCTGACCATTATACTTAAAGCAAAATCAGAGATGAAGTTTGTCTCAAAGGATGGCAAGATAGGGATTAGGATTCCGGACAGCGACTTTGCGCTTGCCCTGTTAAAGAGCTACAATCGTCCGATCATTGCAACCTCCGCAAACCTATCCGGCGGCCTAAATCCCATGGAGGTAAGCGAGATCCCTGCAGAAATACTCGAGAGCGTCTCGGTTGTTGTTGATCAGGGCAGGACAAAATACTCTGCCCCATCAACAATTGTGGACCTAAGCGGAGATACTATTGAAATTGTCAGGGAGGGAGCAATAAGCATCGATGCGATAAGGGACGCAATCAAGTAGCCTGAGTCTTCCTGTTTTTATCATAGATTGCATCTATCTCTGCCATTCTCTTCTCATCGGGCTTTGCTATATGTTCCCCAAGCTTGAAGTATCTGGTGCCATGGAATAGGAGCGGCTGTACATTTTCTTCCGCGGAGCTGTTTACGACCTCGCCCACAATTGCGATGTGATCCCCAATCACCTCGTGCTTGATTACTTTACACTCCACATTCATTGCTGCCCCCTTGACCATTAGCACGTTGATATTGCTAGCCCTGTAAAACTCGACTCCCAGCTCTTTTAGGATTGCAATCTTGTTGTAATCTCTCCCACTTCCCCTTCCCGCTACGCTGGTCACCACATTTTGGGTGTCGCCTGCAATGTTCACCCCGAACTCCCCTGTCTCCAAGATATTCTGGGTGCTCGCGCTTTTGCTCCTGAGGTTGATCATTATATGCCCCGGCGAGTAGGAGATGTGGTGCGTCCACTCTGCAGACATTATGTTGTCGCCAATGGGCCCGTTGCTTGTTATCAGGCCCACATTCGTCACAAATTTCCTAGCTGCATCATTCATTCGTTCAAGATCCATAGTTACACTCAATTAAACACGAAAGATAAAAAAGAAAAGAAAAAAGAAAAACCCACAGAGATTCAAAGGATTAGTTGTTCTTCTCTAACTCCTTGATTCTTTCCGCGACGCCCTTTGCCTCGCTTTCGAGATTCTTCTTGTACTCCTTTAGAATCTCCAACTTCTCCTCCTTTGTGAGGAAGCTTCTCATCCCGTTTACGCCACATCCACAATTTTCCATTTCTACCACTTGTCCTAAGTATAGGACATCATATATAAGCCAAGATAAATATTTAAATATATAGTATGTCCTATACATACAACAGTGAAAACATGAATGACGATTACGGCTGCGACATGAGAGGCATGCTCTCATTCCAGGTCCTCTGGCTGCTCTCGAGAAAACCGATGCACGGCGAGGAGCTTGCAAAGGAGCTTGAGAAGAGAAGGGGGGAGAAGCCAAAGGCGGGCACGATCTACCCTGCGCTTAGGGACCTCAAGGAGAACGGGATGATAAGCGGCTCAAAGAAGGGCAAGATAATAATATATTCCTTGACACCCAAAGGTAAGAAGGGCGTAAAGCACGCCATGACTTATTTCTGCAGGTGTTTCGGCGACATTATTGAAGAAAATAAGTGAAAGGTGACCACTATGGAAGAGGAACATTATGATAAAAGCTACGCTACGAGATCTCTCATACTTTTTGCCGCATTCGTTATAATGGTCATGTACATCGAGACGATGCTCATACCATCGCTTCCCTCGATTGCAAAGCAGTTCAGCGTAAATGCTGCAACCGTCAGCCTCGTTCTCTCACTTTATCTTGTCTCCGGAGTTGCGCTCAACCCGATAGTAGGAAAGCTTGCCGATATTTACGGTAAGAAGAAGGTCTTAGTCAGGGTTCTTGCAATATATTCTGTTGCAGTTGCGCTTACCGGATTCGCACCTTCCTTCCCTGCGCTTCTTGTCCTAAGGACAATACAGGGAGTCGGTCTTACAATATTCCCGCTTGCAATCAGCCTAATTCAGGAGCAGTTCCCGAGGGAGAAAGTTCCAAAGGCGCTTGGGATTGTGGGAGCCATGTTCGGCGCTGGAGCTGCCATAGGTCTTCCAATTGGCTCATTTGTCTCAAACACCTATGGGTGGCAAACAACATACCACACTGCCCTTCCATTCGTCGTGCTCTTCTCAATACTGATTGGAATATACATCAGGGAATCAAAGCACACCCAACCGGATGTGAAGGTTGACTACCTTGGCGCAATCGGGCTTGCAGGATTTCTCGCCTCTATAGTCTTTGCGCTATCAGAAGGCTCCACATTTGGGTGGACCTCACCATTGATACTTGCATTGTTTGCGATCGGTATAATCCTTCTCGCGCTTCTCATACCTTATGAGCGGAAGAAGGAGAATGCGGTTCTTGACTTCAAGCTGCTTAGCATTAGGAATGTTCTAACCTCAAATCTAATCGTGCTTGTGATCGGCCTCGGATTTTTCCTTGCCTATCAGACATTTGCATACCAGCTTGAGTCACCCGTTCCAATAGGTTACGGCAATAGCATTTTCATGACTGGGCTTCTCATGGCGCCTTTTGCAGTCATGTCGCTAATCGTTGCGCCAATAGTCGGGCAGCTAATAACCCGGTTCGGCGCAAAGCCCTTCTACGTATTCGGCTCGGCAGTTGCAATACTGGGCTTCCTCTTCACCTCATTTGCCCCAAGCGTTGCGTACCTGGTTATCGGTGCCGCGCTGGTCGGTGCGGGCCTCTCTGCCCTTAACATACCTAACGTCAACACCCTGATACTTAGCATTGACAGAAGACAGGCAGGACTTGCAACCTCAATGAACGCGGTCTTCAGGTTCCTTGGAAGCGCGCTCGGAGCACCAGTTGCAGGAGTATTAATCGCAGAGTTTGGCTCCTCGGTTGCGTTCCAGTACTCTTACTTCTTTGCAATAGCAATGTTCCTTGTTGTCATACTACTTTCAACATTTACAACTGAGATGCTAGGGCCAAACGCGACCAAGAAGGTTGATCCTGCAAGTGTGATAAAAGAAGATTGAGTGGTTTTGATGGAAGGAGAACAGCATTACGATAAAAAATACGCGCAAAAGTCGCTTCTGATATTTGCGGCATTCATCATAATCGTAATGTATATTGAGACGATGATCATCTCATCTCTCCCTTCCATCGCCAAGCAGTTTGACGTTAATGCGGCGAACGTGAGCCTTGTGCTTTCAATGTACATAGTCGCAGGCGTTGCGCTAAGCCCTATAGTCGGGAAACTAGCGGACATTTACGGCAAGAAAAAGGTACTGATCAGGGTCCTTGCAATTTACTCGATTTCCGTTGCGCTGACCGGGTTTGCGCCTAACTTCACCTCCCTGGTTATACTTCGAGCATTCCAGGGTATTGGACTTACTGTCTTCCCCCTTGCAATCAGCCTTATCCAAGAGCAGTTCCCAAGGGACAAGGTCCCACAGGCACTTGGGATTGTGGGAGCGATGTTTGGCGCAGGAATGTCCATAGGCCTGCCTATCGGATCTTTTGTCTCAAACACCTACGGGTGGCAGATCACCTATTTCACCGCGGTGCCTTTTGTTCTCCTCTTTTCTATCTTGATAGGGCTTTTCATAAAGGAATCAAGGCATATGCAGCCCGATGCAAAGGTTGATTATATCGGTTCCATTGGACTTGCGGTCTTCCTTGGCTCACTTGTCTTTGCTCTCTCCGAAGGTGCAACATTTGGATGGGGCTCGAATGCGATAATATTACTCTTTGCATTTGCCATACTTGTTTTTGCGCTGCTCATTCCCTACGAGAAAAAGAACGCAGATGCGGTGCTTGACTTCAATCTCCTTAAAATAAGAAATGTCGTTGCAGCAAACCTGATCTTCCTTGCTGTCGGAATAGGGATTTTCCTTGCGTACCAGACTTTTGTTTACCAGTTTGAATCACCAGTTCCTACAGGATATGGTCAGAGCATCTTCGCGACAGGACTTTTGATGGTTCCTTTTGCGATTATGTCACTTATAATCCCTCCAATAGTGGGCAGGTTCCTACCGCGATTTGGTGTAAAGCCCTTCTATCTATTTGGCTCTGCTCTCACGATACTCGGCTTTTTGGTCGCAGCCTTTGCTCCTAGCATACTATACCTCGTTATAGGTGCTGCGCTTGTGGGAATTGGACTCTCCGGTCTCAACATTCCAACAATGAACCTTTTGGTTCTAAGCGTTGAAGGCAGGCAGATTGGCCTTGCCGCATCTATGAACTCTGTCTTTGGATTCTTTGGCAGCGCCCTTGGTGCGCCTATTGCAGGGGTTCTAATAGCGGTGTTTGGCTCCGCGGCAGCGTTCCAGTACTCATACTTCGTTGCAATAATCATGTCTATTATAATAATTGTAATATCTCTGTTTGCAAAGGAGGTTCTGGGACCCACGGCAGCGATAAAGATACCAGACTCAAGGGTCATAAAAGAAGTTTAGAGTGGTAGAGAATACCTATAAACTTCAAGCATTATACTACTAGCGAAGCTCAATGGAAATTAGCACCAAAGAACTAGTTGAGACGAAACGCTATGACGAGGCAAACGAGGTTTGGTTTGCCGCAAGGTCCCAAAGCGCCGCGCCTGAATTTTTGTCCTCCCTCTCCGATAGCCCGATTTGGTTCATACGTTCAGCAGCAGGCGGCAACAAAAATACACCAAAATCCATACTTGCAAAGCTTTCTACAGATCAAAATGTTACGGTCCGCTGGAAGGTAGCAAACAATGAGGCAACTCCAATCGAAATACTAAGAAAACTTGCAGCTGATGAGGACTGGGATGTGAGGTACGCTGCGGCTGGAAATGTGGGCACACCTGAGGATGCACTTGCAAGGCTCGCAAAGGACGAGGTCATACACGTGAAGTTTGCGCTAGTTGCAAACAAGAGCACAACCAAGGAAATTCTCCAGGAGCTTGCAAAGGATTCCAATAACAACTTAAGCGCCCTTGCAAAGGCTGCGCTCGGTATCGCTGCTCCTCCTTCTAAACAAAAGGTAACAAAGTAGAGGATGGGCCCGAGGAGAATTGAACTCCTGTCTTTACCGTGTGAGGGTAACGTCTTACCACTGGACCACGAGCCCCTTGACTAACAATATCTATCAAATAAATATAAATAATCAAAATAAGCAGTCTAATTGTTGGCATGTCAAACTTTTACACTGGCAAGGGCGACAACGGCTCAAGTTCCATAATGAACGGGGCAAAGCTCGGCAAGAGCGACATCCTAATGGAGGCAATAGGCGACCTAGACGAGCTAAACAGCAGCATCGGCGTCTCATTATTCTACGTACGCGATGAGCAGATGAGAAGGGAGCTGCGGCTCATACAAAACGAGCTCTTCTCGCTTGGCGCCATTCTCGCCGCGGCTGACTCAAAGGAGTTTAACAAGGCAAGGGTCGAGAAAAGACAAATAGAGCGCCTCGAGGCTCAGATTGAGGAGATGGCGCAAAAGATGCCCGCGCTAAACAAGTTTGTACTGCCCGCGGGATCGGAGGAGTCCTCCCACCTGCATTTCTCAAGGTCGGTCGCAAGACGTGCGGAGAGGCATGTCGCAGGAGCAGCGCAAAAATACCAGATGCAGCCAGAGGTATTGGCTTACCTAAACCGCCTCTCATCATACCTATTCGCCGCGGCAATTTACCTCAACCACAAAAACGGAATCGAGGAGAACAACCCCATTTACTAGACGTTGAAGTACTCCTTGAACTTGGTGGTTGTGGAGATCTTCTTGCTCCTTCCTACCTTCTTTGTCTCTATGAACTCCTTGTCCGTTAGCTCCTTCATGTACTCGTAGGTTGAGCCTCCAAAGATTTTCACGATTGAGCTTTGCAGTGCATCAGGGTTCTTGCTAACATACGCAAGCAGCCTTAGCGCGCCACGCGTCAGGTCCGGACCTATTGCGAGGGAGCTCACCTTGGAGGCGTACGGCTCCTTTAGCGCAAACATGAACTTTCCGCCTATCTCAATTAGCTGAAGTGACGTGTCCCTTGCCATGTAGTCCGCCATTATATCCTTTAGGATGGTCTGTATCCTGCCCGGGGACATTATTCCGGTCGCGCTCACAAGCTCGTTGACCCCAAGCGCACTCTGCGACATGAAGAGCGCCGCCTCTATTAGTTTTTTATGGTCCGTCTGCTCATCCATCTTCTCACGCAAGTGCGATTATTATCTCCTCAAAGAACCTCTCCTGTATTAGCATGATCTTCTTCTTGTGCTCAAGGAAGAGCAGAGGTATGAATATTCCAAGGAGCGCCTTTTCCGTGTCCATTCCGCGTGAGAGAATTGAGAAAGTTGTCATCTTTGACTTGTCGACACTCTTTTTCACAAGCTCGTGAACCGCATTTATCTCAGCCTCGATGTCAACCGGATTTATGTTTAGCGGCACAGGAACGGGAGCCTTGCTTGCCATCTCCCTGACCTCCTTTAGCTTCATCGCCTCCTCAAGCGCGCCGATGAGCTCTTGAAGCGTCATCTTCCTCCTTGGCGGTATCCTAAGCCTGAAGCTGAGCGGCTCAACCGTCCTGTCCGGCCTTGCGCCCTCAATATACTCTTCCTCTACATCATCCTCCGCAAAGCTGATCATCTCGCTCTTTAGCCTGAGGAGTATTGCTGCTGCGAGGATTATGTTTGCCGGGACGCGAAGGTCTAGGACCTTCATTCCCTTGATTGCCTCAATGTACTTGTCCACAACCTCTACGATGTCTATGTTCCAGGGGTCAAGCTTCTCCTTGTGGACAAGCTCGACTAGCATCTCCTTCCATGTTGCGTCGCTCACTAGCTCCTCTAAGTTCATGCTCCTTGGGTCTATGCTGCTCGCCACTTCAAGGCTAGCAGAGGCGGTCGCCATGGTTTGTATTCTACCGAGCAGCAATAAATACATTGCGGCGAGGGAAGGGCGTTCTTAAAGTAAAAATACTTCCTAGCTATCTTTTTAATTGTTTGATTGGAATTAGCCTTGGGCGCTAATTGTGGAGTTCAAAAACGAGTTCACCTACAAGAGATTCCTGGAGGAGGGCAGGGAGGAAGAGTTTGACTCCCTTTTTGACGGGGCCGTAAGGAAGGTCAAGGGCGAGGTTCTTGGAAAAAGGTTCCCTAATTACATTGATGGCAAGGAGACCTACTCAAGCGGCGAGCTTTCCGAGTATTCGCCGATAGATAGGACCCTTCTAATTGGAAAGTTCCCAAAGGCCACAAGGGAGCAGGCAGTCCTTGCAATCTCCGCAGCGGCTGCCGCATTCGAGGGCTGGTCGCAAACAGACTACAAGAAGCGCGTTGAGATTTTCAGGCATGCGGCAAAGATCTTTTCAAGGGAGAAGTTCCTACTCGCGGCGATACTTAGCATTGAGAACGGAAAGACAAGGTATGAATCAATTGGGGAAGTCGACGAGGCGATAGATTTCCTCAACTACTACGCACTCGACCTCGAGAAGAACAAGGGATACCTGCGAAAGACAAAACTGGGCGAAAGCGCCTCTAAGGTATCCGCGGGATTCCAGGGCGCGCCGGGTCAGCGGGAGGAGGTCAAGATAGCAATGAGGCCTTACGGGGTTTTCGGTGTTCTTGCCCCGTTCAACTTCCCTATCTCGATTTCGGTTGGCATGAGCAGCGCAGCCCTGATTACAGGCAACACAGTCGTTTTCAAGCCTTCATCAACAGACAACATGGCCATGCTCACGGGATACAAGATATACCAAATCTTCAGGGAGGCAGGCGTGCCAGATGGCGTCTTCAACTACATAACAGGCCCCGGCTCTGAAATCGGCGACGAGTTTTCAGTAAACAAGAATGTGGGCGGCATCGCATTCACGGGCTCAAAGGCAACTGGCATCTCAATGATGATGAAAAGCTACTCGCAAGGCCAGCAAAAGTCCTTTGTTGTTGAGATGGGGGGAAAGAATCCCGCAATCGTGATGAAGAGCGCCAACATCGAGCATGCCGCGAAGGGCATCGCAAGCGCAGCGTTCGGATTTGCGGGTCAGAAGTGCAGCGCCTGCTCAAGGGTTTATGTCCACCAATCAATCAAGGAGGAATTCATCAGCAAGCTGGTCGAGAAGATGCGATCTTTTAGGATCGGCGACCCGCTAAACAAGGGCATTTATGTGGGGCCGCTAATCAGCGAGAATGCGCTCCAAAAGTACCACTACGCAGTCAACGAGGCAAACAAGTCTGGAAAGATAATCTTCGGTGGAAAGGCGGTTGATGTGGGCCTTAAGGGAAGCTATGTTGAGCCAACCCTTGCGGAGCTTGACCAAGAAAGCAAGCTCTTCCACGAGGAGCTCTTTGTTCCGTTCCTGTGCATTACTACCTTCAAGACGCTTGACGAGGCAATCTCAAAGGCAAACGACGTAGAGTACGGGCTCACAGCGGGCTTCTACAGCGCAAAGAAGAGCGAGATAAGGGAGTTCCTAAACAAAATACAGGCGGGAGTCGTCTATGTCAACAGGGAGACTAGCGCGACAACAGGGGCGATAGTGGGGCTCCACACCTTTGTTGGCTGGAAGGGTAGCGGCTTAACCGGAAAGGGATCAGGGAGCAGGTTCTACTTGCAGCAGTTCATGAGGGAGCAAAGCGAGTCCATCGCAAAATAATGATTTGATGCTGACACGTCTCCTCTATAAAATTCTCACCTTCAAAACGAAGGTCGTTAGGTTCAGGGACGCAAAGCTTGAGCTGTTCCTTGCAGATTCCTTGCCAAAGCAGATTTTGGGCCTAATGCACAGGTCTTCACTTGCCCAAACTCAGGGAATGCTTTTCACATTCAGCTCAAATGCAAGGCACGGGATCTGGATGTACCACATGAACTTTGCAATCGACTGCATCTGGATCGGGGAGCGAGGAGATGTTGTTGATCTGATTGCAAACATTAAGCCTTGCAAGGGAATGCTTAGCTGCCCAACGTATTATCCGAGTGCAAATGCAAAATACGTCCTTGAGCTAAAAGCAGGGGCCGCAAAGCGGCTTGGCATAAGGAGCGGAACAAACTTAAGCCCAGTACTTGGATGATGCCATGGTAAAATTCACTGCAAAGGAATCCTCATTCATCAAAAAAATGCCTGAGGCAAGAGTTGCCACAATCTCAAGCAAAGGCTGGCCCCAGGTAACAACAGTAATCCACGTTTTTGACGGACGACACATTTACTTTGCAATTGATTACAATACTGTGAAGTACAAAAATCTTCTCAAAAACAAAAAAGTCGCACTTGCCATCGATGTTTACAAAAGGCAGCCAAGTGCCGTTATAATTCAGGGAATCGCAAAAATGTTTGACGAAGGCAAGGAGTTTGATTATGCCCTCAAACTTCTACAAAAAAGGCATCAGTACTACAGGGCAAATCCATTCAAGCCAAAAGAAGCCCCTATAGTCAGGGTTGAAATAAAGAGAAAGAGCAGCTGGGGGCTGTAGCTATCCCATTCCGCTTGAGTAGCTTTTGAATAAGTGACTGAAAATTCTTAGCAGTGCGAAAATGAAGATCAGCATCCCCACAAAAACCGCAACAATCGCATATGTGCTCAGCTTTCCGGTCACTGCCTCTATTGGGTAGTAAGTCGCAAATCCCATCGGCACTAGGAATGTGAAGATGAGCGTGCCCACCGTTCCATAGATGCTCAGGGGATACTTTGATGCTCCACTAAGCGTGTTTGTAACCCAGTTCACCCACGCCCCGCCCCTAAAGAGCTTGTAGGAGGACATGACAAGCACGATCAAAAAGAGCATCACTATGAAAGTACCCATCCCAAAGAAGAGCGCGAAGAGTGCAAGCTGCCCTAACGTAAGCCCCAGATGCGATGCGGCGTATGCAAAGATGGCGAGCCCTGTCAGGAAGCTGGCTACTAGCGTCACCCCGTTGAAATTCGAGAACATTATTGTCATAGCAGAGACGGGCCTTGCAAGCTGCGCGTCAAAGTCCCCTGCGAGGAGGTTTTGCCCGATATTATATATGTCTACAAAGTAGTTTACAAGCCCCATCATCATTATAGTCGAGGATGAGAGCAGCAGCATCTCAAAGTAGCTCCATCCTGGAATTCCCGCGGAGACCGAGTACATCACGCTGATGAAAACAAATGTGAGAAGCGCCTGGGCAACGAAGTTGATTAGCCAGACAAGTGCCTGCACCCTGTATGCAAGCTGCGTCTTCCAGGCATAAATTTGGACTAGGTACAGCAGACGCAGGTTCCTTGCAATTTTCTCTATCATCTAAACACCCACCGCGTCAACGTGCCTTTTTGCAGCAAAGACCACACCCCAGGTTAGAATGCCTATCGCCACCAGCCAGAATGCGGCCACAGAAAGCAGGCCAATTGCCTGCGCACTAGTTATTGCATGCGAGAAGATTGCGGCTGGAAAATAATAGAGGAACTGGAACGGCAAAACAGATGTTATGCTTGAGATGTACTGCGGAAATAGGTTCAGCGGCACAAGCCATCCTCCAAAGAAGTCTATTGTGAAGTAGTATATGTTTATCACCCCTGCTGTCTCCACTATGAAAAACGCTAGGTATCCCAGTATTATGTTGAACATCATCCCCAGCGCAAACGCGATGAGCACAGCAAGCAAGAAGAGTGCGAACGAGTACGCAGAGAGAGCTGTGCCGGTGAAAATGTAGAGCAAAATCAGTATGGGCGCCCCGATCGTCATCGCGTCAAATACAAAATTTGCGCTGCCCGCAAAGACAACTGACTTGAGGTAGCTGAGCGGCTTTGTCATCACCGAGAACGTGCCTCCTGTCTTGATGTCCCCCAAAATCCCCCATGAGATGTCCGGTGCCATTGAGTTCACCGCTGCAACCACAAAGAAGTACGTCGCTATCTGGAGCAGCGTGAAGTTGTTTATCGAATTGGTCTGCGTCGCAAGGTAGACCGCGCTCCACACAAAGAGCATTATTATCGGGCTGATTATCTGCAGCCCAAAGAGCAGCGCCATGTCGAGCTTGAAGGCAAGCCTCCTCTTGATTATGAATCTAGCATGGACAAGGTACTTGCCTATCATGTTTTGGTGCATCATCTTTTGTGCCTCTTCTCCCTGTTTAGCTTGTAGAACCTTGCGAGCACCTTTGCAAGATCCGGGTCTGAGACATTGTAGTCCGTGACCTCATCGTTGTTTAGCAGCTCCGAGATCTTGCTGCTCTTTAGCGCATCCGCCTCAATCTCAAGCCTGAGGTAATCCTTCTTTGCCTCCACTATCTCGCCGTAGCGCGCATAGTCCTTCTCCCTTATCTCCTTGTTGAAGCGTATTTCAAGCTGCTTCTTGCTCCCAAAGAACCTCTGGAGCTCCGCCCTTGTCCCGTCAAAGACTATCCTCCCCTTGTCGATTATTATCACGCCCCGCGCAAGCGCCTTTATCTCATCCACTATGTGGGTCGTTATGAAGAAGGTCATTCCCTGCTTGTCTCGCATGTCAAAGATCGCCTCCCTAAGGTTGAGCACAGCAGGCAGGTCCATCCCTATTGTCGCCTCGTCCATGAATACTATCTTTGGGAGGTGGAGCACTGATGCTACAAAGTTGCACTTCATCCTCTCCCCAAGCGAGAGGGTCCTCACCTGCTTTTTGTAGACGTCCTCAAGCGCGAGGATTTTCACGAAATACGCAAGCCTCTCATCAAACTCTTTCTTGTGTATGCCGTAAATGCCACGTACGTAGTTGAAGCTGTCGATAGCGGGCAGGTTCCAGAACAGCTGGTTGTGCGCCCCGCTCACCATTCCATAGTCCCACGCGAGCTTTACCCTCTCCTCCCAGGGGGTTATGCCAAGCACCTTTGCACTCCCCTTGTCTGGATGCAAAATTCCCACAAGTATCTTGATGAGCGTTGACTTGCCGCTCCCGTTCTGCCCAAGCAGCATGACAATATCCCCCCTCTTCACCTTGAAGCTCACGTTTTGGAGCGCCTTTTGGGTGTAGTATTTTCTCCTAAGTGAGGCCAGGAAGATTTTTTTGCCCTGGCGCGTCTCGTAGCTCCTAAAGCTCTTGCTCAGATTCTTTGCCTCTATGACGTACTCCATGGGCTCACCGGTGCTCTATCTACTTGGCAATACTCCTCTAAATAAAGTTCGGAAAAACGCAAAAACCTCCCTTAAAAGTGCGTCAATCAAAGCACAATTCTTCTATGATAAACGAAATGGGACAAATGACTAAAAAGGCTCAAAAATGAAGACGTGTGTTGATATTATGCCGGTAGACTCAAAGATAAAAATCAAAACGATGAGTGAAACTCAAACCTTCACAAGTTTTTTCAATGCGAAATTCGGTGAAATGCTATTAAGGTATAATTTCCCGAGCTATGAAACCTTCATGAGTGAACTAAGCAAGAGAAATCCGGAGATAGCACATGCGGTTCAGATTGGAGTAATCGGATTGAAGAACGAATATGTGGCTATAGAAAAGGAAACTGAGGGGAATCCGGCTTCCGGCAGAATCTGGAGAAAATCACAGCTTTGGGAAGCCCAGAGCATATTGATAGAAACTTGGGCAAAATATCTCGGGAAAATAAAGGAGGATGAAGAGGCAAAATCAAGCCTCAGAGGCTCTAAAACGTAGGATACCAAAAGCTCTATATAGGATGAATTCCAAGAGTGTAGTGTAAAATAGAAGCGAAGAAGTCTAGTTTTTCTTGATTTACAATGTCAGCGAAAGGCTAATTTTTCCTTGTGTTTACGAAGTGTTCAGTTGAAACAATTTAGCGAAATGAACCTCAAGCCAGAGTTAATCGAATCCCTCAAAAGGCAGGGCTTCATAACCTGCACTGAGGTACAAGAGAGAGCCATACCGGAAGTTATGGCGGGAAAGAACGTGGTGGCGAGAGCCAAGACAGGAACAGGCAAGACGGGCGCATTCATTGTGCCAATCATGCAGCGAATCGAGAAGTCAAGGGACATCGATGCGCTAATCATAGTTCCTACAAGAGAGCTTGCAATTCAGGTCGCAGCCTTCTCGGAGAAGGTTGGATCGCATATGCACATCAAGACCACAACCGTCTACGGTGGAGCATCGATAAATATGCAGATGCATGCGCTTAGGAGCGGAACCAACATAGTAGTCGGAACCCCAGGAAGATTAATCGACCTATTTGAAAGAGGGGCTCTTGACCTTCACAGGATCAAGTTCCTGGTTCTAGACGAGGCCGATGTCATGCTTGACATGGGATTCATCGAGGACGTCGAGATGATAATCTCAAGGACTCCGAAGGATAGGCAGATGATGATGTTCTCAGCTACAATGCCAAGGGAGATTATCAAGATAGCTGATAGATACTCAAGCGGACACGACGCAAGGATAACAGTCGGAGAGGAAGAGGACCTAACGGTCAAGTCGATCCAGCAGAGCTACTCAATAGTTCCTGCAAGGCTAAAGTTCTCCGCGCTTCTTGCATACATTCAGGAGTACAAGCCAAAGAAATCGATTATATTCTCAAGGACAAAGTACGAGGCGAACGCGCTCCACAGGGTGCTGCTAAGCCAGAAGTATGATGCAATCCTTATGCACGGCGGACTCACTCAGTCAATGAGGGAAAGATCGCTTGGAGCATTCAGGAAGGGCGCACAGTTCCTTATCGCAACAAACGTTGCGGCAAGAGGGCTCGATATCCCGGACATCTCAAACATAATTAACTTTGGGGCACCAGAAGACCCAAACACCTACATCCACAGGGTCGGGAGGACAGCAAGGATGGGCAAGGATGGAAAGGCATTCACCATAATTGATCCAGAGCAGCGAAGGCAGATAACTGACATTCAGGATTACGCAAACGTTAGGATGGAGAAGATCGAGCTAAACCTCGAGCCATTTGCGAACATGAAGCTGCCAATTAGCGATCCTGACCGAGGAGACAGGCCATTTAGACCTAGAATGGGTGGTGGCGGTTTCAGAGGCGGTGGAGGTGGCGGCGGCTTTAGAGGAGGCGGAAGAAGCTTCCACAGGAGCGGCGGCCGAAGGGAAAACTCCGAGGGCGGAAACCGAGAAGGTGGAGGAGGCGGAGGCTTTAGGCACAGAGGCGGAGGAGGATTCAGGGGAGGCGGAAGAAGCTTCCACAGATCCGACAGGCCAAGGAGAACAGAGAGATAAGTTTTCTATTTTTATTTCAAACTACCTAGCGGAGCTTCGTACATTCACTGAATTAAACTTTTAAAGCGCCAAGACCTACTGAATTTGTGTTTTATGATCAGAACCGTAAGTGCAAATAAGGAAGAAGAGGCGCAGAAGCTGCCTGATAGTGCATGGCATGTAGGCAGGGAGTGGGGGATGGCTACTGCGGACATGGTATACTCTACGCCCCCACCAGCAGACAAACTCAAAATTGAGGAAATGAAGGGTAAGATGCGAAAGGAATTTTTCGATTTGCATGTATTCTTTCACCCTACAATTCCAGATCCCGCACTAACTCAGCTGCATCGCGGATTCGAATACGGATTTGACTACGAGACCAAATCCAAAAAGCAGGACGATATAAGCGACCTGTGCCCTTAATCAACTACCATTGTCCAGCCTCCGTACTTTGGAGGAGACTTCTTTTGCCTAAAGACGCCGCTCTCAAGCAGAATTTCCCTCACATACTTTGGAAGGTGCCTGTTCACATTTTTTATGTAGACAAATCCTGAGTGCTGGTCATCGCTGCTCAGTTTTCCACCTACTTTCTTTACAACATATGTTGCGCAGATCGTGTGCCTTCTCTCTCCCTTGTGGAAAATGCACGCATATGTTCCTACAAGCTTCTCTATCTTTACTTTTAATCCTGTTTCCTCCTTCACTTTACGCAAGATCGCCTTTTCGAGTGGCTCATCATAAAAGACACGCCCTCCTATGAACCAGGGCTTGTTCTTGACAGGCTCGTTGTTTCGGATGCCTAGCAGCACTCCCCTCTCTGTCTTTATTATTGCGTCCACGCAGAAGATCGGGACCATCTTTAGGACCACCTTGTAGATCTTCTTCGGGATTATCTGCGAGCTTGCCATTTTACCACAAAAGCACCCAGCGAGAATTGGACTCGCGACCTCGTGCTTACCATGCACGCGCTCTACCACTGAGCTATAGGTGCGCAAAGGTATCTTTATCTCACAATATTATTAACTATATCCTATCCGCCCATAAGGTAGCGTCTTATAAATTATGTGATACTAAGTAGAATATACTATATAGGGAATTTTATGAATGGAAAAGTAAAGATGTTTGATGCTGCGCGCGGATTTGGATTTATCACCGGCGATGATGGAAAGGACGTGTATGTGCACAAGACTGCAGTTGCAGGCGGTGCCGAGCTCGCTGTTGGCGACATGGTTGAGTATGATGTCGAGACAGGAGAGCGAGGACTAAGGGCAAAGAACGTAAAGAAGCTCTAATTTTTTAAGGCGCCTAATTGGCGTATTTTTATGACTCTCTAGCCTAGCTGATTTTATATAATTGTTTATTTCAGATACAAGTTATGCTAATCCGAAAGGCAGAGATCTCGGACTTTGCGCCACTTTATAAAATTGGCAGGGCCACACCAGAGCTCAAGGTATCGGAAGATATATTCATGACCGAGGCTGATTTCAAATTTGCAATAAAAAATCCCAAGGGGCTGTTTCTTGTTGCACTTGATGGTAAAAAAATAGTGGGGTTTGCATACTGTGCAATTGAGGGGGCAGATTATGCATGTATGCTCTATGACGCCGTAATTCCCTCCTATAGGGGGAAGGGAATTGGGGTACGAATGCTCAGAGAAAAGGAGAAGTGGCTACGCAAAAATGGGATAAAAAGCGTTTATGCTCTTGCTACAAATCCAAAAATCATAAGCATACTTGGGCACCTTGGCTACAAAAAAGGCAAGAAGCTGGTTTGGATGGAGAAGCGGCTGTGAAAGAATGTGCAGGGGGAGAGATTTGAACTCTCGAAGGCGCTAGGCCACAGGATCTTAAGTCCTGCGCATTTTTCTGTGGCTTTATGCCTGACCAGACTCTGCGACCCCTGCACCGCAGCTTACGCGTACATCGAAGGCCCGGTCGCATCGATAGCGTTCTTGTAGCTCTCGTGCGAGTCGCGCGCCTTCTTCATGATCTCTTTCACCTTTGCCTCAACAAGCTTTGCCTCCTTGTCTAGTTCCTCGGTGCTCACGTTGAGGTTTATCACCTTCTTGAGGTTCGAGATCGCGGTGACCGCATTCTTCGGGCTCATTGCCGAAGGGTCAACCGGGATTAATATGTCTATCACTGGTATTCCAAACTCCGGGCTATTTGCGAGGAGCAGGGCGCTAACTCCCGCTACTATCCCCTCGCCTATTGTTTGGATCTTTGCGGCCTTGAGCTTTTCCATAAGCGGCTTTGTGGTCGCGATTCCATACGCCATGTCCGTTGGCTTTTGGGTTGGCATACCGCCAATTGAGACTACAAGTGAGATTCCCTGCTTTCTAATGAAGTTGATCAGCTCCTTGCTTAGGTGATAGATCACCTCGGGCGGTATCGAGAACTCTGACATTATAACAACCAGCTTGTACCTATCGTCCTTGTAAATCCTCACAGGGAACATCGCAACCCCTCCGTGCACCGCCGCTATTGGCGGAAACAGGTCGCTCTCAATGTTCCCGACGTACTCCATGCTAAGCTTCTCCACTATGTAGCTGTTTGCCATAGGGCCCACAAGCCCAGCCCCAGGGAAGCCCTCGATTAGCGTGTATCCCTTGAGCTTGACGTCTTTGAACATGTTTATCTCAATCATTCAATCACTTAGATTGACATCTAAAGGTTTAAAATCACATCTTCGCAAAATCGCCAAAAAACAATCGAAAAGCGCCCAGATTCACTCGATAAACTGCAGTGATGGGTATAGTTTGCTGACGTATCCCCGACGACAGATATTTAAATGTATACTTCCGAGATAAACTCGAAGGTGGAATAATGGCCGAAAGAATAGGAAAAGAGAAGATTGTAAGAGAAGACGGGTATCTGTATTACCTAGGTAAGGATGGATACGTATGGGGCACACCTATGAAGACAAATCCAAAGGGCAGAAAGTCCAAAGTTGGATCTGAGAAGATCAGCAGGGCAACAGGATACCTGTACTTCATAGACAAGGGCGGATATGTCGCTCGTGCAAAGATGAACAGGAAGGGCAGAAAGTAATTTTTTACGGGGGCTACCTTGCCCCACTTTATTTAATTTTTCTCTCAGCGAAAGCCTTTTTCTTTATCTTGTCAAATAAATAGCGAAGTTCGGGAGAATGTATCTTTTTGGCTGCACTGATAAAAAACTCCTCAAACTTCTTATCGCTCTTTATCTGTTTTGAGTAAATTGAGATCTGCATTATGTAATCAAGTTTGTCGATCTGCTTGACGAGCTTTGCCTCCTGCGTCTTTTCCTCTTCTAGCTCCTTCCATAACCTTATGAACTCCTTTGAGTTAAAATCATCAAGATATGAAAGCATCTTGATCGTGCTTTTATTTCCTAGCCTCTTTTTCATCTGCGAACTTACCTTCTGCATCTTCTCATCCGCCCTGCTTGGAATGTCCCCTGTTATCACCTCCCCTATATCGTGTATAAGTCCCATTCTCATGCACTTATCCGCATCAAGCCTTAGTCTTTTTGCAATCAGGTAAGACATCAGGGCAACGCTAAATGAGTGGTCCCCATCATGCTCCGGTTCCTTAACTCCGGCCCACACCCAGCCCGTCCTCTTTATTTCCTTCATCCTGTCTGCCTTTAGCATGAAACTAAGCATCCTGTCAAGCTCCCCTTCGTTTATTTTCATCTAAACCACGACTTATACAATGTGTATAAACTAAAAACCTAATTAGACTAGCAGCTGTTTGGCACAAAAGAAATAAAAAGGGAGCTTCCCAATCAAAAGCAGCAGGGAGCGATCAGGGATGTCATACTAGCGGGCAATTTTGCCGAGAATCGAAGTGCTAATTTAGGAAAACTAGAACAGCCCATCCCCAAAATACCAAATTCTATACTTGAGCGCACCCGCCAGATTCTAATTGAGTGCACAAGGAAGGAGGGCGCTACTGAAAATATGTTCTGGGAGCTCTACAAGCTGCGCGATAGGCTAATAGACCAGGCGATAGCGGAGCGCACAAAATCCCCAAGCCTTCTAAGAAAGCTTTCCTATAGCAAGTACCCCGAGGTCAGATACGAGGTTGGAGGCAATGATGCAACTCCGAATTCGGTTAGGTGGGAGATGCTTGGCGATAAGGAGTGGACAGTCTTGTATGCGCTCGCAGGGGTGACAAGATCCAACGACATGCTTGAGATATTGCTCAAAAACCCTGAGATCAGGGTCGCAGGAAGGGCCGCAAGGAGTGAGCACCTCTCAGACACTAGGCTGTGCATCATGGTGGGCGATGAGGATGAGACATATTCGGAGCGGATAAGCAAGGAGTCATACGATCCAATTTTGGTGCTTGATGCAAGGCTAAATCCCAAGTTCCACAGGGAGGACATGCGTGCCTAAAATATAACGGATGTGACGGGATTCGAACCCGCAACCTCTGGCTCCGCAAGCCAATGCGCTATCCAAGTTGCGCCACACATCCATAGCTTTTTTATATGTTTTCGTGTATATTAAACATACATCTTAACCTTCTTTTCTGAAAGTTAATAATGGTGATTGTATATCAATAATGCCAGGCAAAGTGTGTTCATCGTGCGGTAAGCTGACTGACAAGTACGTCGAGTTCAAGTGCCCAAACTGCGCCAAGAGCGACATAGTTAGGTGCTACCACTCAAGGGAGACATTCATGCACTACAAGTGCTCCGTCTGCGAATTCGAGGGACCGTAGATGGCGAAGGTCGCTGTTCTTTTCAAGGTTTACACTGACGAGGGCCAGCAGGAGGAGGTCTCCAAGAGAATAAAGGAGCAGCTCAAGCCAAATGGGATCGCGATGGAGGAGATCGCCTTTGGGATCAAGATAATCAAGGTCCAGTTCGTCTACGAGGACGAGCAGGGAAGCACAAAGCTCGAGGATGGCCTAAGGAAGGTTGCGGGCGTCAATGAAGTTGAAGTAATAGAGGAGACCCTTCTCTAATTGCCGCTTTTCTACTTTTATCAGACCCTTTAAATAAATTCTATCCCTAATCTAATTGGGGGCACTTGTGATAACGTCTATTGAGCTTAGGAACTGGAAGACCCACAAGAACACTAATCTAACTTTCACCCGCGGCACCAATGTGCTAGTGGGCCTCATGGGCGCCGGCAAGAGCTCAATAATGGATGCAATCTCGTATGCACTCTTTGGCACATTCCCCTCAATACAGCACAGAAGGGTTGTAGTCAACGATTTGATAATGAGCCGTCCGACTCAGGAGAGTAGTGCTAGTGTAAAACTGAACTTCACGCTTGATGGAAAAAACTACTCGGTGGAGCGAGCTATTTCTGTAAAGGAGGGTGCGAAGGCAACCCTTCAAAGGGACGGAGAGTATTTGCAGTCCCAGCCACAGAGGGTGAGTGAGGAGATAGCAAGAATACTAAAGGTGGACTATGACCTATTCTCGCGTGCAATTTACTCAGAGCAAAACAGGCTAGATTATTTCCTTGAGCTGCGTGCATCAGAGAGAAAGAACCAGATCGACGAGCTGCTCGGCCTTGACAAGTTTGCGGTAGCGCAGGAGAATGCGACAAGCCTGCTCAACCGAATAAAGGATACAATCGCGGAGCACGAGAAAATAATCGCTAATTTTGACTCTGCAAAATTGGGCTCAGAGTTAAAAGTGCTGGAAAAAGAGATTGATGAATTAAAATCAAAGAGGTCTGCGCTTGAGGTGGAACACGAAAAGCTAACCTCAAAGGCAAAGGGGGTTGAAAGAGACCTTAATTCCGGAAAGGCGCTGCTAACAAAGAGGACCGCGCTTTCAAAGGAGATCGCTGAGATAAAAAGCAAGCTCGAATTCGTCAAGCTGGAAGTTTCAAAGCTTGAAAAAGAGGAGCTCCCTGCAAAATCAGAGCTTGAAAAGATACTTGCGGAAAATAATTCAAAGCTATCCGAGGTAAAATCTGCGGAGGCTGCATCAAGAGAGAAAGAGAGGTCGCTAAACAAAGGGGTCTCAGACGCTGAGGCCGCAATAAAACAGGCAAAGCAGAAAATAGTTGAACGTGAGAGGCTTCTTGCAGAACAAAAGAATAAGGACCTGCAAAAAGAGGAGAAAACTTTGGAGGAGCACTCCAAAACACTCCATGAAATAGAAAAGAAGCTTGCGGGATACCAGTCCCAAAAGGAGGAGACCAAAAAATGGGTTGCGGAGCTCGAGAAGCATCTTAGCAGCTGCCCGGTTTGCGAGCGCGAACTAGACGATGCAATGCGCAGCAAGCTTCTTGAGGCAAAAAAGCAGGTCTTCGAGTCCGCGGAATCCGGAATTGCCTCTTCAGATAAACTTATCAAAGAAAAGAGGCAGGAGATTGACGCCTTCAAGAAAGAGATTGACAAACTCAGGCTCTCAACTTCGCGGCTCAAGGATTACATTGGACTAGACCAACTTCTGGTCGAGAGCGAGGCAAAGCTTAGAAAGTTCAAGGAGGAGGCTGAGATCGCAAAGCAGCACAGCGAGGCTCTAAAGAAGAGCTACGAGGCCCTCACGCTCAAAATCTCGCAGATTAGTTCAAGCAAGGACAAAATAGACCAATTTGAGAGCTACAAAAGGCAATCAAAGGAGTTTGAGGGGCACTCATCAAAGAAGTCCGCGGAACTCTCCCTTATTGTTGTTGATGAAAGCGCGGTCGAGAAGATGCAAAAGGAGTTTGTGGAGCTAAGTGCGATGCAAAGCAAGGTCGCAACCGAGATGGTTGCGCACATAAGGTACATCTCGGACAAGCAAAAATTAATTGACGAGAAGAACGAACAGGTCAAGAGAATAAACAAGATAATAGGAGAGATCGGGGAGAAGAAGTCCGCGGTCGACAACCTTGCAAAGTTCAAAAACGCGCTTGAGGAGACCCAGAAGGCAATGCGTGCAAGGCTGGTCGGCTCAATCAACAATGTGATGCAGGGAATCTGGCCAGAGCTCTACCCTTACAACGATTACGGCGCAATAATGCTTGATGCAACTTCAAGCGACTACATACTAAAGGTAAGGACGTCTAGCGGCAAACCTGAAAAATGGGAAATTGTTGAGGGAATAGCAAGCGGCGGGGAGCGAAGCATAGCCTGCCTTGCAATGAGAGTTGCATTTGCGCTCGTTCTCGTCCCAAACTTGAAGTGGATAATTCTTGATGAGCCGACGCACAACATTGACGAGCAGGGAATGTCACGCTTCATAACCGTCTTCAATGA